>CANHGK010000010.1 GCA_947460235.1 Paenibacillaceae bacterium | reverse complement strand
GTCGGTGTTGCTGTCGGTGTTGCTGTCGGTGTTGCTGTCGGTGTTGCTGTCGGTGTTGCTGTCGGTGTTGCTGTCGGTGTTGCTGTCGGTGTTGCTGTCGGTGTTGCTGGTAAACGTCTCAATTTTACATCATCGATTTGCAACGACGTTTTACCTGGGGAGTCTAAGTATAAACCGAAATCGAACTTCCCACTTGTAATATCAACATTTAATATCACATTCGTCCATTTTCCATTCACTTCTAGGTTTTTATAAATCGCGGGACCGCCGTACTCAGCAATTTCAATTCTCGCATTTTTGGGAGCACCACCATAGGTACTTAATTTCACTTGAGCACTTAATTCGTAATTTCCATTCATTAAGCCCGTTTTTAATTGATGCAAACTTTGTTGATACGCTTGGTCTTTCCAAAAATACACCTTGTATTGACCGCCATAAACATCATTTTGATCAACCCCTAGCGCAACGGACTGACCATTCGGATGCCACTCATACCAACTGGATAGATTCCCACTTTCAAAACCAGCGTTATCTAACACCCCATCATCTACACTTGTAGTGCTTACTGGCGTTGCTATTGGACGAATAGGTGTAGGGGATGGTGTCACTGACGGTGGAACGATTGTAGTTATTGGTCCTACAATTGGTCGTAACGTAACCTCATCTATTTGCAATGACGTTGCTCCCGGCGAATCCAGAAAGACGCCAATATCAATTTTCCCACTACTAATCGGAACATTGATTTGAACTTTTACCCATTCTTTCGTTACGGGGATCGATTGGTAAATTGGGTCACCACCAAAATCCAAAACTTCTACCCTTGCCGTTTTTGGAATGCCATTATACGCACTAGCTTTCAACCAAATTTCCATTAAATAGTTATTATTCGACAACCCCGTTTTAACTTGATGTAAACTTTGTTGAAACGCTTTGTCACTCCAGAAATACGCCTTGTAATCACCTTTGTATGCGTCATTTTTATCGACGCCTACGGTATTCAATTGGCCAAATGGATGCCATTCGTACCACCCACTTAACGTCCCGGACTCAAAACCTGGGTTAAATAGTACGTTATTACCATAACCTATTGTCGGTGTTGTGGTAGGTTTAGTAGTTAAAACAGGCGTTACTATTGGTGTCGACGTTACAAGTGGCGTAGCAGTTTTTATTGGTGTCGACGTTACAAGTGGCGTTGCCGTCACCTTAGGTGTCGATGTAGCCACAGGTGTCGATGTAACTAAAGGTGTCGATGTAACTACAGGTGTTGATGTAACTACAGGTGTCGATGTAACTACAGGTGTTGATGTAACTACAGGTGTCGATGTAACTACAGGTGTCGATGTAGCCACAGGCGCTCCGGAATTAAAACTACCAGAAACAGAGTTTGGTCCAGGAATATATGAAAATGTTCCGGCATTTACAATATAATTCAAACCATTTCGATTATCCCACATTGAACCATTATTGAAACAAATCTCTGCCTGAGTAGCCTTCGCGATAGGCAAAGTAATCATTGCCCACCCATCAAAAGTACTATTGTTCATTTCCCAGCCTGGAATCGCAGTCCACGTTCCTCCAACTGCCCTAAAGTGTACATTCGAAGGTGTAAATCCTCTTTTATAATATAAGTAGATATAATTATTTCCTATAATCGCTTGATTTGCAGAAGTGACAAGTGGCAATGCGGTCGCACTCGTTTGATTGCCTGAGCCATCAACGGCAACAATTTGATATTTGTACGAGCTTCCCGGAGTCACCGCACGATCAACAAATGATGTTGTTAACGTATCCGCTATTTTTACTTGATCACGATAAATATCATAACTAACATATCCGGAATCATCCGTGGATGCTGACCACGAAAGTGTAATATTTGCGTCGCCTTTCGAAGTAACTTTCAAACCAGATGGAGCGGTCGGAGCAATCGTATCCGAATACTTCATCGTTTCGTTCGCCCATATCGAAACAGATCCGCCATTCACCTTAAATTCTGCCCAGCCATTCAAACCAATTGTGATTTTATCCGCACGATTTGAAGTGACATCGCACCATGTTTCACCGGCATGTTTCGTTCCGACATACATAAATTTTGATCCGCCAGGTCCATCGCTAACGATCGTCGCTAAACCAGATCCAGGGTGTGCAACATCCCCTTCTCGACTCCAACCAATGATATCCCAGTGATCGATATAATCATTTTGTTTTCCATATGCTAATAATTTCCTTGAACGCAAAAGCGGATCTAGTTCTTTTTGCATAGAAGCAAAATTATCTGTTGGAATCCCGTAATAATCGCCATAAAACAAATCTGGAATTCCTTGCTCACGCGTCAAAATCGATGCGTACGCGATTGGCTTAAACCAACGTTGAATAAATGAATCCATCGCTTGTCCCGGTTGCGTATCGTGATTATCAACAAACGTGACCGCTTTATTCGAGCGTTGTGCCATCAATGAACCCGGAAACAGATTGCGCATATCAAATGTACCGCCGGCATTGGACGCTGCAAAAAATTGATAATGCAAATTGAAGTCAAATGCGGACATCGTATCGCCCGTTTTCGTTAGGAAGTTAGAAACAGCAGCAGTATTACCTGTTAAGTATTCACTCACTGTAAACAAAGGTTTAGATGTGTTCGTTCGTATCGACTGCACCCAATCTTTCAAAAATCCAAATTGAATGTGTTTTGCCGCATCGATCCGAAATCCATCGACTCCGATGGTATTGACCATCCAAGTACCCCAGTCTTTCATCTCTTGGACGACTGCGGGATTATCATAATCCAAATCATTCATTAATAAATAATCATAGTTCCCATTTTCCGTGTCCACTTCCCAATCCCAGTTGTGATTGGCGATTCGATAAATTTGACCGTTTTTTTCAAACCCATTAAAATGCGAATTATTAAACTTGAATGTCGAATATTTTCCGTTACGCCCTGTAAAATCATACGCCGTCCACGCGGACTGTGCAGATTCAGCACCAGTTGCCAAATTACGATTGGTTGCATTCACAGGGATCGCTTGCATCGTTTCTGCGCGATCGGCATTCCCTCGATGATTCAAAATCATATCCATCAACACATCAATGTTTTGATTGTGCAATTGTGTAATTGCATTTTGCAATTCAGCTTTGGTACCGTATTTCGTTCTGACTGTACCTTTTTGGTTAAATTCACCCAAATCATAGCCATCATAAACACCATATCCGACGTCGGAATTCCCTCCGCCTTTATAAGCCGGTGGCAACCACAGCATATTTACACCAATGGTACTAAGGTGTGCTGCATCATTCGCTAATCGATTCCAATGCAATCCATCATTTTGCAAATCCCATTGAAAATATTGCATCATCGTCGGATTTTCTCCAGCAGGTGTTGCATTCGCGGTTTGAGACCTATCGAATTGAAATGGTACGACACCACCGAGCATAACTTGAGCGACAATTAAACATGCAGTTACTACTTTTGAAAACTTTAACATCGATCTCACCCTCCATTCAATCGTTTGCACAAGTGTGTGTAACGGCTTCTTTATATTTTTAATTCTATCAAAAGTATTCGCAAATAAAAAAGCTTTTGATGGGGTCTTCGCCATCAAAAGCTTAAAATTAAAATTAATTCGATGATTTGTCAATAATTTTAATCCACTCATCGTGTTCGATGCGCAGTTCATCATAATTTTGTTTAAGGACCTGTTTTTCTTCTTCTGTATTTTTTAGTTGTTGTTTCAACCGGATATTGTCTTCCTTAGAAACACTTAATAAATCTTGCGCACGCTGAACTTGTTCGAGTAAAAGCCGTCCATCTTCTTGACGTTTCAAACGTTCTTCACGAAGCCGTTCGAGCTCGTCCATCGAGTGGTCAATCGTTGAACGTTCGCGTTCCCATTGTTGTTCTGCTTTGCGAATTTTCTCTTGCATCACGGACTGATCTTTTTGCAAGGCAAGTAATTCTTTGTGTGTCGCTTGTAATTGCTCTTGAAGCTTTTGAATTTCTTCATGTGCCGCACGCGTTGCCTGTGACAATTCCAAAGAATGGTTAGCCATCAGTTCATCTAATAGTTCCTGAGATTTCAAAAATTCATCCGAAATGTTCACAGCACTAAGAATGGCCAACCTCGCCATATCCAATCGCGGGTACAAGCGCTCAACGTTAGTCATTTGTTGGTCAACGAGTGCCGCAACACGTTTCACGTACTTGGCATCGGTTGTTCCTGACAATTTATATGGCACACCATGAATGACAACCGTAACTTTTGTTTTTTCCTCGGAACTCATTGTTTATCCCTCCAACAACGCCTAAATATATCGCAAGACTATTCGCCGCGAATCGTCAAATTCCTGCTTATGCGCGTAACACTGCGCCAAAACGTTCGTTTAATTTTTCTACCATCCCAAAATGGCGTTGGCTAACTTCCTCATCTGTTAGTGTACGCTCTGGAACGCGATAGAGCAATGAAAAAGCGACAGATCTTTTATCTCTACCTAATTTTTCATCCTCATAAACGTCAAAAACACGAATTGATTCGACAAGATCACCCACAAGTGCTTTCGTTTCGCGGATGACGGTATCGACAGAAACCGAACGATCCAATACGAGCGCCATATCTCTTGAAATTGCCGGATATTTCGGTAGTGCCTGGAATTGCACGCCGCGCCGCGCCGCTTCCACTACTACGGAAACTGAAAGTTCTGCAACATACGTATCGGATAAATCCATCGCCCGTTGCTGATCAGGATGCAATTGACCAATCGTACCGAGCACGTCAACACCTTCACCGATTTTCACGGAAACTTGTGCTGTTCTGCCTGGATGGAATCCTTCGCGGACAGATGATTCCCATATCAAACCTGTCAATCCTAATTTTTCGAACAACGTCTCTAATTGACCTTTGAAATCAAAGAAATCAATCGCTTGCGGTTTACCTGACCAATGGCGCGGCGATTTGGAGCCCGTCCAAAGAAGTCCAAGCATCAATTGCTCATTCGGTAATGCGTTGTTTGCATTCTCGGTCCCAAGAAACACGTGACCAACTTCAAAAATACGCACATCATCCAATTGGCGATTGCGATTATATTGAGCTGCTTCAATTAATGCTGGAATGATTGAATGTCTCAGTACACTGCGTTCTTCACTCATCGGCATCGCCAAAGTAACAACTCCGTGTTTCCCGGCAACAGGAAACGCTTGCATTGTTTTCGGTTCCGTTAACGAATACGTCAACACTTCGTGCCAACCTTGAGCTGCCAATTGGCCGCGCAAACGACGGCGTATGATTTGTTCATTCGTAAGCGCTCCAGTCGTCGTTTTTCCAACGATAAAACTTGTCGGAATACGGTCATAACCATACAATCGCGCTACTTCTTCGATCAAATCAATTGCAAGTCGAATATCGTTACGACGAGATGGCACACAAACTTCCCAATGCTCTCCATGTAACTCGGCTTTAAATTGCAAACGCGACCAAATAACAGCAATTTCATCAGATGAAAGGTTTGTTCCAAGCGTTAAATTAATCTTTTCATTTGAAATATGGATTCGACGCGCCGAATCCACATCTGCGAGCACTCTATCATTTTCATCTTTGAACGTTTCAACGACACCACTAATCACACGACCACCTGCATATTGCGCAAGTAGCGCTGCCGCACGATCAAGCGCAAGCCGAACACGCGCGGGATCAACTTCTTTCTCAAAACGTACGCTCGACTCCGAACGAAGGCCTAGTTTTTTTGAAGTCAGACGAACCGTCCCACCGTCAAATCGTGCAGATTCAAGTAAAATTTGATTCGTACTTTCGTTCACTTCTGTGTCTTGTCCGCCCATTACACCGCCAAGCGCAACTGCGTCAAACCCGTCGGAAATAACCATCATCGATTCGTCCAACTCACGGGTCACACCATCCAGCGTAACAAACGCTTCCCCACTTCGTGCATAGCGAACGTTAATTTCTCCATGTTTTAACTTTGATAAATCGAATGCATGTAAAGGTTGACCGTACTCAAGTAATACATAGTTTGTAATATCGACAACGTTGCTGATTGGGCGAATGCCTGCAGCAACAAGACGGTTTTGCATCCATTGCGGTGATGGCTTGACCACAACATCGCGAATAATCCGTGCGCTATAATGCAAACATGGTGCCGCGTCTTCAATTGATACTTGAATTAAGTCTGATGCACGTTCTGTCGTATCTTCGTGGATGACAACGTGCGGTAGTTTCACCGGTTTTTCGAGTAGTGCAGCTACTTCAAAAGCACAGCCCCACATGCTTAAGCAATCCGAACGATTGGGCGTCAAATCAAATTCTAATACTTGATCATTCAAACCAAGATATTCGAGCGCATCCGATCCAATTGGTGCATCTGCTGGCAACACGAGGATGCCTTCTTTTTGTGTTTTAGACAAAAACTTCTCTGGAATGCCCAGCTCATTCGCCGAACAAATCATCCCTTGTGACTCAACGCCGCGAAGTTTTGATTTTTTAATTTTAAAATCGCCCGGCAAAACCGCACCGATCATTGCGATGGGTACATTTTGACCTGCCGCAACGTTAGACGCGCCGCAAACGATCTGCAGCAATTCTGGACCGCCAACATCCACCTTTGTCACGCTTAATTTATCTGCATCAGGATGCTTTTCGCGTTCGACAACATGTCCAATCACAACGCCGCTAATGCCTTCGCTGCGCGCTTTAACGGAATCAACCTCAATTCCGGAGCGAGTAATTTTCTCTGCCAATTCTTTCGGGTCGACTCCGTTCAAATCCACATAATCTTGCAACCATTGGAATGATACATTCATGACTTCGTTCTCCTCTCAATCATGCGCGAACTGACGCAAGAAGCGCAGATCGTTCGTATAAAAATGTCTTATATCATCAACACCATATTTAAGCATCGCAATCCGCTCTACGCCCATTCCAAACGCAAACCCAGTATATTCGTTCGGGTCATATCCTGCCATTTCAAGCACACGCGGATGAACCATTCCAGATCCCAAAATTTCTAACCAACCACTTTGTTTGCAAACGCGGCAGCCATTCCCTTTACACATACAGCAGGTGACATCGACTTCTGCACTTGGCTCCGTGAACGGGAAAAAGCTTGGACGCAAACGAATTTGCGTTTCCGGTCCGAACATTTCTTGTACGAACTGGAGCAACGTCCCTTTCAAATCGCTCATGCGAACATTTTTATCGATAACCAATCCTTCAATTTGCGTAAACATATGTGAATGCGTCGCATCATCGTTATCGCGGCGATACACTTTACCAGGGCAAATAATTTTGACTGGTACTTCGCCGTGCATTTTTTCCATTGTACGAACTTGAACGGGCGACGTGTGTGTCCGCAGCAAAATCTCATCTGTAATGTAGAACGAATCTTGCATATCGCGTGCCGGGTGATTCTTCGGTAAGTTTAACGCTTCAAAATTGTAATAATCGCGTTCTACCTCAGGTCCTTCAGCAACGATATATCCCATGCCTACAAAAATATCTTCGACTTGTTGAATGACCCAATTCAGCGGGTGCAATGTACCCGTTTCCGGTGCGCGGCCCGCTAACGTGACGTCTATTTTTTCCTGTGCAAGGCGACGGTTCGTTTCTTCCGCGTCGAATTTCGTTTGCAATTCTGCGAGCGCACCCTCAATTGCAGCGCGAACATCGTTCGCCAACTGACCAATTACTGGACGCTCTTCTGCTGATAATTGACCCATTCCGCGTAAAATTTCTGTTAATGCGCCTTTTTTCCCGAGATACTGTACACGCACTTCATTCAGTTCCTGGGGATTCGCTACATCTTCCAATTCCGCGAGTGCGGCATTTTGTAATGATACTAACCGTTCTTTCATCCGTGTCTCCTCCATCGCCATGTTTTCATCGAATTTAAAACACAAAAGGACCGTTCTCCCAAAAAAGGGACGAACGATCCGTGGTACCACCCTTATTCACCAGCAAATAAACACTGATGCTCTCGAAACCGGATAACGGTCGGTGACCGTGCCATTCTACTAAGTCCGACACGCGATCGCGCGGACACGTTCAAAAGCCTGCTCCGGAGTGAACGTCTGCCGTCATATATCGTTATTGCGCTCTCAGTCTACGGCGCAATATCCCTGTTCGTTGGGTCGGCAAACCCTCTCCATCATTGCATTTCATTATTTATTCAAATGAATAAAGCGTAAAGCGGATGACGGGAATCGAACCCGCGCCATCAGCTTGGGAAGCTGAAGTTCTGCCATTGAACTACATCCGCACATCGCTTAACTTATCCATTATAATCGACCATAAAATCAGAAATCAACTGTCTTCCCGAAAAACCTTCGTTCCAGCCGTGAAAATGTGTAATTTCCACTTCTCCCTCTTTCCAACACCAAAAAATTGCTTCCCCATCTTTCATACCAGGAAAATCAACGAGGCCTTGCTCTATACTGCGCAAAACAACACCTTTTTGTGTTAAAAGATTTACTTGCATTTGCGCTTCCATTTGTAAAAAGTCCATTCTACATTCCAATAAAAAAGTCAGATCGTCCGTTTCGCTGTCATGACCTGTCTCCGCTTCACGTCGTTCAAGTTCGCCTAATTGCAACCGTTTCTCTGAGAACTCTCGTTTAATCTGTTGCAATTGTTGAATGGCATTCTTGACGAAGATGATCATCTCGTTCGCCTCGTTCAGCGTAAAAAATTTATGTGCCATCTGACCAATCTCCTCGAAGCCCTAAATTAAAAACCTCTTTTTATTTAACAATCATAACACGGCCTATTTATATTCTCAAAAACCATGCGTGTGTTTTAACCAGTCACCCTCTTGAATCGATTTACATCCTCGATCCGAACGCCATATATAGACCCAGCCCTCTTCGTCAATCTCAGCATCGCGCAACCATACGCGCTCATAATCATTTACTTTGCCAACTCCATAATAACCTTCAAACTCATCCAATACAGGCAATGCGCCATGTTTCAAATCAATCCACTCACCGACGACCAACGTTTCTATTGTATCCAACAATAGCGCAGGGTAGCCCCCAGCATCGACTAATCTACCTTTCACTTTTCCCGATCGAATCCGAATCACATAAGGCTCGACCTTTTCATGATTTTCCGCTCCTGATAATAACGTCCCATATACAAATAATGGTATACCCACTGAGTTTTCCTCCGCGCATCTTTAAATGTCGGTTATTCAAAAGGGGACTGAATATTTATTCCTGCCCCAACTAATTTTGAACGAATTTGTTTCACAAAATCAAGTGCATGCGCACCGTCCCCGTGAATGCAAATCGATTGAACAGTAATGTGAATCATTTCGCCAGTCCTAGCTCGTATTGGATTACCCTGTGCCAAAAATAGCGCCTGCTGTGCGCCCAGTTCCGCATCAACAATCATCGCAGCTTCCCCAAACGTACGTGGAGACAACTGTCCACTGTTTTCATAATTTCGATCAGCAAATCCTTCACGTACGACATTGAAGCCACGTCCAATTGCGATCCGCTCTAACGTGCTTTCCGGTAACGTATAAATCATTAACGTTCGATCAATTTCAAGTGCATCACAAAATGCTGCAGCTGCCTGCTCATCATTTGCAGTAACATGATAAAGGGCACCGTGCGGTTTTACATGACGCAATTGCATACCTAGTTCTTCTGCAATTTCGATAAGTTGTAATACTTGCGAGCGTATCCATTCGCGTATTTGTTCCGTGGTATACGTCATCATTATTCTTCCAAAATGTACTCGATCCGGAAACGATGGATGCGCGCCCACAGATACGCCATACTTTTGCGCTAACAATAAACTTTTCCGCATTGAAAAGTCATCCCCCGCATGGCCACCGCACGCTACATTGATCGATGTAACAAATGGGATCAGCAACGCTTCTCGATGTTCAGATTCCTCATCGGTGAACTCCCCGACGTCGGCATTCAAATCGATCGACTTCATGAAACACCTCCGCGATCAACCTTTACTTGCGGGATCCCACGACAAGATATCATTTTTTCTGTGGTATCGATAAAACGGCTTTGCTCATTCCACGCGAATACGGCTTGGTCAATTGATACGACGTCAAACCGAATCATTTCCCCAGGCCGCAGTCCTGCCAAGATTCCAAGATCCGCACGAATCACACGCCCGATGATCGGATAACCACCTGTTGATTGGGCATCTGCCATCAATATGATTGGATTGCCCTCCGGTGGTAATTGAATGACGCCAGGATGCACAGGAACAGAATTTTTTAACTCGATTAATTTTAATTGCGTCAGGTCAAGGCTCTCTTGAATTTCTAGTCGAATACCTATCCGGTTACTATTCGGTGACATGCGATACGTCCGATGCGCAAAGAACGTGTCAAATGGTTCTTGAGATTCAGCAATTACACGGACGATTCGATCTTTGCGCGAGTTATACATCACAATTGATTGACGATATTTGGATTCTAAAAAGTGCATATCAACTGCACATTGCTCTTTGCGATCACCCGACCAACCACCGCGGATGCTTAACCAACCGCGCAAACCACCATCTATCGTTCCAAATCTAAGTTCATCTCCTTGCTGAACTTGCATTGCCTGATTACACCAACTGATGCTCTGACCATTCAATTGAATTGAACAACGCGAACCATACCAACCAAGAAGTCCATCCGCATCAACTCGCAATGATAATCCCCGGCCAAACACTTCTAAAACTGCGATATCCTTTTTATTGCCTACCAGTACATTTGCGAGCATCATCGATACTCGATCCATTACTCCCCCCCAACAGCCACCACTTTCAATCGACATCGGATTTTCTAATCCAACTAACATGGTAGATGTCCCAGGATGAATTATCTTTACCGCTTCACAATTCAGCATGCGTTCCAATGAATTTGGTTCGTTTTGCATGCGTCCCTTTAATTCAATTTCATTAAATACTTCCTGATCAATTGAATAAAATTTCACCCGGTCACCCAAGCGAATCAACGGATGTTGTGGCGTCGTACCAACCCAGTTCCATCCCCCCGGACTTTCATCCGGATAAATCCCGCAATATGGGCCACCCAGTCCAACGGCTCCTTTGGGTAACTTTGTTCGCGGCGTTTTGCGACGTGGATGATTAAACATCGCTACATTCATTGGTTGTAAATAAGCAAATCCAGGCCGGAATCCGATCATCACCGCATCAAATTCGAGTGATTGATGCCATGCAACCCATGCTGATACTTCTTTTCCTGCGGCAGTTGCAATATCTTCAAGGTCAGGACCGAATTCACCACCATAACATACCGGAACTTCAATCAGTTGTGATTCAGCAACGCGAGCCTCAAGCCAATCTAACTCCCAAACGATGTTACGAATCTTTTGCTCACTGTCTAATAATTGATTCGGTAACAAATAGATCACCAATATTTGATCTGTGCTAACGATCGCTTCGGCTTGAACCACTTGTTCAATCTGATTACGCATCAATTGTAAAATTTGATAGCGCGACCGAAAATCTAGCTGTTCTGACGAAAGCGTAACGTGAATTGAACGGTCAGAAACAATCGACATATGAATCTGAAACAGTGCATCACGAATCAACATCATCAAACCCTCCTCGATCGGCTATTTTCTAATTAATAATTCAATATTCCAACCATCCTTTGCGAGCCGCAAGTTTGGCCGCTTCTTTACTCGAAGTTACATCAAGCTTTTTCAGAATTTTATTCACATGATTTTTAATGGTTTGCGAAGTCACGAACATCAGATTGGCAATTTTGGATAATGCATGCCCCATATGGATATAATGCAATACTTCTTTTTCTTTTTCGGTTAATAGATCTTTGTCAGCCTGTTCTCGCAGTTTCATAAATCCTTGACGCAATGCATTCCCTGCATAGCTCGTCAGTACATCACGTTGTTGGACGACTCCTTGTATGACCATTGGCAAGCGCCCGATATCTTTTTTACACAAATAATTTGATACGCCCGCCGCAAAACAATCTGCAATTAACTCCGATTCATCATGTGACGTGAGCATCACGACATGCGGTTGTTTATCAGAAAATTGTCTATTTGAGTCCACGTGATGAGCAAACGCAATGCCTGCCCTTGCCTGATTCCCGAGTGACACATCGAGTACGATCACATCTGGTGCCATTTTTTCATATTCATTACTCGCCGTCGAAATCGAATCACATAGCGAAATCAATTCAATATCATCATATGACGTTAACTCAAAGGCGACCGCCTGTTGCCAAAACGGTTCATCTTCTACTACCATTACACGAATCATTGCCTTGCTCCTTCTTTGTTTTTCATGATTTGTACTCTTTTGCGCGGAAAAACAAACTTCATCGTCGTCCCAACGTCAATTTTACTCGTTACATCAATCCATCCTTGATGCCTTTTCATCACTTCATATACATAAAAAAGCCCGAAACCGTAATTTTCACTCGTTGATTTTGTCGAGAAATAGGGCTGGAAAATATCCCGCACCTCAGTTTCTGGAATTCCGCACCCATTATCTTTAACCATCAAAACAAAATCTCCGCGATGCAGCTCCCACGAAATTTGAATGCGTCCTTCCGCGCGTTGAATTGATTCAAGCGCGTTATTCCATACGTTTCGTAGTGACTCCTTCACATGAAATTCATCGGCACACAAGCTTACATCTGGACCTCCGAACAATTCAATTGCCACCCCTTTGCTTTCGGCTTTCGTGTGCTGGTCGTTCAAAAAACGCGCAACAAATGTTGGTACATCAATCAGCTCTTCCCGCATATCAATATCTGCCGTTTGACGATGCAAACGATTCAAAACAACATGTAAATGTTCAATCGATTGCTGCATTTCATTCTGATAAGACAATGGATCGGTCGTTTGCTTCCCGAGCAACCAATTAATTTTATTTAATTCATTTTTTAATGCATGATGCAAAATCGAAGTGCTTGTCCGCACTGCTTTCCAGGACCAATCGTGCCGTTGTTGCTCTGCGTGCAAACGGATGCCGAAAATCCCGCGACGAATCAACAACCAGATAAACCCGCCGAAGACGAGCCAAATGATCGCGCCATTCCAGTACCACACATTTTCAATATGTACTGCTCTAAACACATAATTCGTAACGAGATGAAACGTAATGGGTGGAATCGAAATTAAATTCGTAAATCGTCGATTCGAGCGCATTGCACCATTGGATTCTTTCCATTCTTTTAATAAAAGCAACGTGATTGCGATCGCTAAGTATGGTCCTGCCCATGTTAAATTAAACAAAAAGTTGTAGGAGATTGGTGGTGTGATTGGAGTAAGTAGAAACATGAGGAAAATTGGAGTAGCGCTCGCCCACGTCACGATCCGTAAGCGTAACGTAGAAAGTTTCGTCGTATAACGAATCGCGAATTGCAAAAAAACAAATGGTAACCCCCATTGTGAAACGATTGAAGTGAATACTTCAATCCATCTCCAGCACATTAACGTTCGACCTGTTCCCATGTCTGAACTTCCATGCAAAAACGGCAGCACGACATCACCGATTACGACAGACATTGCACCGCATCCCGCGCAAAAAGCGGTTAATGCAGCCCAACGAACACCACTTTGAGTCGGTGAGTACCACCAGAGCAATCCAGCAATGGTCCACAATGCCGGCCACGCAAATAACATCATAAAACCACCTCGCTTACATTATAACCAAATTTTCGGTGAAGGCAAAAAAACCCACATGATCAATCTTCTTGAGAAGATTGCCCATGTGGGTCGCTTGATTATTGGAGATAGTTAATTGTTGTTAGCAATCGACGTAAAATACTTGTCGCTTGTGCACGGCTAACTTTTGCTTTTGGTTGGAACTGTTTACTAGTAACGCCTTTCATAACACCTGTACTGACCACATGTGCTACTGCACTTTGAGCCCATGTTGAAATGTACAATCGATCACCAAATGATGATAATACCATACGATTCGATGATGAACCCGCTTCATTCGGACGACCAGCTAATTCTAAAGCACGAGATAACATCACAGCCATCTCTTGACGCGTAATCGTTTTGTCTGGCAAGAACATATTTCCGTCTACACCATTCATCAACGCGTAAGCTTCCGCCGCATAACAATAGGTCGAATACTTATCATTAGGCGAAAGATCCATAAACTTATCACTTGTATTCACCGTCGGTAATCCAAGGCCTCGAACGAGCATTACAGCGAATTGTTCCCGACTAATTGCTTGATCCGGACGGAATTGACCATCCGCTAATTCAGTTGCAATCAATTTATTCGACATATACATAATATCGCTTTTCGCCCAATGCCCTACCGTATCATCGAACGCTTTGTTCAGTTGAGCAACAAAGTAAAGTCCATTTACTGGATGTAACATTGTTACTGCAGTACGTATGCCTTCTGTTTTGAACAATGCTGGAGCAAAAATTAAATCTCCAGTCAATGCATCAATGGTAGCGCCGGTTACTTTTGATGATTTTAAGGCTTTGCTGTAGATAATTGTCCGTTGTACTAAAGAATCTCCCAATTGGTCAATTGCAAAAATACGATCACCGTACATTAATCCAACTTTGAAATCGATCGGAATCGTTAACAACGTTCCATTTTGAGCTGCCACTTTGGCTTTTACTTGACGAGTGATTGTTTCTGTCGCACGTTGAACACTAAACACTACACTAAGATCGTTCACATTTACGCCGATACTTTCTGCACGAGCAATTAAATCTAGTGCACGCAATGGTACTTCCAATCGCGTGGTATCCGTATACAATCCAAGAACAGGTTTTCTGTAGGTTGCAATAACATTGCGTATCAAACTCGCTGGAACGACTAAGTTTGCCGCCTGTTGCATACGCGGATCTTCGCCTTCTAATGTTACGACAACTTTTTGTTCCGTACGCGATTTTTGTTCAGCAAACGCATCATTTAACTCTTGTTCATCCACGTTGACCATATATTTTTTCACATTATTACGATCAATTTTTTCGTCAATCGAAATTGGTGAAAGAATAATCGGCAAATCTGGTTCTTCAATTGGACCTGCAGGTGTTGTAACAGGTACACGTGTCGTTTGTGGCGTGTTCTGTCCAGGACCAGTTGTCGTACCCGGTTTTGGTGTCGCTGTTACTACTGGGTCTGTTTTGACTGGAATTGTGAACAATGTTGCCGTTGACGTTGTAAATTGTTGATCGTTCGTTACTTCCAAACGGTATTCATTTTCGACGCCGGAACGCAAACCTGAAACTTCATAAGATGTAGCTGTAGCAGGTAACGTAGCCAACTTTGTTTTACCTAAATATACTGAATAAGAAATTAATGCTGATTTCGAATCCGGTCTAGACCATGTAAGCTTCACTGCAGAATCGGATGTTGATATTACTTTGATCGGATTTGCGAATGAAGGGAAATTAGGATTCGTAACTGTCAATGTAATCGACTTTGTTGCTTGTTGAGCACGTGATGCATCTTTGAACCACGATTGTTTTTTCGTTGCTTCTGTTGGTTCAATATGCAATGTGAAAATGCTTTTTGGTTGAGAAAGTTTGATCTCTGGAACATATACGTTTCCGAATTCATCCATTTGATCTGCTGCAATTGATTTTCCATTAACTTGGAAATCAACTCCGAATGGAACTTTTGCTTTCAATGCAAACGTCTTATCTTCTGTTGAAACATCAATTGAATCATTATTTCCACCAAAATATTTGCGTGGCATCGAAACGATCATTGGCATATCGCGATAACCAATAATATAGTCATCAACCAACATTTTACCATTCGCTTGATTTTCCACTTTCAATTTCATGTTTGTATTTACGTCGCTGTAGAACCAGTTACCAGGATCTAACGTGTCGTTTTCGGTACGAGTATGGCTCGTAAACGCTTCCGTATCCCATGTTCCGCGCGTAAATTTATATTCGATTTCTTTGCCTGCCATCATTTTGAAACTGTATTCCAAAACATCTCGGCCTGATTTGCCATTTGGAATACTTAATTTCCAACCGGATGCATTCCAGTTGTTCGCGTTACCTGCAATAAATAAATCATCCGTTTCAGGTGTGTACGCAGGAATGTGTGCACGCACCGTCACTTCAACCATGATTAACTTCGGTGTCACTTGTTTTTCTGCAGAAATCGATCGGTTATATGATGAATCAATCGCTGCAATTTTATAGGCATATTTCACATCATTACTTACCATATAATCTGTAAAATCAGTAGCTTTAGCATCGACAACTGCAATGCGCTGATCCAACAATTCAGCAGGTTCAGATACATTACCGATTTTGCGGCGCCAAATTTCAATTCCAGCAATATCGTCATTAGTTAGTGTTGTCCATTGCAATCGAACTTTATTGGACTCCACATTCAAATCTTTCAACCATGTGATCGGTATCGTTGGCGGAATAATATCCGTTGACGCATTAACTGTTAATGGTTTCTCTGCTGATTTGACAATCACTTCACCTAATTGAGATTGACCAAATAAATGGAATGTACCTGCTGCAAACGGCTCTAATGTTGCAGCGTAGACTTTTGCAACACGACCATCCGCGGATGGTGTGCCATCCTTGCGGTAACGCAATTTTGTAAATGCTGCATTTTTACGAACTTCTGCCAATTGATCAAAGGAATAGTCCGCGTTCATTTGGAAATATCCCATTTTCAACATCGCGTTCGGGAATGATTTTCCAACATACGCAGTTGCATCCAATCCGCTTGCTTCAATCGTAACATTAATTTCTTGTGCTTGATTTCCAACCCCAACGGTAATTGGTTGAACATCTCCAACCGTAAGCGATTCAAACACATAAGCTGGTGTTGCTGAAACCGGTGTTGCTGGAACACTTTCAGAAGCACTATTCGCAGCAGTCACTGTGAAATAATATTTCGTACCGTAACTTAAACCACTATCTGTAAAGGAAGGTTTGGATGAAACGTTCGAACTCGCAATTGTTCCTACTTTCGTTAAATCTCCTCCAGGAATCAATGAACGCCATACGTTGTATTTTTCCGCGCCACTTACTGGTGACCATGATACAGTCACTTTGTCCCCTGTCGCTGTTGCTTGGACATCTGAAACAACCGAAAGGCTTGGGATCGCTTGTTCAGAAATCATCATGTAGCCGCTATATGCAGGAATTGAAACATTCACTTTACCATTTGTAACAACCGCACCGCCGAAACCGAACAATTTATCTTTCAGTACAATTCCATCCGGTAAAAATCCGGAAACATCAGCGGAGATTGTTTGAGATAATGGTGATTTATTGATAACGACAAGTCCGCCTTTTCCACCTGGACGAGTATCTTTACGTGCATATGCGAGTACATTCGCATCTGCATATGCCATTTTCAAATCGCCTACTTGGAATAAATCATTGTTCGCACGCACGTTTGATGCACTGCGATACGTATTGAATAATTCTTGATATTTTGATGTTGCTTGGAATGTACCATTTGACTCGATAATCCGTTCATTCCATGGGAATGAGCGGCGTGAATCCGGATCACGCGTACCTTCCAAACCTACTTCGTCTCCATAGTAAATCGTAGGAGCCCCTGGATAACCCATTTGGAATATTGCTGTTAACCCTTGAAGTTTCAATGCACGATCCGATGCTGCTGGAGCAATCTTTACCGTCTCGTCCTCGTATTTCGGATAATCTAATTTTGTAATATTCCGCGGTACGTCATGGGAACTTACTAAGTTCAACATCACATTCCATGCTTGTGCTGGGTAATCTTCACGAATCGATTCCAATTCATCATTTAAGCGATTTCCGCTAAACGTATCATCCATCATAAATCCTTGAACGGCACGGCGGAAACGATAGTTCATGACAGAGTCAAATGTGTCTCCCAAAAGATAATTTGAAGCAACGCCCCACTCTTCTGCTAACAACAACGGCTCATCAATCGTTTCACCATTCGCATCTTTTAAGCCCGCGGTTGATTTCACCGCTTGACGGAATTTCGTCCACGTTCCAGTAGATACCTCAGGAGCAACGTCTAAACGCCAACCTCGAGCACCCATCCAGTTCCAGCGTTGTGAAACTGTATCTTGCATTAATTGATTTTGTGTTGATGAGGATTTACCAGTTAAATCTTGACCGATAATCAAATTACGATAGGGAACGTTGTTGTATTCATTCGTTCCTGAAATATCCAATGGATCGTTGTCTTTTTTTGCGATCGTGTCCATTGCAGGCAAGGAATCGAAACCCCACCAAGCATCGTACTTATGGTAACCCCACTTTGTTTTTTCTTGCTGCACAGTGAACATGTTCACATATTTGAAATCAGCTGGATATTGATAATTCGTACCTGTTGCTGGGTTCGTTTTGGATGTATACTCCGTGCGCACTTCTGCTTCTGCAGCATCTTTCGTTTTGCCTAGATCTACTTTTCCCCAAACTTTTGCCCAGTACTCGTAAGATCCGATTTCTGGATATTTCTCATAGCGATCAAAATAAATTGAATCATCACCGACGTGGTTGAATACACCGTCGACGAAAATTTTGAATCCTTTTGCGCGTGCTTGCTTTGCAAAATCTTCAAACACTTTATCCGACGCTTCACGAGTTTTTGCATAGTTCAATCCTGATTTCGGGTCACCTGGAACGTTATATATCGGTTGACCGAACATTGGATCAAGATGTGAATAATCCGTTGCATCATATTTGTGATTTGAACCCGCCCATGCAACAGGGTTCAAGTAAAGTACAGATACGCCCAATGATTTCAAGTAGTCTAATTTTTGGCCAATCCCTTGAATGTCACCGCCATAAAACTCATTTCCCCAAATTTTATCGGACTTCGCATCTGGGAAATATGGTTTGTTTTCTGGAGTAATCCGGTTAGGGTTTTCAGGTACATCAGACCATTTGCCAGCTACTTGATCCAGTGTTGGTTCATTTGGAACGCCACCATCAAAAAATTGCAACGGGAATTTCGTAATCGTCGGATTGGACGCAGGCCCCGTCCGCTCGCCGCGATAACCATCTGCTACTTTCGCACGGTTATTATCTTTCGTACCGTCAAAGAAACGGTCAGGGAAAATTTGATAAACAATTGCACCCTTCATCCAATCCGGTGTTTTGAATGTCGGATTATAGATTGTTACATCGTAAGGAAGCGCGCCTTCATCCGCTACCGCTCCGATCCCTCCACGCGTTACATCATCGCCGTACTCCACTTTTGTGGACCCATCAACCAAAATAAACTTATAACTCCATACAGCAATTTTGTTTAACTTTGCTTTCGGAATCGTTACTTCGAACAAATCACGTGCGCCGCTCGTTCCCGCAACGGGAGTTGAATCAGGAACCGTAGCCGCTTTTGACATATCATAGGAATATGCTTTGTCTCCATCAGACAATTCAACTTTTGCAATTTGAACATCATCTTTATCTGCAGCAATACGAAGTGTTAAATCTTGCGTTCCAGCAGGAATCGCACCGTAAGGTTGCTTATATACCGTAGAGCGGGAATCGTATACAATTCGATCACTTTTAATTTTACCATCAAAAAGGCTGTCAGAAGGTTTGTAATCGTGCGTCAACTTTTTCGATGAACCAACAGAATAATCTAATGTAAACGTTACTGGTGAAGGATCCAATACATTCAGCGTTGCTGCAGTTCCGTTTAATCCCGTTGCACCATAAACTTCTGAAGTGTCTGCACCAAATGCAACTTTCGCATTAAATTTACCTACTGGCATACTGCGTAAAATTTTATAAATTGTACCGTCAAAATTATAATCAATTAAATATTGACCAGCTTTCGAAGGATCGTTATTCGCCTCGCCCGGAAAAAGGGCTTGCTGGAAATCACCAATCAATCGAGGCCATTTGTTTTGCGACAGTATTGGCGTATATTGTGGCAATCCTGGCACGCTCGCTGCGCTCGTACGAACAAATGGTGCGGGTAAATCTTCATTTACGTAAAAGTTAACTTTTTGAGTTTCTGATAATTTCAACACGAAATTATCAGCGCCTTTACCAACCGCGCCATCCCAAGCATTATTTTTGGCAAACTTGAAGTTATATGTTCCCGGTGATAAAACACGAGAATACACATAATAACCGCCAACAAGATGTGTGAATTTCGTTTCATTGGATTTAATATCCCAACCTTGGAAATCACCCACGACAGTCCACGTATTCTTTGCACCTGGTTGCTCAACAAAAGAATCCGCCAAAATTGGTGCGCCTACCCAAAGATTTGAGTTTGACGGACCTGCTAGTGCATTCGTTGGATCCTTGATGTAAACATCAAGTTTTGGAGTGCCCGCTTGTTCGATCACGTATTGATATTCATACAATCCGTCTTTCAAGACTGGTGTAGTGAATTCGTAACCAGAACCGCTACCGTTCGCTTTCATTTCATTTGTTGTCCATGCAGCAAAAGACCCCATGACATATACTTTCGGTGTAAACGACATTTCCGCAGTACCAGAACTATTTGCTGTTCCGGTAATATACTCTTTATCTACTGCGCCTTCTTTAAATTTAATCATTGATACATCGTTGACAGTGAACTTATATTCAACGGTGCCCCCTGCAGTCAATCCGCCAACGGATGCGGTGTACGTACCGTCTCCATCAAGGTCATTCAACGCAACCGGCGCCGCTACCCCTTTAACGATTGCCTTTACGTTAAATGCACTTTTCGGCAATTTAAACGTAATTTTCTTGTCCACACTTACGGATGTTGCATCCGTTTCCGCAGCTTGTGCTGCGAATGGAATCATCATCTGAAGTACCATTTGCACCATCATGCAAACGCTAACAAACAGAGACAGACTTCGACGTTTCTTACCGCTTAACCAGACCATGATCGATCCTCCCATAGTAACAATAACTCGTTCCACCATTTGTGCTAGCGTTTTCACAAATGCACAAAACAATGTGCAAATGTTTGCTATGGCGATGATAAAATATTAACACCGCCCTTGTCCAACTGTCAATTTGACTTTTCGCCAATGAAAAGAATTTTCGTTTCCTTTTGTTATCGTTTGCGTTACAATAAATTTTGTATTCTGAGAGGGGGCTTTTTAGTTCAAATGGTGTCTTTTAAGCAAAATTCCAAACGTTTTCTTGCTTTATTATTCGTTGTGCTCATCGTATGCGCCTCAATGCAAGTTATGACTTTTCCTGCTCATGCCGCGGGTAAAACTTCGATTATTGTTCACTACCACCCGTCACCTAACAACACGAAAGACTGGAATTTATGGATATGGAGTGACAATTTAGAGGGTAAAGCATATGTTTTTAACGGATCTGATGAGTTCGGCCAAACTGCAACCTATGATTTCGACAAAGATTACAAACAGTTTGGACTTATTGTTAGAACAGAAGATTGGGAGAAAGATATTGATGATGATCGCTTTATTCCGATAGATAATGGTAAAGGTGAGATTTGGCTTGTCGGTGGCGATAAAGAGGTTTACACAAGCGCACCGGATCTTTCCTCGAACGTTTCGTTAAATGCCAACCCAGGTGAAGTCATTGTTGGCATTCACTATTTAAGACCTGCCGGCGATTATGATCATTGGTACGCGGCGATTCACAGTAAACTTCAACCTGTACAATATGTTCCATTTACAAAAGATGCATTTGGCGCAACTGCACAATTACTTTTAACAAAAATGGAACATGACAAAGAAATCACATACTCCATCATCCATGCGACAGACCCTACCAAACTAGGCAACGTTTCGTTAGAAAGCATTCAATATGAGATGGATGGTATCGAACATTCAACAAGTACGTGGGAACCGCTAAATGCAGTAGAACATTGGCATATTCAAGCTGATCCTAAATATTATGATTCGATCAAAACGGTCCCTAAAAAAGGGGAAATCGTTAAAACTGTATTGACAGACCTTAATCAAGTGATCATTTACTCAAACGGCTTGCCAGTTGGAAAGTCCGAATCCATGAATGATCTTTCTATCACGGCAAATGGTGAGACACTCAAAACCTCTGACGTAGTCACAATGTTGAACCCTGTGAATCAAGCGATTTCACAATGGACGGTTACACTTGATCAACCCGTTGATCCATCCGCGAATTTACAAGTTACCATTCCTGGGTACGGTTCGGCTGATATTACACTAGAACAATTAGCGGTAGGCTCTTTGTTTACTCACAATTTCATTGATAGCACCGGTGATTACGGCGCCAACACCAACGGCTCAAGCACGTCATTCCACCTTTGGGCACCGACAGCATCGAGTGTTGATGTTGTCATATATGATCGTGAGGATGCATCGTTGGGCACACATATTCCGATGACCAATGCAGGTCATGGGTCTTGGAAAGTAATTGCTCCAAGTGTTAAAGCAGGCGCCCTATATTCCTTTGAAGCGACCATTCATGGTGAGATCAAGAAAGTTGCAGATCCATTCGCAACTGAACTTAGCGCATACGGTAATAAATCAATCGTATCGGACAAATCCTCAACACGAAACGTTGGCGACTTCTCCGCGAACGACGCAAATGAAAATATCTTATCTGGTTCATTAAAAGATTGGTTAGCTGATCCGAAGTTGATCGCAAACGTCAAACAATTTACCTTGACCGATGCCGTTAGTTTGCACAGCTCTCTGGCTTTGAACCGATTGCATTTTGCAAACCCGTATGATTCCCAAACTGTTCAATCTACTTTTGAACAACTAATAAGTCAAGCACACGCACAAGGGACCAAAGTATATTTAGACCTGCCATTGAGCATGTTAGAACAATCGACGGTTTTTTCATTTAATCAAATCATTCCAAATACAACAGCTAACACTTCGCATATCTTGAATTGGAAGCAACCAATCGTGCAAGTTTTGCTAAAAGCGATTACAAAACAATGGATTGGTTCATGGAAAATAGATGGTCTTGTCCTCGATGGTGCTTTAGAAGCGGATCCTGAGTTCATAAAATTCATGCAAGCCGAAGCAAAGAAAAACAATCCGAATGCTACAATATTTATCGAAGCACCTAAGTCTACACCGATTCAACCAGCTCCAGTGGTCAGCAATGTTGATGCAAAACCTGTATCAGCGCCGTTAGGGACATTTGGAACAATTGTGCTTTGGATGATCATCATCGGCATACTTGTTGGCATCATTTGGTTTACACGCCGAGTAGTCGGCGAAGGTCATAATCCATTTATTAAAAAATAACACCTATGGACGGTTTGATTTGCACAAATGTGCAATCGAACCGTCCGTTTCATTATTAATAAGCAAATAAAAAAAGCTGCCACCCACGTCAATAAATTGATGCGTGAGAAACAGCTTTGGAAACCCATCTTTGAAGGTACTCAGCTTACGCTTGTACTTCTTTTAGTTTTTCAATCATATCTTTCAACTCACGTGCGTGACGACTGAAGTTCGCGATTAAAGCTGCACCGTCTTCGATCGTTTGCGTTTGTTGATTGGATGAAGATACGATATTGGATGTTCTGTCCGTGACTTTGCGAGCCGCATTAGACATCTCAACCATGTTTGCTGAAGCTTCTTCAGCACCTGCGGAAATTTCTTCGGATACTGCTGAAATGTCTTGAATTTGATCAGCAACAGATTCTGCGGATTTCAAGATTCGTTGGAACGCGTCCCCCGCTTCGCGTACGACGGTAATCCCGTTTTCCACGGCCAAGGTAACTTTGTTCATATTTTCAACGGATTGCGCCGTATCCTTCTGAATCGCTTGTACGAGCATCGAGATTTGATTCGCAGAGTTTGCGGATTGTTCCGCCAGTTTACGAACCTCACCTGCTACGATCGCGAAACCACGACCATGTTCCCCTGCACGTGCTGCCTCAATCGCGGCATTCAATGCGAGCAAGTTCGTTTGCGTTGCAATGTTCGTGATCAAACCGACGATTTGACCGATCTCTTTGGAACGGTTATCAAGGTTTTTAATCCCTGCGGATGAATCCAAAACCGTATTGTTAATGGAGTTCATTTGAGACATCGTCTTTTTAATCGTTTCATTACCAAGATTCGCTTGTTTTGCAGTGTCAATCGACGTTTCAGACACGGCCGATGATGTTTCTGCAATGCGATTAATCCCGACAGCCATCTCTTCAATAACGCGCGTACTCACTTCCGTTTGTTTCATTTGGGAAGTAATTTCAGACGACACCTCTTGAAGATTTTGAGTAATTTGTGGGGCAGCATTTCTTGCCTGTAAATGACTGCTTTGCAAACGGTCATAAACCGACAAAATTGCTTCCGCTTTCTCATTTAATTTTGTCATTAAGTGCTGGATTTCATCGCGTTTACTGTCTTTTGATGCCGCTGCCGGTTTTTTATTTTGGAACAACATGCGGATTCCCTTCCCCTCGGATTCAGATGGTTTGTCATGTGTACGGTCGTAGACCGGTATGATTGTAACGGGACCAATCACGCATAGTGTTGGTACTCTATATATTTACGACACGTCTTATCCGTTTCCTTTTTTTGAATTGAAAAAAAATAAAAAATAATATAAAAAATGCGCCATGTTCCCCGAATGAAATACAAAAAACATTCGATAAAACGGCGCATTCTATACTAAATATATCTCAACCTATATAATCGTTTACTTGTCCACGAATCTTCGAAACCTGCCAATATCGAGAAATTACCTCTTCCCAATCCGCATCATAATGACCAACTTTTATATATCTTGAATCAATCTTCGGATCATTAGAATTTCTGCCTCCAACAAAAAATCGAAGTTTTTCATTTAAAGGATGTATCTTTCTAATTAATTCATTCGCAGATTGTATCGCTTCTTCCATTCCTACCGATACGACTACCCGCTCTACGCCCGAATCTGTAATTAAAGAGTCAAGACCACCAACTGGCGTGTTCGCACCTAAAAAAACAACATCAATTCCGTGCCTGCGTAGAAACATACTAAACATTAACGCACCAATTTGATGATGTTCCCCTGCCGGACAAAGCACTACCGTTTTCGGATACAATGAATTGTGTGCGAACATACGGAAATAATGTGAGATGCGTTGAGTAATGATCGCCGACATAAAATGTTCCTGCGCAATGCTTACTTTTCCCGCTTCCCACAAGTCACCAACTTCAACCATAAATGGTGCGATTAAGCGATGCATGACAAATTGCAAACTGAATGTATGAAAAGCACGATCTAGTATCGAATGTGTCTTCTCCGCATCTAACTCATATAATTGTCGATTCAACTCTTCCCTAAGTGTAAACTCCTCTGTTTGGGGCAAGTTTGTGTCTTGGGTTTGCTCAATCGGCTTGCTATTCTTTTGGCGTTTTAAACTTTGTGCAGCTTGACTGATGGACCTCCCATGTACATCAAGCTGTTTTTTGAGCCACAACAAATCCTCAATATTTTGTTGTGAATATAACCGATGTCCCCCCTTGGAACGATCAGGTACAATAACACCGTATCTCATTTCCCAGGCACGAATTGTCACTGCAGGAATTCCAACTAATTGTGATACCGATCTAATATTGTACACCTAGTTCACCCCAATCTGAACGAAATCATTTTGTTCGCAACTAGTGGAAGAAATTTCAAAATTGTAGCTTGAAATAAAACGCGAACACTCAATAGCTTGTTTGCGCATTAGACATGCACCTCACGACGATACCAAATCCGCCAATCATCAAGAACTTCGCTGATTTTCCAACATTCCAAATCTGCTGGACATTCAGAAAATCCATTTCCAATCAAAACAAATTTTAACTTTGGAATTCTTTGATGCAAATCCCTAACACTATTAAACACTTGATTTGCGGACTGTGGTGAGTTTGAAGAGATACAAATCAACCTAACTTTGTGAGAGGAAATCATCTCCTCAACTTGATCGATTGGCATATCTACACCCAAGTAGAAAACTTCTAGTCCTTTTTTGCGCAAAAACAAGGAAAACAGCATTAACCCTACTTGTTGATATTCTCCACTTGGGCACATTGAAATGGCTTTCGGCAAACTTGGATCGATCGGAAAAATTCTAAAAAATTGCGACAACCGTTGCATTACGAATTGCGTAACGAAATGTTCTTGGGCAATTGTACGCTTGCCCATTTTCCATTCTTCGCCAACCCGTTGCATCACTAGCGTTAATACATTTGTGAACAATTCTTCATGTTGAAACATCGAAAGACCAAAATCCAAAACTTTGTTGGCTTGTTCCGATTGAAAATTACAAAGTGCATCATATAGTCGATCGCTAATTTCATCATACGTCTGTTGATGAACAACAACTCCGAACTGTATATTGTCTCTACGCTCTTTACGATGTATTAACAATTTTGCAGCTTGACTTATGGACATCCCTTTATCTTCCGTTTGATCTTTCAACCACAAAATATCCTCTATATCCTGTTCGGAGTAGAGCCGATGACCAGATTCCGTCCGAGCAGGTTTGATCACACCATATCGTGTTTCCCATGCGCGAATCGTTACAGAAGGAATCCCCACTCGTTGCTCAACTAATTTGATATTATAAATGGGAATCACCTCCTTAAACTTTTACAACCGTTTCGCAACATATAGGCTTATTGTATAAGAAAATTATACAAACTACAATACATGAGTTGGTTTCCATACCTATGTTTATTCCATTACGTATCATTACGATTACGTCAAAGAGTCTTTCAACAATTTGAAAAAGCGTTTTTCAGTTTCGATTTCATGCTCAAATTCGCCCAAACGACACAATGTTCTCGTCAGAGATCCCGGTTTTTTGATTCCTCGCATGCTCATACACATATGTTCCGCTTCCACGACAACGATGACTCCACGAGGGTTGATCGCTTCAAAAATCGTGTTTGCCAATTGGTTTGTTAACTTCTCTTGTACTTGCGGACGACGAGCGAACGTTTCAACCAATCGAGCGAATTTACTTAATCCAACAATACGATCTTGTGGAATGTATCCAATATGTGCCTTCCCATAAAACGGAACAAAATGGTGCTCGCACACGGAATAGAAAGGGATATCTTGAACGATAATAATATCTTTCGTCCCTTCACTTGGAAACGTTTTTTGCAAGACAGCCATAGGATCTTCATGAATTCCGCTAAAGATTTCTCGGTACATTTTTGCAATTCGACGCGGCGTCTCTAGCAGTCCTTCTCGCCTTGGATCTTCACCAATATGTGTAATTACCTCCAAAAACAAGGCCTCCAACGGATCTGCCGTTTTGTCTTGCATTTGTATACTTCTAAAACTTGAAACGCTCATGATCATCCCTCCACTTTGGCGAAACGCCATCTTCAAATCGACTTTCCTAGTTGCTTTATAATTATACATTAACTGTACAAAATATCTACAAGTTTGTGGAGTTATTTATTTAAAATTCTCGAAGATACCGTCATACCAGACATCACAACCCCAAGCGTCCCAGCCCCTGGAAACACCGTATCTCCGCATAGCCAGAATCCTTCAGCATTACTCTTTGGTGAAAAACCTTCAAATATTGACCTCCAGCTGGTAGGAATGTATCCACCCACACGCCCTTGTGCACGTTTTGTATAATGTTCAAACGTGATCGGCGTCCCATACATTCTATGCTCGGACATATTTGACACACCCGTCCATTGCCCCTGTAATACCTGCAATATTCTACTGCCATATTCATCTTTCATTGTTTCATACGAAGACGCATCGGGATGATCCCACCATTGTTTCCAATCCGTATGCGTTGAAACGGTCATTGTCCGCTTGCCAGATGGTGCACGGAGCAAATCATCTTTGGATGAAAAAGAACATAAGAATTGATTTCCTTCCGCAAAAGGCTTGGTAGGATCAACAATAAATTGATGAAAGCATACACCATCGTCCTCAACGAAAGGATCGTCGCCAGCCGCATAGACTGTAAATGCACCCCACGAAGGAACATGTTTTTCTTCCGAAGCTTTTATTGGCATCATCTTGTTAAACAAAACCGATTCAGTATCCGCAAACTGTTCCGCCAAACTATGAACAGAACCATTAAACACGAGCTGTTTCGCGCAGAACCATTCATCCCGTCTTGTGCAGACTGCCCACGTTTCTCCTTGTTTCTGAATGGATGTCACTTGCTTGCGAAGCAAGGTTTCTCCACCATTTTTACGAATTGAACGCTCCAACGCGAATCCGATTTCAGCCAATCCGCCATCAACATAGAACGCCCCGAGATGAAATACATTCAAAGCAATATATCCAAGCAGCGCAGGACAACATGTTGCCGTCGTTTGCACGCTATCCATCAATTGTCCATTAATAAATGCTTCCAGCGCAGAACCTGGTTTGATCCCTGCCGCGCGCATACGATCCGCAACGGTCGCTGTAAGTAAATTTGTAAATTTCCAAGCACCGTTCGTGGCCAATTTCATAATGCGAAACCAATCTGTAACGGTTTTCGGTGGTATGATTACTTCCGCTCGAGTCACTTGATTGATTAACGGCTTCGCTGCCCATACTTCACGGAAAAATCGGATCCCGCAATCTGCCTCGGCCGGAAACTTTCGAACAATCTCTTCGATCCATGCTTCAGAATCCTGATAATACGAAATGGTTCGATCAGGCATATATACATTCATAATGGTCGATAATGAACGCATCTGCGGAAGGGGTTCCTCGATTTCATCAAACAATCGCGCAAAAACACCATCATCTTCAAAACCCATTCCCACAGTTGCTCCTGCTGCAAACCGGTACCCACCTCGATCGAATTTCCCGGCGCATCCGCCCCATTCGCCACTTCCTTCAAGCAAAAGAACGGAACGACCAGCATGCGCAAGCCTCGCGGCAGCAGCCAATCCACCAAACCCGCCACCAACAACGACCACGTCATACACGAACATTTAACTCCCTCTTTCCATCGAAAAAAAGTGTGCAAAATGTATACATTTCTTATACAATATCAGTATAGGCTTTTTATAAATGAAAGTACAGCCGGGGGGCCTGTGTTATGAAAGCAATTAGTATTGGCGTTTTATGTGGTTCAATCATGGGTCTATTTTTGTGGTTTATCGAACATTTTACAGGGGTAACCGTTTATCGTTTACTCGTCAATGTGGACTATTTGCCTGGATTTAAGGGCTTAGCCATCCCTGCATGGATGGAATTCGGGCTGCATTTAGTTGTATCGGTTGCCGTTTGTGTGGCAGCTGATTATGCAAATCGAAATGGATTACTCGGGCCTACTCGACGTTCACACGCGTTACGTTTTGGAGTGATTATGATTGTGATCGGGGCGTTATTATTTCCGACTACCATTTTATCTGATCAAGCTCCGACGCCTCTCATGAACGATTCTGCAGCTTGGGGCTGGTGGTTGTTTGCACACGCTGGGTATGGTGTTATTGTCGGTTGGTGGTTAAGTGCTCCAAAAGAAGAGCAATAGGCATTTTAAGGAGTGGGTTCCAATGGTAAAAACACCAGTGGTCGCAATTGCCGGAGCGAATGGTTTTGTCGGAAAAGCGTTGATTCAAGCATTATCTGCGAATTATCCGGTTGTTGCACTTGGACGTTCGATGGACGAGAAGACGCACGCGGAGGATCAACTACCCGCAGTCGGAAAAGTCACCAAACGAAAATGTGATTTGTTTTCGTTACTAGAAGTAGAACAAGCATTAACCGGTGTAGAAATCGCATATTACCTTGTTCACTCCATGATTCCTTCCGCCAAATTAACACAGGGTAATTTTGTCGATATGGATTTAATTCTTGCCGATAATTTTTCGCGCGCCGCCGAAAAAGCCGGTGTTCGACAAATTATTTATTTAACCGGATTACTTCCTCCAAATTCACCCGACTTGTCAGAACATCTCCAAAGCCGCTGGGAAGTTGAACAAACACTCGCTGCACATCACGTACCAGTCACGGCACTTCGGGCGGGGTTGATCGTTGGGGCAGGCGGTTCTTCATTCGATATGTTAATTCGATTGGTTCAGCGTTTGCCCGCGATGCTTTTACCGCGATGGACTGCTACGATGACACACCCAATCGATCTTGAAGATGTGATCAACCTTTTGAAATATTGCCTAGATCGAAAAGAAACGTTCCGGCATGTTTTCGAGATTGGCGGACCAGACATCATGAGTTACAAAGACATGCTTTCCAAAACTGCAGAGGCGCTCGGCGTGAAACGCCGATTTTTCCCGGTACCTATTCTTTCTCCGCGATTATCTCGATTGTGGATTCGATTAATCACGGGCTTACCATTAGCGCTTATTTCTCCGCTCGTGGAAAGTTTGCGGCACCCAATGATCGCAACGACACGTAACTTGCAAGAAAAAATTGGTCAGCCAGGCATCCCATTTATTGAATCCGTCCGCAAAGCGGTCATACTCGAAAAAGATGAACCCGAAAAACAATACAAAAAGCGGCCGCCTCTAGTAGATAAAGACGTCCGCTCCGTACAGCGACTAACACTTCCAGCTAGCAAAGATGCCCGCTGGGTCGGTAAATTTTACGCACAATGGTTACCTGAATTTTTCCATTCATTAATTCGTGTAAATGTTGATCACGATGGAAATTGTGACTTCTACGGATGGGGGATCAAAAAACCGCTTCTCGTATTAAGTTATTCACACGAACGAAGTACAAAAGATCGCTCGTTGTTTTATATCGATGGCGGCCTACTCGTGAAACCACACCCGCACCATCGCGGTCGTTTAGAATTCAGGCAAGTGTTGAATGATAAATGCGTACTCGTTGCGATTCATGATTTTTCGCCTACATTGCCTTGGTACATTTATAATGCGACCCAAGCGCTTTTGCATTTGTGGGTAATGAAACAATTCGGAAAACATTTGAAATACTTGGATACACTCATTTCCGAACAACAGGCGGTTACGTCGCGCTAATCGCGACTGACCGCTTGTTTTGCACTTAACGCTGCGAACGTAATTGTAATCACGCAAAGTAATCCAATCGCACCAAACGCTTGAAGAATCGGTCCCGTTTCCCAACCTTTTATTAACACTTGACGCATTCCTTCGAAGATATACGTCGTCGGATTAATTTTCGCGACAACTTTGAGCCAGCCCGCTTGAATCATTTCAAGTGGCACGAATGTACTACTTAAGAATATCAACGGGAAAAACACAAAAGTACCCGCTTGAGCAGCTTGTGCATTTTTTGCTCGCAATGCCACACCAACCGAATATCCGGCAAAACCAAGTCCAAATCCGGCAGCTAAGCCCATCACAACAAGAAAACCAGCAAATCCAGCTTTAATATTTAATCCCAAGAAGAAGCCAACACACAAAATCAAAAACGTCTGAATGATTAACTGTAACATCCCAGCGATCATCGGTCCGAGTACGATCGCAAGTCGTGAAGACGGCGTAAGCAACAACCTAGCAAAATAACCATTTTCCAAATCACGCACGAGCGCTTGGCCTGCGCCGCCAGATCCGCCGATCGCCGCACTTACAACGGAAACCGGTAAAATAAATGCAAGATAACTTGCTCCTCCAAAAGCTGGCATGTTTGCGATTCCACTTAATCCACCTTGATAAACAAACAAGAAAAACAAACTAATAATCATGTTTGGCAAAACCGTAGCTGGACTTCTTAAGGTAAGCAAAATATTACGGCGCATATGAATGCCTGTATCTCTCAAAAACTTGTTCATACGATAACCTCCTTTGTTACTGAAGATGCTTGCGGCTGGGCTGAATTCGTCGTAAATTGAATGAATACATCGTCCAATGACGGCGGTGCAACGTTTAATTGCGTCGGGTGAACATGCGCCGCGTCAATCGCGCGAACAACATCCGCCAACAGCAATGCGCCATTTTCTGCGTACAGTTTCAAATGGGTATCCTGTCTTTGCACGTCTTTTCCGATCCCTTGTAGAGCGTTAACGGCTGTCGTTGCATCAATTACATTGGCGAATGTAAGTTCAATTACGTCAAGTCCAATTTGTCGTTTGAGTGCTGCGGATGTTCCAGTAACAACGATCTTGCCTTTGTCGATAATGCTAATACGCTCAGCAAGCTGGTCAGCCTCTTCTAAGTATTGTGTGGTGAGAAAAATTGTCGTGCCGTTTTGGCGATTCAAGTCGCGAATTTCATCCCAAATTGCAAATCGATTCACGGGATCAAGCCCAGTCGTCGGCTCATCCAAAAACAAAATTGTCGGTTTGTGCACGAGAGAGATCGCAAGATCCAATCGGCGCCGCATCCCGCCAGAATATTTACCAACTTGGCGATCGGCTGCGTCAAGCAAATTAATTTTTCCGAGCAATTCGGCCGCACGTTCTTTTGCCTGTTTGCTCGTCATGCCGAATAATCGCGCTTGCATAATCAACATTTCTCGGCCCGTCAATTTCGGATCGACACCTGTTTCTTGCAACGCGACACCGATTTCAAGGCGAATCTTATCCGGTTCGGTATTTACATCGTAACCTGCCACACGTGCATGACCTTTCGTGGGCACCATCAGCGTCGTCAAGATTTGGATCGTTGTGGATTTTCCCGCGCCGTTCGGTCCGAGGAATGCAAAAAATTCGCCTTGTCCGACTTCAAAGGAAACGCCGCGAACGGCCTGCACGCCTCCCTTAAATGTTTTCTCGAGGTCCATGACTTCGATTGTCCCTTTAGCCATACATGATCCCTGCTTTCTCAATCAAATTTGAATTGGAGTGTTGAAGATGAAGCTTTTACAAGTAGTAGCCGCAATTTTATTTTTGGTCATGACCGCAGGACTGACCTATGGTCTTACCGTCGGCGATTTTTGGGGAGATGGCGGTAAAATCACATCTCTGTTATGGGGCAATTTGACACTTCTAGACTTTTACGTCGGTGCAACGTACATCTGCATTTGGGTCGGTTTCCGCGAAAAATCGTGGTGGCGCGCACTCCTTTGGATCGTTCTTGTGCTCGGCCTTGGCAATTGGACCACATCACTTTACGTGTTCTTAGCAGCACGTTCAGCAAACGGCGACTGGAAATCATTCTTTATGGGTCGCCGGGCCTGAACTCACTTCTTTGGAAACCAAGGAATTAACCGCGATGTCACACGAGCATACGCCTGAAACTCCGGGTGATGCTCGTATTTTTTTTCGAGCATTGGCACACCTGAAACATACAACAATAATAGATTCAAAATCAATGGACTCACAAGCCCAATCCACCCATACGTAAGTCCTAGCTGCCCCGCCGCAAAGCCCCACCATAACAATGCCTCACCAAAATAATTCGGATGACGCGTAAATTTCCATAACCCATTCATTATCACATGGCCCTTATTTGCCGGATCGCGTTTAAAAGCTGCCAATTGCGCATCTCCAACGACTTCAAAAAACATCCCTACACCCCAAATAACAACCCCAAGAATACCAATCCAATCCCAACTTGCATCTGGCGTCTGCCACAGAATAACAATTGGAATCGAAACAACCCATAACACCGCGGCCTGCAAAAGAAACACATTTGTGAAACCTTTCCACCACCACGCATTGCCCCATCCAGCGCGCATTGCTGCGTAGCGGAAATCTTCACTTTTTCCATGATTACGAAGGCCGATATGCCAACTAAGACGTGCTGCCCAAACAAGTACAAGACAAGTATACACAATCGTTCGGATTGACACGTTCCCATCCACCATCATGAACTGAAATATACCTACAAGTATAAAACCAGGCCCCCAACCGATATCAACAATACTATTGTTCCGTAATCGCAGTGCAAATAAATAAAACAAGGTCATATACCCAACCAAAACAACCAATGTCCAAAACCAAGTCTGCATGTTTTCCACCTACTGCTCCAAATTTTTATTTTAAAAAACGTCACGTTGTATCTGTATTCAATTCTAGCATTGTGGTATATACTTTGTATAGGTTATGTATATGTTTTAATGAGGAGAGATTAATGATGTGGATCGACAATTTACTTGAAAAAAATATAGTGCCTGATTCGTTCATTCGGGTCGGAATTCAACAACTTTTGCGCCAGCGCCAAAAAGAGAGCCAGCGTGCAACCATTAGCGACCCTCAGTATTTACAAAATTATATTGATTCACTCAAGGCATCTCCAATCGCCGTAGAAACGGATAAAGCGAACGAACAACATTACGAAGTGCCCACCGAATTTTATTTGCGCGTACTTGGTAAGCATTTGAAATATAGCTGTGCACTATGGGAAAATGAATTGGCCACTATTCCTGCGTCTCAATGGGCAGATAAATTGCATGAAGCTGAAACCGCGATGCTCCAATTAACGTGTGAACGTGCGGATCTTTCCGATGGACAAACGGTTCTAGAACTCGGTTGTGGATGGGGTTCGTTATCCTTATGGATGGCCGCGCATTACCCGAACAGCCTGATTGTTTCCGTCTCTAATTCTGCAACGCAAAAAGAATATATTGATGGGCAAGCACTCGAACGTGGACTAGGCAATTTGAAGGTTGTCACCGCAGATATGAATGATTTCCAAACTGTGGCACGATTCGATCGAATTGTGAGCGTAGAAATGTTTGAGCACATGCGTAATTACGAGCAACTGATGCACAAGGTATCCAATTTATTAGTTGACGGTGGTAAGTTATTCGTGCATATTTTCACGCATCTAAATACTCCGTATTTCTTTGAAGACAATGATGGAACCGATTGGATGGCGAGATATTTCTTCTCAGGAGGTCAAATGCCGAGTCGGGAATTACTATTACACTTCGCTGATGAAGTATCCATCGAAAGACTATGGCATGTAAACGGTGTGCACTATCAAAAAACGTGTGAAGCATGGTTACAGCGCATGGACCGCGAAAAAGATGAGATCAATGACATTTTCAAAACCGCTTATGGCGAACATCAAATAACCAAATGGACGGTATACTGGCGTGTATTTTTCATGGCTTGTGCGGAGTTATTCGGTTTCCGTGGCGGAGAAGAATGGTTTGTCACGCATTACCGATTTGTGAAACGAGGTGTTCAAGCTGACTGAGCTCATCCAAAGAGAACGAATCGCCATTATTGGAGCAGGCGTTGCAGGGATCGTTTCCGCCTACTTACTTCAAAACAAATATGACGTAACGCTTTTTGAAAAAAATGAATATGTAGGCGGCCATACAAACACCGTATTAATCCCCAACGGTCCAGACGCCGGTTTGCCTGTTGACACTGGTTTTATCGTCTTTAACTCTCGGACCTATCCGTATTTCGAACAATTTTTGGCGGAACTCGAAGTTGAAGATCGGAATAGTACGATGTCGTTTAGTTATTTTAGTGAGCGTAGCGGGTTATACTATGCTGGCACTTCACTTAATGGACTTTTCGCGCAGCGTCGAAATTTGATCCGCCCCTATTTTTGGCGGATGTTAAATGATTTGGTGCGTTTTAATAAACAAGCGCTCCTCGATGCCGATTCTGACAAATTAGTCGGACTTACACTTGGTGATTATGTTCGCCAGATGGGTTTGTCCAAGGAATTTATGTCACTTTACTTATTGCCAATGGGTGCGGCAATTTGGTCCACACCAACCGGCGAAATCCTAAACTATCCCGCACAGTCGTTTATTCACTTTTTCCGTAATCACGGATTGCTGACGGTTCAAGATCAGCGCCGTTTGCAATGGAAAACAGTCAAAGGCGGCAGCAACGCATATGTAAAAGCATTTCTGAAGTCATTTAAAGGGACCGTTGTTACCGGTGCCAAAATTGATCGCGTCCGCCGCACCGCTGACGTTCATGGCAAATGGAGTGCTACGATTTGTCATTCAGACGGTCGCGAAGAATCATTTGATCGCGTCGTTTTCGGAACGCACGCGAACGAAGCGCTTCAATTGTTAGAACAACCCACACCTATGGAGCACAAGTTGCTTGGCGCTTGGAATTATTCCAAAAACCACACCGTGCTACATACCGATATTTCTGTACTCCCGCCATCAAAAAAGGCATGGGCAGCTTGGAATTACACAGAAGAAACAAAATCTTCGCCAGAGCATCCAGTATCCGTTTCATACTACATGAATGCGCTGCAAGGACTAAATACACCAACAAACTATTGTGTTACACTAAATCGCACGCAACCGATTAAGAATGAGCACATCATCCGCGAGATGAATTACACGCATCCGGTATTCTCGTTTGATGCGATTAATTCCCAAACACATTTGCCTACGCTAAACGGCGGACAAGCTACATACTACTGTGGGAGTTATTTTGGTTATGGATTCCATGAAGATGCGGTACGGTCCAGCGTCCAAATGGTCAACGCTCATTTTGATGTCATTTGGCCGGCCTTGGAAATAAGTCAACCTGCATACTTCGATCGTTCGCTAAAAACAGACGCTTAGGGGGAATTATGATGTCGCGTTCGTTACTGTGGATGGGTCATGTAGCGCACGCGCGTACGACGCCAAAGAAACACGCGTTCCGTTACCCTGTTTATTTTTGTTCGATCGATTTGGACGAACTACCTTCTCTTCCGCAAAAAATTGGTCCATTTTCGTACAATAACATCAACTTACAATCGATACATGATGCGGATTACCTTCGCGGTGAAGGATCGATACAGGATAAATTACTACGCGAGTTACGTGGAAAACCTTATGTAAATGTGGTTTCCAAAGTTCAGTTGATTACCTGCTTAAGGCTTTTCAATTATGTCTTTAACCCCGTCAGTTTTTATGCATGCCGCAACGCAAACGAGGAGTTGCTTTGCGTCGTTGCGGAGGTGAATAATACATTTGGTGAACGGCATATCTACGTCTTGGACGAACCAACCTACGAGGGAAAGTGGATACTGTACCGCACACCAAAGCAGTTCCACGTTTCACCATTTAATGCAGTAGACGGTGAATATCGCTTTCGCGTGCCCCGCGATTGGACGATGAATCCGCTTCGTATTGGCGTTGATCTATGGCATGGTGATACAATTTCATTTACATCTGAATGGGTCGGACGGATATCAAGGACACTTTCGACTGCATCTATTGTAGAAGGAATCATTAAATATCCATTTGCAGCACTGTTAACAATGCCGCGAATCCTATGGCAAGCTGCACGATTATATTATGAAAAGGGGTTACGAATTTACATGAAGCCGGAACCACTCTCGTCTCAAACGTTTCGTGTGAATAAGCCTTCATGGCGTCTACGAATCGCCATGAACCTTGTTTTCAGCTATTTTCGTCGTTTCCAAAAAGGCGCAATGATGATGCGTCTCCCCGACGGGACAGAACATTTTTTCGGCGATCCACACGCGGAACATGCCATAATTATGAACATCTTGAATACGAAATTTTTTACACGTGTTTTATCCAACAGCGATATCGGTTTCGGAGAATCATACATGGCCGGCGAATGGGATACGCAAGATGTAACCGGATTGCTCGAATGGATTGTACAGAATCGGGATGTCGCAGATGAACGCGATTTCAAAGGTGCTGGCTTGCTTAAGTGGATCAACTCCATCGGACATGCAATCCGCCATAACAGCAGAGAAAACAGTCGCAAAAACATTCGTGCTCATTATGATTTATCCAATGAAATGTATCAACAATTTTTGGATCCGACGATGACGTATTCTTCAGCCTTTTTCGCAAAAGCGGAAGACACACTTGAAGAAGCGCAATTCAACAAACTGGACCGCATGATCAAACTTGCTCAAATTACGAAAGAAGATCACGTCCTTGAAATCGGCTCTGGTTGGGGCAGTTTCTCGATGCGCGCAGTAGAGCAAACCGGTTGCCGCGTCACGACGATCACGTTATCCGAACAACAATTGGTTGAAGCAAAGGCTCGTGTTGCCGCTGCAGGTTTACAAGATCGCATTGACGTTGTGTACTGTGACTACCGCGACATGCAAGGACAATTTGATAAAATTGTCTCGATCGAAATGTTCGAAGCTGTCGGCCATGAGTACTTTGGCACATTTTTCGCTGCATGCGATCGTCTGCTCAAAAAAGACGGCATACTCGCCATGCAAGTCATCACGATCATTGATCAACGATATGAACAGTACCGCCGCGAATCCGACTGGATTCAAAAATATATTTTCCCTGGTGGACTATGCCCATCTTTGACTGCATTCAGCGCGGCGCTGACTGAACATTCGAAGTTTACGATCGAAACATTTGAAAACATTGGCACACATTATGGACGCACCTTACGAACCTGGCTAAGCAATTTCGAACAAAACAGCGATCAAGTCAAAGCACTTGGCTTTGACGAAACATTCTTACGGATGTGGCGTTATTACTTATGTTATTGCGAAGCCGGTTTCAACACGCGCCAACTTGGAACTTTGCAATTGCAACTGACCCGACCAAATAATCCAACCCTACCGAAATGTCCATAAAAAAAGCGTCTCTCACTTCTCATTTGTTTGAGAATCGGAGACGCTTCTTGTTTTACAAAATTAAAATTCCGCGCTCGGCGCATGATACGTTAATTTGATTTTTGAAATGATCACTGCAAAAATCACGCCAAACCCCAAGAAAAACAACCCAGTCCCACAATGATCATATATCCCGTTGCTTGCCATTGTGTCGATGCCTCGGTCATCGACACAATGGCAAGCAACCAGAATCCAGCAGCAAACTAATAATCCCGACGACCGTAAATCAAGGGCCACGATTAACGTTCCTTTATGTTAATATACTTCTTCTTCCAACCTGTAGGCTTTTGCACGACAATTTCCACCGTTAATTTTAGATTATAAAACAATAGTTAACACGCTTAAATAACATACTCTTCTGTCACTTCCGTCAAATGAACTTGCAATAAAAAAAGCCGAACCCCTCGAAGGGTCGACTCGTTTACACCTTTTATTATTATTACTTTACGAACATTTTCATAACCATACCCGCTGATTTATGGCCCGTTTTATCACATTGTATTTCATATTCACCTGCAGCCGGTGCAGTCCAATCAATTTCTACTGTTTTTCCTGGGTCAACATCAGCATTAAATTTAATTGCATCATTGTTAATATCATTTTGTTCTTTCCCTATGTTTTCATAACAAAATGTACCGATTTACCAGCTTGCACTTCGATATTCAACGGTTTATACATAAATTCGTTCATTTCGATCGTTACCGTTTGTTTACCAGATGTTGCTGATTGTGTGGTAGTGGATGTCGAAGGTGTTGATGCGTTTGTCGAGCAATCCGCAGTCGCGACAAGAATCGTCTTTGACATTAATGCGATTAGTAGTCATTTTTTCAATTTCGTTCGCCTCCAGATGGTTGATACTTGAATTAAACCCATTGAATCTGATACGAAACTGAAAAACCGCCCCAAAATCGGGACGGTCACATAACCTTTCCATTCTAATCATGATGTTCCTGACATATCTAGAAATAGAGAATCCCAATTCAAAAGCGCATTGCGTAATTCATAGTAATTTTTACTGTCTTTCGGTATCGTAACAGCGCCCCTCCGAGCGTGTGTATCAATAACAATTCCGTGCTTTGGCCATTCGCTGATTTTCAAAACGTCTGAACGATGAACGAGCAACAATTTTCCGTCTTCTTCAACTGATATCCGTTCCCCCTCTACGCGAATTCTGCGTTCTTGTCTTAGCACACGCAACCTACGGTGAATCAATCTTCGGGTGAATATCCAACTTGCCATTCCAAAGAAAAACCAACTCACTAAAATCAGCGACACAATCATGATCGACCATGCTTGAAACCACGCCAAACTTGTCACAAGAATAAAGCCCAAACCCCAAACGATCTGCCCTAAGCGCATGAGCATTCGTCGACTTTCCATGTGCTCCCTCCTTAATTCAAAGGTATTAGAGCTGCGAATAGTCTGAATATTCTTAAATTATATCACGGAAAATTCAAATTTGTTGATTTATTTTATTTTTTTATTCGCTTTCTTTTTCGGCACAGGCAAAACCGCCTCTGTCATGTCAAACAGTTTCATTAAAAATTCCCGATCATCCAATTGTTCTTCAATCAAAAAATACGGCTTCGCACCTGGGTACGGCGGTGCCATAATTGGCTCTCCGATAAAAGACGCACCTTCCGGTGTCGGCTTAACAAATAACTGATCATCACAGATGAGCGCGATCACTTTCCCGTTAAAATAAACTGCATATTCCCCGAACATTTTTCGAGAAGTGACCGTTTCCAACCCACGAATTTGATCCAATACAAAATTAACAAACTCTTGATTTGATGCCATCAAATTAACTCTTTAAAGCAAAGCACTGCATTATGCCCGCCAAATCCAAACGAATTGGATAGTGCCACTTTAACATTGCGTGATTTTGCTATATTCGGTACATAATCCAAGTCCATCTCTTCGTCAGCATCTTGATAATTGATTGTCGGAGGTACGATTTGATGTTTAATTGCTAGCACACTAAATACAGCTTCTATTCCACCAGCACCACCAAGCAAATGTCCCGTCATCGACTTCGTTGAACTGACGCTCAATCGGTACGCATGTTCACCAAACGCTTTTTTGATTGCCAAAGTTTCGTATTTATCGTTATACGGCGTACTTGTCCCATGCGCATTTATATAATCCACATCTTCTAAAGACACGCCCGCTTCACGAACGGCCAAATGCATCGCCTTGACCCAGCAAGCTCCATCCGGTGATGGCGCGGTAATATGATACGCATCACAGTTTGCACCGAACCCGGCAATCTCTGCATAAATATTCGCCCCACGCGCTTTGGCATGTTCCAATTCTTCAAGCACGAGAATGCCTGCACCTTCTGCAATTACGAAACCATCACGATTGCGATCAAAAGGGCGACAGGCTGTTAATGGGTCTGGATTAAAGCTCAAAGCTGTCATTGATGAAAATGCACCCATACCCATATCGGTAATTGGGGCTTCCGTACCTCCTGTAATCATTACATCCGCATCGCCGCGCTGAATTGCACGAAATGCATCACCTATCGAATGGGCGCCCGATGCACAAGCGGTCACCGTGCATCCATTAATTCCTTGCGCACCAAACTGTAATGCAACTTGCCCGGATGCCATGTTTGTAATAAACATTGGCACTGTAAATGGAGATACTCTTTTATATCCACGCTTATCTAATGCCCGCAAATTTTCTTCATATGTTTCAAGTCCGCCGACACCATTTCCGATCCAAACACCGATTCGATCTGAATCAACGGTTTCACCGACGGTTACACCTGCATCTTTCATCGCTTCGATTGCACCAACAACGGCAAAATGAATAAAACGATCCATCCGTCTCGCTTCCTTGCGGTCAATCCAATTCGTTGGATCAAAATCTTTTACTTCTGCTGCCACTTTTGCTGGGTATGCATCTATATTTCTTCGCGTAAGCATTCCGATACCCGATTGCCCGCGAAGTAGTTTATTCCATGTTGATTCAACGTCTAATCCTAACGGGGTGACAGCTCCCACTCCTGTAACAACAACTCGGCGACTCATTTCGAAACCCTCCATCGGATCTGTGAATTTCACTAGGTAGTATGATGATCAGTTATTTCTCATTCTATCGAAAATTATGAACTTGTGCATCGTTTGAAAATATAAAAAAACCACAAATTCGGATTTCACTCCGGTCTCGTGGTTTTTTGGATAAAATCTCGAATTATTTTTTCAAGCTATTTTGAGCATATTTGATTTGTTTAAGTGCGATGACAAGATTTCGAAACCGAAAATTGTAACCTGCCTGCTTCATTCGTTCAGGTATTACTCGTTGGCCTTGAAGCAACAAATCAGACATTTCCCCAAAAATTAATTTCAGGATGAACCCCGGTAGTGGTAGCCAATGTGGTTTGCGATAAGCAAAACCGATGGCTTTTCCGAAATCATCCATCGTAACCGGTGTCGGATTCGTCGCATTTACTGGTCCTTTGATCGTTTCATCGATTAAGCAAAGCGAAATGATTCCAACAACGTCATCGATGTGAATCCACGACACCCACTGATAACCATTTCCGACTTTGCCACCAACATAGAATTGATAGGGCATTATCATTTTTTGTAATGCGCCACCATCATCACCAAGTACAATCCCTAGTCTTAACCGAACAACTCGAGTATGCCGAATTGCCGGCGCGGTAGCAAGTTCCCACTTCAAACAAGTTTCGGCCAAGAACCCCTTGCCACTCTCACTTTTTTCATCAAAAATTCCCGTTTCTGAATATCCGTAATAACCAATCGCAGAAGCGTTGATCCAAACTTTCGGTTTATTCTCGGCTTTATCTAGTGCCTGTGCAATGGCTCCTGTTAATATCGTCCTTGAATCGAGTATTCTTTTTTTCCGTTCCACTGTCCATCTACCACTATTTAACGATTCACCTGCTAAATTAATGATCGCATATTCATCTTTAATGGAATTAAACAGCTGCTCCATCTCATCAATTTCGTAGAGAACAACTTTTCCATGTGGAGCGTTTGTATGTCTTCGGGAAAGAACAATGACTTCGTGCCCTTCTTCTTCCCAACGTTTGGCCGCATGTTGTCCGATAAACCCAGTACCGCCAAACAATAAAATCCGCATTCGCCCCACTCCTTTCCTTTGTTCCTTTTGCAAACTTGTCTTAATCATCTTATCCATTGACTTCTGAAAAGTCCATCAATTGAGAATTTGTCCTAAGAAACTTCGACATAGGCCAGTCGTGCTCCTGCCTGAATGTTCGCTTTTTACGATTTCAGAATATAACCCATCCGAATTGGTAACTCTATTTTTGCAACAATTTGGCGTTCCACATAATCTGTATATTGAATAACATGCCAAGAATGGATGTTTCACCAATTCAAAAATATGCTATTGACGTTAAAACCTCTGCATGTTAGTCTGATTTTGTAGCGCAAACGTTTGAATTGCCTGATTGATTGTAATCGTTTCATTATGTCTGCAGGGATTTCAAAAAGTATTTTGAATTATATACGTTGTATCCGCTTACAGTTATGCGGAATATGCATTCAATTTAGGGGGTCATCTCATGCATCCAGCGATTCACCGCATTAATGAAATTTTACCTTTATTTAATCAAGACATTCAACGTCATCTTCAAGTAATTGAGTTGCTAAAAAACCATAAAGCAGATGTCATTCGTTCCGTTCAAAACCAATTTAACATCGCAGCCGAGTTGAAAACAAACCTTCAATAAAATTTAATAGGGACAATCTGATCGCAGTTCAAATTCGAATTTTGCCAATCAGATTGTCCCTTTTCTATTTATTTAATCATTATTTCCGCGCCAGTTTCCACCGTCACCGCCGCCGTCTCCGCCGCCATTTCCACCACGGCCTCCACCATTTCCACCACGGCCGCCGCCAAAACCGCCGCCTCCACCGCCTAAACCGCCCACACTTACGTGATCGATTTTCGATTGATCATCGGCTTTATTGAAGACTTGTAATACATCACCAATTTGCAAATCTTTCACTTGAATTTGATCCATTTGTGGCCCATTATCTCCGAAGGACATTTTTTGAATTACGATCCCGTCAAGCGCTATTATTTTCGTTTCGCCTGTAAACTGACGCTGACGTTGTTGACGAGGGCCAGGTGACCCTGATGGTCGAGGACGTGGTGAACTCCCCGCTCTCCATGTGCGTTGGCGTTGACCACCTTGGCCTTGGCCAAAATTCGGCATTTGAATGACTTTAATCGTTACATTATTCCCATCCAATACAGAAATTTCACCCATGGCATCCGGCCGTTGAAACTGACGATTACCTTGTCCTTGACCATTACCACCTTGCATATTGCCACTTGGATCTCCGAAACCATTTTGCATGTTTCCGCCTTGGTCAACCATTTGTTGTTGTGGTTGAGTTGCCGTAGAGCTACAACCACCAAGCACAATTGCTAAAGCAAGAACACTTACACTTAACAAGTTAATTTTTTTCATCATACAAATTCCTCTCAAAATTAATTAACGATATCAATTACTTTCCCACCAACTCCAAACAAAAATGTTGCATAGGCTCCAACTTTTATCGCAGGGTTCGTCACTGTAGACATATTAAAATCCTTGCTTAACTCATATGTTTTGGACTCCGATTTCTTGAGCGACGAATTATAAACATCCGCACTAATCGATTGCGGTGAAAGTGCATTGGGCAAAAAGGCAGTTAACATTCCGTATACTCGATTTGAGTACACTTGAATGTAGGAATTTTGACCATTGATATCTGAGACTTCATAAACGACATCGTTCAACTGAATCAGTGAAACATTTGATATACCATTATCTCGAATGATGGTTTTTCCGTTTAAGGAAATTAGACCAGCTTGCGCTGACGACGACGTTGTCGCACTCGCAACTTGAGGTACACTATATGATGGATCAAAAACAACACCATAGTCATAACCTGTTTGGTTCGCATTATAGCCAAAGACGATCGTCGAATTCGCTTGGATAATTGATTTTAGCGAATCGTACGTCGTTTTTGCACCGTTATAATAATAGGCTGCTGATTGCGGCAACGTAAATGATCCTTGATTTCCATTTGAAATCCAAGTCAATTGAGATTCAGTATTACGCAATACCGTTCCTCGAACCGATTCATTTAATGGTTTTGCACTGATCACCGTCGCATTCGCGCCGATCGCTAGACTGTATTTAATACCTGGCATTACACCGCCAGCGGCATCAAGCAACGTATAAATCCCTTGATCCGTTTGAATTTGTTTTGCTTGAAGTTTCACGTTCAACTTTGAATCTGATAAAACCGTTGCTTCAACAAAACTCATTACGCCAGTAATATATGGATCCCGAATAATGGCATAGGCATAACTCGAAGCCTCCGTACCCGTTCCCCACTCAATCGTCTGACCCGATTTAAAGATCGTTTTTAATGTATCGTAATTTTGTTTAGTGCCGTTGTAATAATATATTGTTTTTTGCGGCAATGACATCGACTTTGCTTGACCATTGCCATCTTTAACTTGAAGGCTGCTTCCATTCACTTGTACAATCGTATCTCGTTCCACTTGATTTAACACTTTATAGAATCCTTGCACTTGATCCCCTCGAACGAAGACTCCATATTTATAGCCTTTTTCAAGCACGATGCTTTTGTTTGCAAGATTGAATACACCGCTGTCAGCAGCAATTTGATTTGATTCTAATTTTGCAGAAGACAACTGATCATCTAAGACAACGAGTTCCGCATACGTACCACTTTCACTTGTCGGATCATTGATGACAACATAATCGGGCGATGTATGGCCAGCCATTGTTCCGGTAACGAATGTTTGTTCCGCACGCAATCCTGTTTTTAATTGCTCAAAAGATACTTTAACCCCGTTTAAGTAATAGATCGAAGTTTGAAGCAATGTATATGTTGATGATTGACCGTCTATATCTAGTGTTAATGCTGGGAATTGCAAATTACGCACGCGAGAACTCTGTTGTTTAATTTTCGTAGGATATACATTTACGATTGATCCATGATCTGTTTTTACACGAATCGTATCTCCAATCGAAATCTGGAAGTTTGATGGATTTTGGAAAATCCCTTGTGATGTTTGAACTTCGCCAGTGCCATTAATACCTAGAACGATCGCTTCTTGAAATAAACCTACGGTTTCCGCAAACGATTTTGTAGCATTAGATGCCCCGCTCGATCCAGCACCGCCGCTTCCTGATGTTTGTCCCGATTTCACAGACATCGTTACCATTCGATCCATTAACGTTGCAATCACCCAACGGGGCACTGGTGCTGATTTTGAAATTGATAATCCTGTTGTAAGTTGCAAGTCCGCTGCTTTGTTCAAATAGTTGTCTGGCCAAACGCCCTTCAAATCCTGATCAGAATAACCTAACATCCTCACAAGCACCGTTACCGTGGACGCAAACGTCATTGCTTGCGTTGGATGAAACTTACGATCGGACAATCCATTCAAAAAACCTGACGAAACCGCTAATTGAATAAATCCATTTGACCAGCGGTTTTTAGTAACATCCGGAAAGATTCCAGTTGCACCGCTCAATGTATTCGACCGCTCCACTTGATTTGATGCGATCACAATCATTTTTGCAAATTGCTCACGGGTAACAGATTGTTGTGGTTCAAACTTATTATTTTGACTATTAAAAATCCCAAGTGCACGTAACCGAGTAACCGCATCCGCATATGTTGCATGATCCGCAATATCTGTAAATTGAATCGAATGACTTTCCGTCTGGGCAGACGCATGTAGAACTGGCGATCCGCCTAGCATTAATGTCATCGTCATTACGATCATTCCGAGTTTTTTCCGATTCATAACGATCCTCCTTTGTATTTCGCTCTTATTCGAAACGCAATGCTTCTACTGGGCTTAAATTCGCCGCACGATAGGCAGGGAATAACCCAAAAATAATTCCAACAGCAATGGATATCCCAAAAGAAAGTAAAATCCAAGTAATCGAATACACTTCAGGTACGATACCAAGTCCGCCAATTACAAACTTGATCACCCCAAGACCTATTCCAATCCCTAATAAACCACCAATACCAGTAACGACCATAGCTTCAATTAAAAATTGCATCAAAATATCGCGTTTTTTCGCACCAATTGCTTTACGGATCCCGATCTCTTTTGTCCGTTCCGTTACGGATACTAACATAATGTTCATAATACCAATACCGCCAACGACAAGTGATATCATCGCGATCCCACTCAGAATTACGGTTAACGTCCCTGTCACGGTATCCAATGTCGATAAAATTTGAGCCTGATTAAATACACGGAATGCGGAAGAACTTTGATAGATGCCATATAAAAAGGTGTTCAATTGCGTCATTACGGCATCCACTTGCGCTGCATCCACCGCTTGAATCGAAAAATTTCGGATGACGGATTGGTTAGATAAACGTTGTGCAACAGAAATCGGTATGACGATTTGATCATCATCGGATGAGTCTTGACCGTTTGCTTTTTGTTCCAACACCCCAATGACAGTAAATACTTGACCATTCAAAATGATCTTTTCACCAATTGGATCTTGATCAATAAAAATGTCATTCACAATTGCTGTTCCGACAACCGCCACTTTTTGTCTCAAATCAACATCAATCGATTGAATAAATCTACCCTCTTGCACTTTTAAATTTCGAATCAGCGAATATTCCTGCGATGTTCCGTTAATCGTCGTATCATGTGTTTTCGTACCATATTTCGCGGTCACACTTGCACTCATCGTGGGCGCAAGTGCTGCAATTGAATCCGCATGCTGATCCGAAAAATCAAGTAACTGGTCTAGTGTTACGCCCCGGTTACCCCCGCGAGTATTAATTGTAATTTGAATCAAATTGCTACCAAGCCCTTTAATCTGATCTGAAATCGACTTCGTGCTACCCTGAGCGAATCCGACAGCCACGATCACTGATCCTACGCCTACAATAACGCCAAGCATCGTGAGAAACGATCGAACTTTTGCGGATAAAATACTTGCAATCGCTAATTTGTAAGCCTGAATGATCCCCATCAGCCCACCTCCACATCTTCAACAATCAAGCCATCTGAAATACGAATCATTCGTTTTGCTTGTTGCGCAACATTCGGGTCATGGGTAATCAAAATGATTGTGTTCCCTTTCGCATGTAAATCATGCAAAATACGAATAATTTCCGCTCCAGATTTGGAGTCTAGATTCCCTGTAGGCTCATCCGCTAGAATGATTGGAGGCTTCGTGACCAACGCTCTTGCAATGGCCACCCGTTGTTGCTGTCCTCCTGATAGTTCAAATGGCTTATGATCTGTGCGGTCACCCAACCCCACCATTTCAAGGGATTGAATGGCACGTTCTCTGCGTTCTTCCGTCGATAACCCTTGATAAATTAGCGGAAGTTCGACATTCTCAAGTGCCGTTAATTTATGCAATAAATTAAACCCCTGAAAAATGAAGCCAATTTTGAAATTGCGAATTTCTGCCAGTTCATCATCATCCATCCCGCTAACTTCCTGACCGTCGAGTTCATATTTCCCACCCGATGGAACATCCAGACAACCTAGCATATTCATCAACGTTGATTTTCCCGAACCAGATGGACCGACAATTGCCGCAAATTCATTTTTATGGATGACTAGATCAATCCCTTTCAAAACTTGCAATGACTCCCCGCCCATCTGATACGATTTGGTCAATTGTTCGATTCGAATCATTGGCCTCCACCTCGATTGCCGCCTCCAGATCGATTACCACCACCGCCAAAACCGCCACCACTGCCGCCAAAGCCACCACCGCCGCTGCCGCCAAAGCCGCCGCCACCTAAGCCACCAATTCCGGTAGCGCCACGTTGTTGTGTCACTTGGTTCGCGGTTGCTAGTGGTGGTAGCAAGACAACGTCACCTTGCTTCAACCCTTCTGTGATTTCGATATATCCAGAGTTGCTTATTCCCGTTTGGATCGATTTAACGACTGCATTTTTATAGTAATCAGGATTTTGAGCTTGCAGAAGCGTTAACGGATCTCGTGTAAACTGACCATTTCCACTCGTTGCAGCAGGAACCGGCGTTGCTGAACCGTCACCCTGTACGACGACGTACGCGTTCCGTCTCGACTTCGTAACTGCTTCAAGTGGCAACATTAGAATCCCTTGTTTTTCTTCCAAAATAATATTCGCATTGGCGTTCATCCCTGGTTTGAGTCCTTCGTAAGGTTCGATTGCAATATCTACAGGATACGTAGTTACACCATTCGTAGACGTACCTTCCATTGCAATTTTGATGACTTCACCTTGAAGAGGATTCCGTACGGTTTCGGTTAACGCATCTAAAGAAATATCAACTGGTTGGCCTGTTTGAATTTTTACGATATCCAACTCATCCATTGAGATTTGCATTTGTAATTGATTTGGATCAAAAATTGTCAATAACGCTTGCCCCGAACGAATTTCATCCCCTTGATACACTGTAAGATTCGTAATAACCCCATCAAAAGGTGCTGTCACCGTCAAATTATCCAATTGTTTTTGTGCATTATCTCGTTGACGAGCGCTATCCGATTGTTTGAATGCAAATTGATTCAATTGCGTATTCAAATCAGGATTATCGATCACCAAAAGCGACTGCCCTTTTTGGACGCGTTGATTGTTTCGCACTGCAATGGACAAAACGGTACCACCTTGGTCCGTGCGTAACATTTGTTTGTTTAGAAATTGCAAAGTAGCTTCTGAAGCGCTCGTTACCGTTCCTGATGTCGTTTCGACGGAAGCACTTGCTTTCATTCCTTCCGTCAATGCGCCAGGATTGTTAATAAGAAGATCAACGTCTACAACTTCACCACCAAGCTCCGTAGGATATCCATTGGATGCAATTGCGACTATTTTCCCAGGAATTGTCTCCATCATGGATGATAAAATGACATCAACTGATTTCCCTAATTTAAATGTTTTTACCGCAGCCGAACTGAATGGTACGGTTAATTTCATTTTGGAATCATCAACAATCGTCAGTAACACACCGTTTTTTTGAAGATTATCTCCAGAAGCAAGCGTCAATTGTTTGATTACCCCGCCAAAAGGCGCTGTAACATTCAGGTTTTGAATGGACTTTTTCAAATCTTCCACTTGTTTTACCGCTTGATCTGCGTTCGTTTGTGCTTGTAGCAATGATGTTTCTGCTGCAGCACGGTCGAATGTTATCAGCGTTTGGCCTTTCGTAACGAGATCGCCTTCTTTTATTGCAATTGAATTAATCGTTCCTGCAGCAACGGACGTAATATCTTGACGATTAATCGGTTTTACTGGCGCAGACCCCGAAATTTCTACGGAAATATTACCAGTTCTTACTTGTGTCATACGAATGGTTTGAACTGTCTTTGTTCCAAAACCAACTTGCCATTGATAGACTCCTGCACCTACAATCAAAAGTAACAAGATCCCTAACCAAATTCGTTTGCCAAACTTACGCTTTCTCATGTTCTGGCCTCCCTAATGTTATTTTGATAAAGAAGGTGTTCATCGTGCTTGTCATTGGAATTGATTTATCAGGACCGGTTAACGTACGCGATACTGCTGTTGCAATTTTTCGCGAGACCACATTCGGATTAGAATGGATCGATGGGTTTCCGGGAGAAACCATTTATCAGGAAGAGCTAACTGATGTAAAATTGCTATCTATTATTGAAGATTGTTGCCAGAAACATGATGGGTCGGAGCCGATCGTCATCGGAATTGATGCACCGCTCTCCTATAATCAGAAAGGCGGAGATCGTCCCGCAGATAAATATTTACGTCAGTTCATAACAGAACAAGGCATGAAATCCGGTTCTATTATGGCACCGACATTTCAACGTATGGTGTATTTAACGTTGCGCGGTATCCATCTCTCAAGAATGATCCAAATGTACATCGATCAACGACAACTTCCAATTCGACTTTGCGAAGTGCATCCTGGAGCAGCACTGATTTTACGACAATATTTCGATGTTCGTCCAAACGTTCTAGACTACAAAAAAGATGAACTCGCTTATGAAAAACTTCGCAGTTCATTAACAAACATCGGACTACATGATGTTCCTTATGATTGGTTTCAAAATATATCTCATCGATTGGACGCCTGCGGAGCCGCATTAGCCGCGTGGCACTGGATAAATGGTAGATCTATGTGGTGTTACCCGGCAGATCGAACGCAAGGTCACCTATATGATGTCGTCATTTAATGCGCAGAGGTGACGGTATCAACGCTAATCATTCCATCATTGGCAGGCATGGAAACACGGGGGCGATTTGACGTGTCGCCGCTTCCGTTCCAATTGCCGTTTCCGGCACGATTTCCATTTGCATCAGCATTGAAGTTAGGATTCGGACTATTTCTAGGTCGAGTGGTCCGTTTCGTTCCAACTACTTTCACTTTTTGACCAAGATACGAAGTTAAATCAATGTCTCTACTTCTCAAAATATACGTGTGCGTTCCATCTTTCAATAAATACATCGCAAACCTCGAATTTCCACCATTATCCGGTTGACTTATCGTCCCCGTTACAGTAATTGCTTCGCCTGCAGGCATTTGAAAATTTCGATTTTGCCGATTACCCGAAGCGGCATTTTGATTTTGTTGAAATTGTGGTTGATACGATAAATTCCCCTGGGTCTTTGCTGCCGGGGTGCGTTTTGGCGCTGGTGTCGGTGTCGCTTTTTTCTTCGGTGTTGGTGTAGCTTTTTTCTTCGGTGTTGGTGTAGCTTTTTTCTTCGGTGTTGGTGTAGCTTTCCGTTTCGGTATTGGCGTAGGTGTAGGCTTAGGCGTTGCCGTAGCTTTTTTCACAACAGCCAACGATGTGTTCCCCACTTTTCCGGATAATAATTTAGCAGTGCTGATTCCCGTCCCAGTTGCAATACATTCACTTGATCCTAGTAAAAATACAGAAGTTGCAACAAGTATTAACAGTCTGTTTTTTGACCAGATTTGTTCTATTTTCTGCAAGATGATACCTCCACAAATAACATTTACTATCTTCTATGCTGACAATAAATTTTAGGACGATGATGGTAAGATTGTGGGAAATTGTGTGATTGTGAAAAATAAAAAAAATCTCCTGGAAATCGGAGATTTTTTTGCCAACTATTTTTGTTGTAATGATCGTTCTTCATGATTTGCACCAACGTAATACGTGTAACAAAATTCTCGTCTTTTAATCATTCAGTTGCACTCTGAATCGTCGGTTCCGGCGTTACAGGACTTGGTAATGAGAATGAAGTATTCGCGGGCAATCCTTCGATAATCATTGCATGATCTAACGACAAATAATCAGGTGGATGATTCAAAATCCTTACTATTAAATAAATGTAATTTGCACTTCTATTGGGATACCATCTTTATCTTTCACAATCGTTAGCCACTTACCCATGTGTCGGCAAGTGTCAATTTGCGTTGAACCCGGCCACTGAAAAATGAATTGGCATTACGTTTATCAAACTGCGAAGCGATCGACTTTGCTTGCGTTTCAAACCAAAGTCTTAGCGAAACCACATCGTACAAACCACCTTTTGTGAACCGTGGGAATTTCGCTGGAAATCCGAGGATTAAATGCTTTTCATCCGGATTATTTTTCTCCCACTGACGCAGCACCATCGCACCTACAGTGAATGCCTGCATCTGATCGAACGGCTGCTCCTGATCTAGTACCATGGCAAAATGCTTGGTATACAAAGATACCGCCTGCATATTATCCAAAAACGACAATAATGTAACGGAATCAAGCCATGCGATATAATGCTGGGCATCGTATGGAATACACGCTTGTAGTCGTTTCAAGTAAGACATCGCTTCTTCTAAGTTACCGCGTTTAAATTCAACATCCATTAGCACTTGATACGTTCTGCGCGGAACCGTTCGACAGCGGAGCGAACCTTGCAGAATCATCTTCGATTCCTTCACCACACGCTCGTAATCTTCTTTGTCATAGTTAAACTGTACGCGCAATTGTTGGCGACATGCAGGACAATCCGATAGCCCGTCCACTTCAGCAACCATCGACTTTTCCTTGTAATCTAGCGATGCATCCCAATCTCCAAGAAAATACATCAATGCACTCATCGCATCTTGTACTGGGCCAAGTGACCATCCCGAACGTTCAAATCGGCGCTGCATATCGCTTGCTAGCGTCATCAATTTTTCTCGGGACAATTGCGGGAACCCCCCCAGCGCGCCCATCATCCATTTATATTGCCAAAGTAGTTCATGTTCATCAAAACGCTCTGGTTGTTTGTCATATTGCTCTAAACACCACAAAAATGCGACCAAAGCCTTCTGTGCATAACCAAACACATGCGCTAAGTAGACGTATTCTTGTCGCAAATAGTAGGCGTTATCGATTTGCTTTTCCTCATCTGCGAGCTCAATCGCCATTTCTAATACATTTAATTTTTCGTAGCTGTCCGGCAATCCGTCAAGCTCGTTCATCAATTCGGATAAAGACTTCCGCATCACGCCCACCACCTTTTAAACTTAATTTCATATGCTTTACATACCACCTTCGTCAGCGATACGCATACCCCAATCCATCCACGTCATAAATCCATCCATCATCAAGCGTCGCTCTGCCGCGCGAAGCGAATGATGTCCTAACAATAAAGCTTGTACATATAACATCTGAATCGACTGTTCGCGAATCCGTTCATTCGTGCAATCTAGGAGACGCTGGATCAGCCGATTGTCATAGTTGAAACAAACTTGACTTTCCCGCTCTTCTTTGAACGGCGCGGTCAATTCTTCAATTAATGCCGCAAACAAAATATTCGAAGACTCCGCACTCATCTGTGCTTGGCGCAAAAATCCGACATCACGATGGGTCGTATATAATACCGGGACATCTGCTGGTGAGAACTTTTTCATAATCGCTCGCACCTGATAAGGCTCTAGCACCTCATTCGCATGATGTATAAAGCTTGCCGCGCGATCTTGCGCTTCACTGTCGATTTCTTTTAATCGTTTACTCAGTTCCGTCGGATCCATCTGCTCAACCGTCAAACTCGGATAAACCCAGTCCATCCGCTCCAGCAATTCGCGGTCATACACATAACCAGCGTTAATCAACAGTAGCCCCTGCGCACCTGCAACAGTTGCCATTTGACGATATTCTGCATCCGTCGCCGCATACAAAATGGGATCTTGTTCCGTCCGAATATCCCCCATATATTTCTGTCCCATCGTCGTATAAAAAGGCAATTGATCAATCATGACCCGAAAAAACTCATCATCTTGAACCGCAAGCGCCTTCATCGCCAAATGATGAATCCCTACGATTTGCTCCCATTTTTGTTTCTCCGTGTTCGCTACGCGAAGGATATATTGTTTTAACTTTTCGCCAAGTTCAACACGTGCCGTATCCAAAATCGGGTGATCATGAAATTGCTCGCGCGATGCCGTTGGCTGAAGTTCATTTGTATTCAAAATACATTTCACGAAAAATGCCCATTCCGGCAATATATGTTCTGTCCGATCGGACACGAGCATTTTCTTCAAATATACACGGTGCGTCTGACGGATACTCGCTGGAACTGGTGATGCCAAAATAAATGCCGCTCCGCTCACATGTCCCGTTTCAGAAAATAGCGGAATGTAATCGATAAACGAATCGTGGAAATAATCTTCTGCCCAGCGAATTACTTCCGTATGATTGAGCGACATATCAGACATCGTCGGCTGAAACAACCAAAGCGGTTTTTCACGGTGAATCGCGATGTTACTCTCACCCGTGCGAAACCAAATGGAATAAGGCAACCACTCACCATAATTCCGAAGTGAATGTTCAATCGCAGCTGGCACAAAATGTTCTACACACTCTTCTTTCGCACGCAAATACACGCGCGTTCCTGGCGTCAAATTCATCTCAAGCGCACGAATCGTATACGTCCCATCCGGTTTCCCGCGCCATTCCAATGTTTCCGTTCCATTAACTGCTCGTGTAATTAATACGATCTCTTCGCTCACAACAAAACAAGACAACAATCCGATTCCGAATCGTCCAATAAAATCATCCGATTGCACGACACCGTCGCCTTGTTTAGACGTTTGTCCAATCATTGCCAAAAACTGATGAATATCCGCGCGTGTTAATCCAATCCCGTCATCCTCAACCATTAACGTCGGTACACTGCCATCTTCCGGTTGAATCAATTCAAAATTCACATGTCCTGCATGATCAGATTGAATCATTTCACGAGCATGAATCGCGTCCACACCATTTTGCAATAACTCCCGCACGAACACTCTCGGACTACTATATAAATGATCTGACAATAACGTGATCATTCCAGATAAATTAACTTGAAAACGAAACTCTCCTGAGTTCGGTTTCTCCATGGTTGTAACGCCCCTTTAAATTAAAAACGTTTGCAAAAATTATACCAATCGCCTGTCCAAATGTCGATTGAATCTATTTTTAAATCAAAAAAGAGTCGGATTTCTATAACCCGACTCTTCGTTACGATCATTTATTCAATTAATGACGAGGGCGACCTGTCGATCCACGTTGTTCCTTTTGCTTTTGCGGACCTTGTTCGCGATCTGTTTTTTCAATCTTAAGATCCTTCGTCACTTGTGTTTTAACGGTTGGTTGAACCGGCGGTTGTTCAGGCGTTAGATCGCCTGGACGTTGTCCATTTTGTTGTTCGTGTTCATTACGTTGACCCTTTTCGTGTTTCGGTTGTTGCTTGTCGCAATGTTTACCATCTTTTTGATCTTTTGGCTCTTGACCATGTGGCTTTTTCTCACAAACCGGTTGGGATGGTGCAGTGCTTGCCGCAGGAACTATACTTGGTTTCGGTTTTTCCGCATCACCATCTTGATCGTCATCACCATCATCATCTGCATCTTCATGATGTGGTTTACCCATGCAAGGAACGAATGGTGAAGATGTTGGAACTGGTTTCACAGAAGGTGCAACAGTTGCCGTTGGTGCAACAGTTGCCGTTGGTGCAACAGTTGCCGTTGGTGCTGGTGTTGTTGATGGTGCCACAGTTGCTGTTGGTACTGGTGTTTCCGATGGTGCAGTTGTCGAAGTCGAAGTTGGTTCCGGTGTAACTGATGCATCTGGCGTCGAAGTTGGTTCCGGTGTTGCCGATGAATCTGGTGCAGGAGTATCAACAACACGTACGCCGACGCTTGCAAGTTGCGCCTTCAAACTGCTAAGTGCAACTTTCGATTTATTGTTTTTCGATGCCGCTATGTACGCCGCGATCGCTTTTTTAATGGCATCTTGCTTCGCTTTCAATGCTGCTTTTTTATCTGCTACTTTGGAACCTTTCACAACACCTGAATTCGAGCTCGCTGCCATTGCCATTGATGCTCCGCCAACCACTTGTGCTACGATCAATGCCACTGAAATCACTTTGAATAATTGTTTCATTCTTAAATTCCCCCATTCAAAATTTGAAAGTTTATTTCGATGACTAAACTATTCGGAGGCGCTTTCATTTTTTGAGGGGGGAAAGAAAAAAAGATTTTTGAAAATTAAAGCCCCAACGTCCAATCGACCTCTTTGAGCCCTTTCGACTGCAAAAACTCATTCGCTCTCGAAAATGGTTTGCTCCCAAAAAAACCTCGATACGATGACAGCGGACTCGGGTGCGGGGATGCAATCACGTAATGCTTCGTTTCATCGATCATTTTGCGTTTCTTTTGCGCATGACTCCCCCATAAGATAAATACCGTCGGTTGTTCGCGATTACCCAGAGCATCGATCACTCGATCCGTAAATATTTCCCAACCACGCCCTTGATGTGACAATGGTTGCGCAGACCGGACCGTCAATGTTGTGTTCAGCAAAAATACACCTTGCTTTGCCCACGATTCCAAGTTGCCATGACCTGACACATTCACGCCAACATCCTCACGTAATTCTTTAAAAATATTCACGAGCGACGGCGGCGGCTTAATCCCAAGCTGAACGCTAAAACACAAACCATGCGCCTGTCCCTCACCATGATATGGATCTTGTCCAAGAATGACGACTTTCACGTCACGAAACGCCGTAAGATGAAATGCATTAAAAATATCTTCTCTGCTCGGAAAAATCTTTTGTTCCATGTATTCCGCATTTAAAAATACGTTCAATGCATCAAAATATTCTTTTTCTAGTTCAGAAACGATCACATCGGACCAATCATTTTTGAAAATTCCCGGCATCTTTATCCCTCCGCAATCGCATATTAATTGGCCAGCTCAATGCGCAAACTCATTTTCGAAAAATAACCCATGGATTTGTGCAACAACAAACGCAGGTGTAAATGCTTGATTCAAATATCCATCAGTACTTGCGACAGATTGTTTCCACACAAACTCCCAATGGCATTCGAAAAAAATTGACGAAGTAGCTGCCGAGGATGTTGCAACACCATGCGTTACAAATAGTTGTTCCGCAATGTCCGTTGGATGATTTCCGCAGCAAATACTGCACCGTTTTCGCGGCGAATTTGTTCTCCAAGTTTTGCAGCGGCCGAAACAACGGTTGGATGAAGTGCTGCTTGAATAGATGCAGCAAGTTTGGTTGCTCGAAGTCGTTTGCGCGGTATCGAAGGTCCTGCCACACCAAGCTCCTCCGCACGTTTTGCCCATGCAAACTGATCATTGGCATGCGGAATGATTACACACGGGATCCCCGCTCGAAAGCCTGCTGCGGATGTTCCTGCACCGCCGTGATGTACAACAACCGCCATACGCGGAAATAACCATGCATGCGGAATATGGTCAAGCAAATAAATCCCCTCAGGGACTGCTATCGACTCTTGCAAACCAGCCCACCCCGTGGCAATTACACCACGCTGTCCGGCCAATTGAAGTGCGTTGATGATCAACTTCGTCGTTTGAACCGCTTCGGTTGGATCACCGACACTTCCGAACCCAACATACACAGGTGCCGGCCCATTTTTTAAGAATATGTTTAGTTCTTCTGGTGGTTGCCAGTTCGGATCTTCATCTAAAAACCAATATCCGAGTTGATGCACGGCGTCGTTCCATTTCGGTGATCGAGGAAATATTGACGAACTACAAGAAATAATCGTCGGCATTTCCGCTTGTTGCTGATACAAAAACGGATTATGAAAAACAATCGGTTCACTGCCGAATTTTGCTTTCCAAAATTGGATGATTGGTCCTGAAGACATTGACCACATGATTTTTTCAAACAAACGATGGGTAAACTCATTCCACCAGCCGCCCATTCTCGGCCCCTTATAAAAAATCAACGCAGGATAATCACGTGTCGGTTTCATTGGAAATGGTGTTGCCAAAATACCAGGCACACCAAACTTTTTGGCCAAATAATGTCCGATCATTGCCCCCGGATGATAAATAATTGCTTCCGCATCAGTACACGCGTCATACAAATCAAATTGTGCATCGTATACCAGTTTTTTCATTTCACGAAAACTGAGCAACACTTTCAATGGGTTGTCTGCATTTCTCGCATGTTTCGCAACCGATGTATTCAATACCTGCGTCACATCACCTTTAACGGGGAAAAACTCGAGCCCATAACTTTCAACGTATGCGCGATAATTCTCAAAACTTGCCAATCGGATACGATACCCGATTTGTTGCAAGGCTACACCAAGTGCAACATACGGTTCTGTATCGCCTCGCGTTCCAACTGCTAAAATCGTTATGGTCATCTCAATAACCCCCTCAACTATTGAACCTAGTTCACAAATGAATATAATTCCTTTTTTGAAGCCGTGTCAATTTGAAAAGGATATGATACGCTTATTCTGTAGCTATTGTGAAGGAGGCAAGATCATGACGACATTATTTTGGGTACTCGGAATCCTCATCGCGTTCGCGCTGTTAGTAATTCGTTTTTATCGTCCACTTGGCGCCAAAAATAACCCATCTGTATTGGATAAAGCTGCGAAGCAATCTATCTACAAAAATGGTCGCTTTGAAAATCAGATCGAAACCAATATGCATATTCCATTCGTCGCCATGATGGGTGTTTTATGGCAGTTTATGGTTGGAGGTGCAGCACGAAGACCGAAACACCCGTTACCCACAGCTTCGTTTCATACGGACCAACTAACCAAACCTAACGAAATATCTTTTGTTTGGTTCGGCCATTCCGCTTTAATGATGAATTGGCGCGGAAAATTGATCTTATTAGACCCGATGTTCGGAAATACTCTGTCCCCATTTCCGTGGTTAGGCGGCAATCGATATAGCGGCAAAACACCGTTAAATATTGAGGAATTGTCGATTATTGACGCCGTATTTTTATCGCATGACCACTATGATCATCTCGATTTCGGATCGATTCAGCGCTTAAAAAATAAGGTGAAGCATTTTTTCGTTCCACTTGGTGTAAGTGCGCATCTACAGCGATGGGGAATTGATGCGAACGTGATTAGTGAACATGACTGGTGGGATGAATTCGAATGGGAAGGACTTCAAATCGTCAGCGCTCCGGCAAGACACTTTTCAGGACGTACCATTAACGACAGGAATGCTACACTTTGGTGCTCATGGATTTTGAAAGATGCTACGTCTCGTCTCTATTTCAGCGGGGACAGTGGATATAGTCCACATTTTAAAGAAATTGGAGAAAAATACGGTCCATTTGATTGGGCGTTTATGGAGTGCGGTCAATACCACGAACTGTGGAAAGCAATTCATATGTTACCAGAAGAAACCGTTCAAGCCTCAATCGATATACGGGCAACATCGATATTGCCGATTCATTGGGGCGCATTTACACTTTCGATTCACAGTTGGTTCGATCCAATTGAACGAGTTGTAAAGGCAGCCGAAGGAAAAAATCTTCGAGTGATCACGCCGATGATCGGAGAAGTTGTACGCGCAAATGAATCCAATAAATCATATCCTATTTGGTGGAAAACTCAGCGAAGTTCTGATATCCACACGATCCCCTTAGGTGATATAAACCAATAATTATATAAAAAATAGCTGACAGATTACGTCTTCAACAAGACGATTCTGCCAGCTATTTTTGTTGATATGCCTTATCCTCGTTGCACGTCCGCACCAAGTTCAGACGCAATATATGCTGCAGGAACAAACCATGTGCCTTTTACTTTGGTTAGCGCAACCGGCATCCGTTTTACCGATTTTCCGTTTACTTTAACTGACTTTGAATATTGCTTCAATTCCAATGTATAACCCTTCTTTGAAGCCGTCAACGTTTTCTTTTGGGCATTCCAAGCTACCGCGAGCCCCATGGACTCCAATAATTTGCGAGCCGGAAGTAACGTAGAACCCTTTTTAACAATCGGTTTCAAATTCCCTAAATTTAATGCAGACCCATTAATCGAAACATGTTTACCGCTGAACGCCAGCACTTGTTTCACAGAAACATTTGGTGCTGCCTCCCGAAGTAATGTCGCCATTTTGTATACTTTACCATCGCCATCAGCGGTTGCTCCAAGCGCATAATATATTTGACCAGATTGATCTTCTAATGTGACCCCATTCAAACAAGCCGTTAATTTTGTGTCGCTCATTTCTTGCGATTGCACTTCTGAATTCGCGGTTGTAGCCGTCGAATCCACTGCACAGGGTGCAACCCCTTCACTTCCTGCACTACCTCCGCCGATCTCTCCGCCAGTAAGTGAACATGCATTTTTCACTTGCCCATTTGCATCGAGATATGCACCTAAGCACGGGAATGGGATCGCAATGGGATCGACCATAATTTCTGGTGTTGGCATTGGTTGTAAATAGGTCGCAAGCAACTGCTCCAACTGTTTAATCGTATCATTTAAGTTACTGATTTCTTCTGGCGTTACATTGCCTTCCGCAAGACGTGACTTGTATTTTTCGATTCCAGCTTGTAACGAAGCAATTTGCTCTTCTGGAGTTGGTGTCGTAAATACGGTTGGTGATGGTGAATCAATCACTACTTCGGCAGTTGCCGCCGATGGGGATGTCTCTTCTGCAAATGCTGTAGATTGAATCGTTAGTGCCAAAAATACCAATAAAGCAAGTGCCATTGTGCGTGTCATTGTTGTTTTCAAATGTTTCATAAGTGTCAGCCTCCAAGTCATTTGATTCTATAAACGGATGAAACTCAAGAAAAGTTGCAGCAATTTATACTTTTTTGAAAACCCCTATTCACGTTTAGCTTGAACGCCGGCCAGGATACGGCAATTCACCGTTCAAATGCGGTATTTCGATTGGGTGTGCATACACTGGACACGGATTCACTTTCATTAAATGTTAAACCATCCGACTCTTCGACCAACCAAACGGTAACCGGAATGATCATCCACGTCCGAATACTCCAAATATGTTCGGAAACTTTTTCAATAGCCATATCGACCTTCGCTCCTTTACGATTTCACTTGTTTATGATATCCATTGTCGCCAAAGGGTTGAATTTGCTCAAGCCAATACTTTTCCATTTGTTTGATTTCCCAGCGTGCATCTGTATCTTCCTTGACTTCTTTCTCTTCTAGAATTTCAAATTCAAACGCTTCTACCCCAGATTTTTTCCAATCCGTTTGCAATCCCGGATTCGGAAACATCCCGATATTCAATTGCATCTTCAACGTTGACCATTTATTCTTTAAGTTCGGATAGCTGTCAATAAATCTTTTTCCATTTAACTTGTTGGTGATTTGAACGACACCCATCATCGTTTTTATTTCCTTGTAAGCTTCCTGCAATTCTTTTCGCCGATTTCGATCCATCACATAACCTCGTCCCATTCGCTAAATTATTTAGCCGTCCGCAGCAACGACTGGATGTTCCAAGATGTGATCATTCGCCACAACCATTCCATTGGACCAAATGCAAACCATTTCATCCAATATGCACTAACCAGCATTTGTCCGAAGAAAATGAGCGTTGCCACCCAAAAACCATCGATCAACGAACTGTCCGCCGCGTAACCTAGACCATATCCATAAAAAATCAACGTCATTAATATTGACTGACTTAAATAATTTGAGAGCGCCATCCGCCCTACGTCTGCCAATCGTGAAAGCAACCATGTACCTTTCATATTTTGAAACCATAACACATTCGCTGACGCGTATGCCATTGCCAAGATTGGTCCGGTCAAAAACTGATCGAAAAATAAAATGAGAATTCCATTTAACGGTGGCACCGTCGCGACAGCAAGCACGATGAGCGCACTCAATGAAAATCCCACGATAAACCCCCAACGTCTCAGCGACCGCAATGGTGCGATGTAATCATTGATCCGTTCCGCCATTCGCTGTCGTCCCACGAATAATCCGAGCATAAACATCGCTAACACACTTGGAATTCGCGAAATCAAGAGCGGCAACGCACCTAAATATCCAGTCCAGCGTTCTGCCGTGATCGTCCAATAATCACTATTCATGACAAACGCTATTCGTTCGAGAGATCCATTACGAAATGCGTTATAAAATTCAGCATCGACTGTTGCTAATGTTACTCCAATCTCGTGATCCAGCCGAGCCAAAAATAACAGACTAACTACAACAACTAATATCAAATTTGGTATGATTAACAATCCTGCGACCCAGCGCAAAATCGCGCGGTCCGGCAAATTCCTCATCCAGAATAAGATGACCCCAGTGATAGCATATATCAGCAAAATATCGCCATCCAAAATTCAAACCAGCAACATCTGCACGCTGTAACTGAATGGCAAATCCTAATCCAAACAAAAATGAAAACAGCGTAAAAAACTTTGATTCCACAAAAAACAGTAGAATATTACTCCCAATCCAATCCGAAATGGATGGAAACGCTCCGAAACCTGGAGGCCCTGCAGCCCCAGCAAATGTCGAAATATTAATCAGTAAAATTCCAAATAATGCGAATCCCCTGAGCACATCTAGCACTTGAAACCGTTGGTTCATCCGCTCACATTCTCTCTTTTCATTTTCATTTTTATTATACAAACAAAAACTGCCCAGCGCCTAAACGGCAACTGGACAGAAACAAATTAATATTTAGCTACCATTACTCAACAACCAGTTTCGATTTCATTATTAAATGACCTTCACCACATGGAACGGAACACATCATATCATACGTACCTGGTTTGCTCGCATCGACCGTCATTACTCCTGCGGACATCATGGACACATTCAAATCTGGTATCGAAAGACCATGCATCCCTTCAGGCACTTTCAGCGTTACTTTCAATGCCTTGTTCGCCTTTACATGAAATTCAGCTTGATCAAATTGAAAATTCTTTGCCGTTACAACAAGAGCGTCTGTCGCAGCTGTGTTCCCCGATCCGATTGTACTTGAGGATTCAGTTGATGTTGTCTCCGAAGAACATCCCGAAAGAACCAAAATAAGTAAACCCACAATCATTGCTTTGATAAACGGTTTCATAAGCCCACTCCATTCCGTTGAATTACTTTTATTGTATAACAATTGCATAGAATTAACTTGATTCCCGACCGGTTTTCGGATCGAAAACAAGAAAAGTTACGATTTTCGATGCAATACTTATACAAAACGGACTGTAATGAAATGAATTCATCTTCATATTTTTATTTCACACACTCATTTCTCCACACCGGCATTGCGCCAACTTGCTGACAAATCCGCCCAGCCACTTGATTCGCTTGCCCTAACCAATTAACCCATCGCGTCCGATCGATGTTCACAGCAACCCATGGCTCCGATTCCATGCTAATTAACCACAGCACCGCAGCTACGAAGGAATCACCCGCCCCTGTCGTATCAACAACTGCTCCATCTAGAGGCACACTCGGAACTTGCACCTGCCCATTTTCCAGTAGCGCATATGCACCACCGGGTCCGCACGTTACAAGTACTACTGCATTTGTCCAGTCGCGCACACGTGTCATTGCCGCGTCCAGTGATTCTGCACCAGTTATTAGCAGCAATTCTTCATCACTAAACTTGGCCACGTGGCAAAAAGGTATGCATTCTCGTACCCATTCGCACCACTCGTGCACTTTATTTTTCCACAAATCCTCGCGAAAATTCGGATCGAAGCTAATTATTTTTATTCCGCCCGATGAATATAAAAACTGCATGATCTTTGTATAGTGTTCGCGCACCTCTGCAGACACTTGCAAAGTGGCCGCCCCAAAATGGACAACTCGCGCCGACTCGACCGCCGCTTGCTCCGCATCGCCCCATGACCAATCATGATCGGCACCATGCACGAACACAAAATCACGATCTCCATTTTCAAGTCGCGCCACGAATGCCATTGCTGTCGCCGCTCGCTTACTTCTGCCAACCGTTCGAACATCGACTCCATATTCCGCAACGACTTCCCGAAGCCATTCACCAAACGGATCAGAACCAACATGCGAAACGAGCGCTGCCTCACCGCCGAGCGCCGCAATAACGGTAGCCACATTCGCCGGTGCACCGCCGGGCTTCTTCACGAGCACTTCCGCATCACGAAGCGATTGCCCAGAAGCCAAAGGAAACCAATCAACCAACAATTCACCAATACATACGACCAAACTCATTGTTCATCTCCTGCCATCCAAATACTGCGAAGTGGATAAATCACCATCGAATGCATCATTCCATGACCTTCTTCAGCAAACACACGCACCCGATCGCTTGTTATGTTAGGAAAAATTCGTCCAGTCATTCCAATTTGGCCATCATTTACAAACAATTCAACGCTCGATCGATCCACAAAAAAACGTAACGTCAAGAGCCCATTAAACGTTACGGGAACCGTTGCTTTACGAAGTCCGAGCGCACCTTCACCCGACAATGTCCGATCAAATTCAACATTCAACTGATCACCCATTTGAATGATTCGGAATTCCGTGCGCTGCGAACCATCTTCGGACGCACGTAGCCACACAGACCAGCGATGATTTTCGGACGGGTCCAGTCCAAAACTCATGCTCATTTCATAAGCAGTCCCTGCCTCGTATGAGATTTCGCGATGCGCTAAACTTGAATCAAGTAATTCTACAACGATCGTTTCTACGCCTCTTGCACCGAGCAACTCTCGTGCCGGAGCCATCCATACCCGACCATCCGATCCGAGCGATAACTCTCGCGGAATTGTGAGTGCCCCTGCCCATCCGTATTGCGAAGTTAGTCCAGGATTTTCCCACATATCCATCCAAGCCCACATCAATCGTCGTCCGTCTTGCGCAAGCGTTGTTTGTGCAGCATAAAAATCAAACCCAAAATCCAACTCCTCAAACACCAAACCATCATCAGGTATCACAAACTTTTGTTCGCGCTCATTCCAATTACCAACAAAACATCCGGTCTGATACAAGTTTTGATAGCGATCTCCTGCAGCAAAAATCCCCTGCGGAGAAAATAACAACACACGTTTTCCGTCCAATTCAAATAAATCCGGACATTCCCACATGTATCCGTATAGTCCATCACTCTCTGCGATAATGCTCACAAAATCCCATTCATGCAAATCAATTGATGAAAATAAAAGTACTCGCCCACGACCATCAATTTCATTACCAAGAACCATCCACCACTTGTCGCTTTCATTCCATACTTTCGGATCGCGCACATGCATCGATGCTGGGATTGGCAATTGTTCAATAATCGGATTATCTTCAAATTTCGTAAATAAGACGCCATTACGACTCGAAGCAGCGCATTGTACTTGACGGATTCTTTCGCGATTTTCACCTAACCAGCGATTCCCGGTATATATCAATACCAATTCATCTCCGCTTACGATCGCACTTCCCGAAAACACACCATCTTGGTCATACGCCTTGTCAGGATTCAACGCGATTGGGAGCACTTCCCACGATATCAAGTCTTTACTCCGAAAATGGCCCCAGTGCATTAAATCACAACTGGTTTTATATGGATCATATTGAAAAAAAACATGATAATATCCCTGAAAATAGACCAAACCATTTGGATCGTTCATCCAACCTGCAGGCGGAGACAAATGATAAACAGGCCGAAAAGGATCCTGTACCGCACTACCTTTATGACTTACATCGTGAACTGACATCAGTCTCACTCCCATCCAATAAAAAAGGCGCATCCATCGATTAGATTTGCTAACCGCGGACTGCACCAACATCACGCAACTCATACTTATAAGTTGATGATACATTGTTTTTTATTGTGTATCAACCGTTTGACACACTTGAAAACGGTATCCTTTGAGTCATTCTTGTCATTTCGGAAGGATCGTCTCTCCATGAATAAATTGCACAGGCAATACAATTTTAATGGCTTCTGTTGATTCTTCAGAGATGATACTTAAAAGTTGCTGCACCGATTCCTTAGCCATCAATGGAATGTCTTGACTGATTGTTGCCATTTGCGGTGTACTAACCGTCGCTTCATGCACACCATCGAATCCAATAATTTGAAGTTGCTCTGGCACATGCTTACCGATCATTTTCGCCACCCGTAAAACCGCGAGTGCCAATAAATCATTACTTGCAAAAACACCATCGATGGACGGGTGTTCCTGAAACATTTTCTCGACTAATTTCAAATATGCGTTAAAAACAAATTCATTATTTGAAGTTTCCAAAATCGTATGTTTCACTCCACTTGCGCCTGCAACTTCAGCAAACGCATCGCTTCGCCGATTGGCCGGCGTTTCTAATTCTATGGGACCGCGAATGTGTGCGATGTGTTGGCATCCGCGATCGAGCAACGCCTGCGTCGCAATACGTCCGCCAGCGTCGTTATCTGAAGTCACGCAAGTGACACCTGGAACGGTCCGATCCAATGTGACTACTGGCAACTGTAAATTTTCAAATTCGTGAATATCCATGGTGTGACTGCCCAAAATAATGCCGTCCACTTGGCTAGATCGAAGCATTCTTATATATTCCCGCTCCTTCTGACCATCATCAAGCGCATTACAGATCATAACTTTATAACCATTCGCATAAGCTTCTTCTTCAACATAACGAACATATTCCGCAAAAAACGAAAACGAAACATCCGGAATGATCACACCGATTACATTTGATTTTTTACGAAACAACGATCGCGCCACTTCGTTCGGACGATAATTGAGTTGATCCATGACCGCAAAAACTTTTTTTCGTGTTGCCTCACTGATGTATCCTCGATTATTCATTACTCGAGAAACGGTCGTCACCGATACGTTTGCTTCTCGCGCAACGTCATGTATTGATGCCATCCTCAGAAGGCCTCCCTTTCAAAATAGTTTATTAAATCAATCATATCACAATTTTCTTTTGAATCTCTTATCATTTGACATCGTTCTTCTATTTCAGTCAAAATAGTATTATTATAATCGGTCAAGGGGGTGCGTCGATGCGGTTATGGCGATGGGAATTCATGATGATCGGAATAGGGATCGCGCTTCGTTTCATCTGGGCAAAATTGATTCCGAACATTCCAGTTTCAGATTTTAAATATTATTACGATATGGCTGTCAACTTAGCAGGTCCGCCAAAAGATTGGGTATTAGGATATGTAGGGCCGGGTTCTTCGTTCGTTTTATCTTTATTTTTCCGCTTATTCGAATCGACTGACCTGTGGATTGCAAAAGCAGTCAATGTCGGAATTTCCTCACTTTCATTGATCCTGTTCCACTTGCTGTGCACGCGTTTGTTTAAGCGGAGAAGTGATCATCGTATGGCCCTTTTATTATTTGCACTATTACCGAATTACATTGCCTACAACAGCACGGTTGGCACCGAAATCTTCACCTTATTCCTGATGCTTTTACTTGTATTATTGCAAACTGTTGAATATCCGCGAATGTGGCACGTTATCCCGCTTGGAATTTTAGCAGGGATCGCATCATTAACGAAGCCTTATTTTATGGCTTTTCCAGTCATTGCATTTGCTGTGTTTTGGCTACGCTCGTATGATCCGAATGGCAAATTAATCGTTCGCTTTTTACGCTCCGGCGTGCACGCCGTTCTTGTCGGCATCATTATGTTTGCAACCATTTCACCCATGACAATCTACAATTATAACGAATGGAAAATGATTATTCCGGTATCCTTTAACGGTGGATATAATCTTTATCTTAACAATAATGATGCAAACCATATCGGAAGATATATTAGCATCGAACAAATCCCTACGTCAGCAACATTTCAAGCAAAGCTTGACGAATTAGGTATCAAATATGGTGCCATTGACCCTAGAGCAGAAAAGATTTACCGAGATGAAGCGATCCATTGGATTGCTAATCACCCATTTCAGTTTCTCGGTCTTGGTGGATTGCGCATTTTGAATACTTTTTTTGCTGGTGGGAACGATATTTCCAACTGGACGTATCAAACAAATGATCCCCAATTCAAAGAATTGATGTCACACACTTGGTTCATCGCGCTAAAATTAGTTGCTGGTTTACTCGTAGATATTATGCTTTTCTTTATTGTAATTTTTACGATCGTTGGCGGCATTTGGTTACTCGTTCGTAAAATTCGTAGCAAAAGAGATCCCGAACAAGCGATCATCGAACCAAACACGGAAACCCAATCACTTGTGACCGCACGCCAACAGTTGTTACCAAACATTGATCGGATGTTGTATATCGTCGTCTGGGTTTATATCGGATTTTTCTCGTCATTGTTCTTCGTTTTTGAAGGGCAGCCACGTTACAACTACCCGACATTGTTTTTGTTTATTCTCGGCACCGTCGCAACGTTCCGTCTCCTTCGCGAACGCGATCGCCGCAAACGGGTTAAAGGGAGCAAACCATAATGCGCTATCGATTAATGGGACGAAGTGGACTACGTGTTTCTGAAGTATCTCTTGGCACAATGACATTCGGGAAAGATTGGGGCTTTGGCTCCGATAAATCAATGTGTCAGCAAGTGTACAGTAAATTCCGTAATGTTGGCGGCAATTTTATTGATACCGCAAATTATTACACCGGTGGCACGAGTGAAACGTTACTCGGCGAAATGATGCAAGGTCATCGTGACGAAGTTGTACTTGCAACCAAATATTCATTAACGATGAATCGCAATGATATCAACGGTTCTGGTAATCACCGCAAAAACATGGTTCGCTCAATCGAAGCAAGCCTGAAACGTCTGCAAACTGATTATATCGATTTGTTTTGGTTGCATGTTTGGGATTTTATGACTCCAATTGACGAACTGATGCGTGGCTTGGATGATCTTGTACGAAGTGGCAAAGTGCTCTATATCGGCATTTCCGATACACCTGCATGGGTTGTATCCCGCGCTCAAATGCTTGCGGAATTGCGCGGATGGTCACCTTTTATCGGACTACAAGTGGAATACAGCTTAGCGGAACGTACCGTTGAACGTGAACTACTCCCGATGGCAAGGGAATTGGATCTTGGCGTCACCGCTTGGGGACCACTTGCGGGCGGTATTCTCAGTGGCAAATATACTGCCGCCAATCCAGAGCCGAAACGCTATGGTGAGCGAGGCATCACACAAGCCGAACGACATGCTGCTATTATTCACGAAGTACAACGTATCGCCATCGAAATGGGTAGACCGCCCGCACAGATCGCACTCAACTGGCTTCGGCAACAACCCGGCGTCATCATCCCCATCTTAGGCGCTCGAACGCTTGAACAATTATCTACCAATATCGCCTGTATCAACTTTGAGCTGTCTCTCGAACAAATGGCACGACTCGACCATGTTAGCCGAATTGAACTTGGGTTTCCTCACGAGTTCTACACACGTGATTATGTGCGAGATTCATTGTTTGGACCATTTGAAGATCAATTGATCAATCACCGAAAACAATCACATCACCAATAATAAAAACGGCCTCTCGAGTCACACTCGAGGGCCGTTTCGCATTTTAAAAATCAAATGTAATAATAATTACTCTTTGTCTGGCTCGATCAAGCCATAGCGACCGTCGTTTCGCTTGTAAACGACACTCACTTTAGCTGTGTCAGAATTCGCGAATACGTAAAAATTATGACCGACCAAATTCATTTGGAGGATCGCTTCATCAATATCCATCGGTTTGAATTGGAAGCGTTTGGTCTTCACAACATCGTAATCGTCTTCATCTGCATCTTCCTCATCCAAAACGGCAACAATAGGAGCGACGGAAACTTCCTTAAAGACCGCGCGTTGCTCACTGTTATGTCGCGTTTTGCGAGTCAGCTTACTTTTGTGCTTGCGAATTTGTTGCTCTAACTTCTCCATCACGAGGTCAATCGAAGCATACATGTCCTCACTGCGTTCCTCGCCCCGCAACAACAAACCCGGTATTGGAATTGTCACTTCAATCGAATGAAGCTCGCGTACCACGCTTAGCGTGACATGAACATCCGTGTCTAACGGTCGTTCAAAGTACCTTTCCAGTTTACCGATTTTGCGAGTTGCGTATTCACGAAGTGCTTCCGTGACTGCCATGTGCTCGCCGCGAATATGAATATTCATATTGCTCCTCCCCCTTGCTCCAGATACAGACTAATTCGATTTCACAATGCAAAATCCCTTCCTATCAACCTTTAAAAATAAAGAAGGACCGAAAAATATTTCGGTCCTTCCCGGTCAAAATCAATTAATTAGCGTTCAAAATCATTCTTCGGCATAGGCAACACTAACTGCTGAACTTTCCGCATAATCACCGCGCTTAACAGTCACATCGACTGATCCCCCGGCACCAATCAATGTTAGGCCTGTAATTTTGACATAGCCTGCAGTTGCATCCCCAGCTAACGCAGTGTAACCGCCACTCGTATAATCTGTCGATGTGCCTGTCTCATAAACAAATACGAGATCTCCTGCTAGAAGCCCTGAAATCTTCACGCGAACGATGTCTGTGTTCGTGTCATCATTGAACACTTGCACTTTCGCCGCACTTGCGACCGGTGCAGTATAATCGTTCGTAAATGCTTTCGATGTCGATTTCGCCGACTCAAGTAACGTACTTTGCGTTACGGTTATTTTGACATTACCCGCATTGGATGCAGCAATAATATCAGCCCCGTCATAAACAATATCATTACTTCCATCCAACGAGATCGTTCCACTTGTAGAAAGCAATGCATTCGTTGTTGCATTATACACTTTCACAACGTATGTCAAATTGGTATCAGTGTATCCAGAAATGGTAATGGAATCATCTGCAACAGACGCTGGATAGTTAACAATTGCGATTGTTGTTGGCGTTGCTGTTTGATTGATTGCATTATAAGTGACTTTTGTACGGTTACTTTCTAATTTATTTGTACTTGTAATTGTCACATAAATATCGCCACCTGTATCTGTCAAGAACTCAGAACCACCAAATGTCAATTGACCCGAAACCGCACCGCCTGTACAACTACTTGCGCACTCTGTTTGAGCACCACCAGCAATCGCCGACCCCCCGCTAGCAGCAGCATATACTTTCACAACATCTGCACTTGATAATCCAGTAATCACAAGACTATCATTTGTTCCAATTTCACTGTTCGTAACTGCAACACTTGAAACAATCGGTTGAACGGTTCTTGCATTACTATAGTAAACAATGACCGGATCACTTACGTCCAATGTCGTATTTTGAACCGTTACATAGAATGTACCTCCTGCAGTATCCGATAATCCTGCCAAGTCAGTAACCGTTACTGAGTTTCCAGAACCAGAAACTGCCCACGTACAATTTGTTGTTGTCGTCGCTTCACATTTTTGGATCGTTGCAGCTGCATTTGAATAAATATTTATTTCATCCAATGGATGCAAACCAAAAATGGTAATGGTGTCATTCGTTGTCCCAACATAGTTTTTTACCAAAACATTTGATGAATCAATATCCGCAGTTTGTGCAACGGTCGCATACGTGTAAGAAGTACGAGTTACCGCTTCCAACTTATGATTTTCCATGATTGATACATATACATTTCCGGTCGTGTCATCAAACATATCCACAAAACTTATCGTCACAGACGTAGCTCCGGACGCAACAGATCCTCGAGTGATTTCATTACCGCCAGTTGATGAATCGTATACGATGACTACATCTCCCGCAGCCAAACCGGATACAGTAAATGTATCTGCGACTCCAGAGCGATTGTTTAACGAAGATTTGGAGAGTCCTGAGATTGACAATGTCGTTCTCGGTTCAGACGCATATGATTTACCAATAATCACGCTTTCCGTTTTCAAATTCGATGTCACGGTAAGGTACACGTCACCACCCGTTGAAGTCAACCAATCCGTCCCGCTAAACGTATACGACGTTCCAGACGAAACTGTTCCTTGACGGATTAGGTTGGTTTTCGTTGACGTATCATACCACTTAACCACATCACCCACGCGCAAGCCACTCACAACAACTTGGTCTGCTGCGCCAGTGTAGGTTTGGGTGATTGCAATTTGTGAACTAAACAGTGTTGGCGTTTTATCTGATAAATAATCACAAGACAACTTCGGACTTTCTGATTTGTCTGCATTTGTAATTGCCAAATAAATCGTACCGCGATCTGAACCCGCTGTTAACAAATCATTTGCCGAAATTACAATCGTCGTACCGGAAGCATAGTTTACCGTTTGAGTTGGTGTTGTCGCCGTTGAAGAAGTATACACATAAATTGTATCTCCAGTGGTCATTCCGGAAACTGTAATTGAATCTGCCTGTCCAGCTTTATTATTTACAATTGTCACTTGCGTTGGATCTAGGATTGTAGCAATTTGTTCTGCGCTATACGTAATTGCAATTCGTTCACTTTCACCCATATCGTCATTCGTCACTGAAATATAGAATGTGTCACCTGAAGCCTCAAGTAAGTCCACACCACTTATCGTAGTACTTGTACTACCGGAAGCAACTGCAGCTGATGTTGCCAATAAATTCGCAGAATCACCATTTCCATCGTAAACGTAAATCACGGCAGCTTCAGGTAAACTAGTAATATCAATTGTATCCGCAACACCTTTTTTATGGTTCGTCACAGTAACTTGACCAGATAAAAGTGGTAATGATTGATCTGAATCATAGAACAACACAATTCGATCACTTTCCGATTTTGTGGATGTCTCCAATGTTGCGTACACTTGACCATTTGTACTTGTTGGTAACAAATCAACAGCTGAGAATGATAAGGTCGTACCTGACGTTACCGCATCTTCCGCTAATAAAGTCCCACCAGTTTCAGAGGAATAAATCCGAATCGTATTTCCTACGCTTAAAGAACTGACATCAATCGTATCTGCTACGGAAGATGCCGCATTGAATAATGTGAAATTAGACGCTACAGGTACAGCTGATTTATCCGTGCCATATCCGAATGCTACACGCGAACTTTCCAGTTTATTTGGATTTTTGATCGCAACATACACTTGTCCACCCGCAGTATTTGGCAATAAGTTTGCGATCGATAAATTCGCAACCGTTCCTGATGCGATCGCGGATGAGTGACCCAATTCATTTCCACCTGTTAATGCATCATATACATAAACTTGATCTCCAACAGCCAATGTTGTAACGACCATCGTATCTGCAACACTTGATTTTTGATTCGTTCCCGAAATACGAGATATTAACGTTTGTGTTGAAACTGGTTCCGATTGGAATGCTTTTGCCACACGAATACTTTCGCTTTTATTCGCACGCATTGCTGTCACATAAGCGCTTCCGCCTCTTGGATTTAAGTTTACGGATAATGTCACTTGTGTTGCACTTCCAGATACTGCAGATGAAGTACCTAACGCCGTTCCACCAGAAGCTGTGCTATAAACTTTAATCACGTCACCAACTGCTAAACCAGTTACAGTAACAGTGTCTAACGTGCCTGTTGGATTTTGAACGATTGTAATCGTACGCGGCTCTGTCGAAACATCTGATGGGTACGCAAGCGCAACTCTCGCAGCCGATTCGTTTTTATACAGACTTGTTACCGTTGCATACACAGTTCCGCCATTGGAATTCGCAAACATGTTTACACTTGTAAATGTAACTGATGTTTGACCGGAAGCAACAGAACCCGATGTGCCTACTGCAACCGTACTTGTTAATGATTCATAAATATTCACAATATCATCTGCCTGCAAGCCGCTAACAACCAATGAATCATTCACACTTGTTTTATTATTCGTTGGTGTAAATGCAATGTTGGTAGGAATCACTGACATGTCCGATCCATAACTGATTGCCGTTTTCGTACTTTCGTATTTATCAACATTCGTGATTGTTACATAAACCGTACCACCAGAGGAGGTATTAAATAAGGAACTACTCGTAATCGTTAACGACGTACTACCAGCAGTTACTGCTGATGACGTATAATTGGCAGATAAAAATCTAGCATCAAAATAAACTTTTACAATATCGCCTGACGTTACTCCCGATACAATCATCGTATCATTCGCACTAGACTTCGCATTTTTTACAACAAAATTACTTACAATCGGTGTTGTGGTAACATCTGTTTTGTATGGAACTGTTAATTTAGTGCTTTCACGCTTACCCGCACCTTTAACAGTAATATATACGCTTCCAGCTGTTGATGTTGCAAACATATTCAATTGAGAAATCACAATTGAAGTTGTTCCTGAAGATACACTGTTACTCGTAACAATTGGCGTCGTTGCAGTCGAAGTAGCATAGACTTTCACTTGATCGTTTGGTAATAAACCATTTACGGTCATTGTGTCATTTACACCCGTTTTGAAGTTTTCCGTTGAAACGTTGCTTAAAACCGGCACTGAAGATGTTTCAGATGTGTACGCTTTGGCAACACGAATACTTTCTAAATAACTTGCTCCTGCTTTTTGAACCGACACATAAGCTGTTCCAACACCAGTAGCCAATCCCGTCGTCAACGTAACAGTAAGAGATGTACCAGACGATACGGTTCCAGATCCTAATGGAGAAACGATAGTAGCCGTATTGTACACCCTTACTACATCCCCAACCCCTAAGCCTGAGGCTATGTAGACGGTATCCGCTGTTCCGTAATTGTTGCTCACAGAAATGACTGAGCCAGCTATAGGGGGTGATGCAACGACTGCTAATGACGTAAACACATTAAATTGGAACATAAAAATGGCAATAATTAGCACTTTGACTACTACTGATGAGAAACGTGATTTTTTCATCATCATAAATCCCTCCTTGGATGTTTAGACTCCTGATTACATTCTGAACAGAGAACTCCCTTCTAACAAATAAGAAATATTATATTATTCGGAAAATTCTTAACAAAAATGAATAGGACGTTTTTGATTTTGTGTATCTATTCATATTCTTCTGAATTAACAAACTTCCTGCAGTACTTTTTTAACAACATAAAAAAACCCGCAAAGTTGGTAACTACCAACCTTACGGGTTTTTGTTTGCTTATGCAAAAAATTACAATTTGGAAACGTTAGCTGCTTGAGGACCACGAGCGCCATCAACGATGTCGAAAGAAACCGCTTGGCCTTCTTCAAGAGTTTTGAAACCATCTGTTTGGATTGCTGAGAAGTGAACGAATACATCGCCACCGTCTTCGCGCTCGATGAAACCGTAACCTTTTTCTGCGTTAAACCATTTTACTTTACCTTGCATGTGAGATAGCCTCCAATAACTGGGTGTGATGTGTAAATCTGAAACTGCTGCTACATACGCTACTGTGAGCATTGCAAATTGCTTATATAAGCAACCGGCGGGCTAACACCGGGCATGCACAAATATTAAAGTTTAACTACGTTTGAAGCTTGAGGACCGCGAGCGCCATCAACGATTTCGAATTGAACCGCTTGACCCTCTTCTAATGATTTGAAGCCGTCTGTTTGAATCGCTGAAAAGTGAACGAACACATCGTTTTTGCCTTCAACTGAAATGAAGCCAAAACCTTTCTCAGCATTGAACCATTTCACTGTACCTGTTACCATGATCACAACATTCCTTTCATATTTAAAAAATTGATGGTATTGTTCGTCCATCAATTGAAATATGTAGTTTGAATTCAAGAGCCTCTATCATCACGCCGTACATATCCGTTAGACTCAGTTTCAGAACCGCATGTCATCCGAACCGATACGCCATGAACGTTCCAGTGCTTATGTATCAAAATAACAATTTCAACTAAATTTTGGTGAACAATTCAGCCACAAGACCCATAATAGCATTGACATTTTTGAGTGTCAAACAATATTTTATTGTTTTTCACAGGTTTTTATACATTAAAAAACACAAAAAAAAGCTTGTTTCATGCGGTTTTTATGGTAAATCGTTTGCCCTCCAGTGTTCATGCGGTTTTCGAGTTGTTCTAATGGTTCTAATATTCAGATATTCACAACTAGTCACAATGCAATGCACATTATGCAACGTCCAAAAAGCTCGATTTGATGCGTTATTCACACAATTATGCACATTATCCACAGGCAAGTGTGAATATTGTACACAAGTGCGCATACGTTTGTATTGGAAGCGATTTCAAGTTTGAACGTTCGGATTTTACAACCTTGCTTTGCAAAAAAAACAAACCTTGGTGATAAACTCTTTTTAAAGAGTTTTTTCACCAAGGTTTGTTCAATCATTTAACGCAGTGTCAACGTGACAATTCCGTCATTTGTCGTTGCCGTTTTTGAATAATCAGACATCGAATAAGAAGCTGATTTATTAGTTCCTTTTAACGCAGTCTTCAAATCATTTAAAAACGTTGCCTTATTCATATATCTAAAAACCAATGATGTTTGACTTGCTCGAATTGCCGTTGTAATTTTGGTTTTTAATTCAGTAGCATTATTCACTGTATTCGAAGGCAATGAATACTGATAGCTCAACGTTGTCAAAAATGAATTATAAAATGAAGCTCTCGATTTATCGGATGTAATTAGTGAAATCAGCGTTTGATCATAATATGTCGTAGCCGCTGGATACCCAGCAACTGGCGTATGGTTTCGCTTAATCTCAGGATCACTTAACATATAATACGAGTAGACCACTCGTCCACTTACATCGGGAACCGGATCATCCCATGTTGGATCGAGATGATACCATTTGGTGTCTAATTGAACCAAGTTCCATGCATGATTTTGTCCGCCCGCTTTGCCGCTTACGATACGCACTGGAATTTTTGCAGCGGTTAACAACTTAAACATCATCAACGCATAACCTTGACACACGGTTTTCCCACCCGTTATCCCTGCGTAAGCAGAATGTTCCACCATCGATGTATCATATTCAAAATGAGTAACTAACCAATCATGCAACGCTTTTACTTTTTGGTGAGCATTCATTGTGACCGATACATTTTGAGAGAAGACTTCAACAGCCTTTGCCGTAACCGCCTCTACTTCTGATGCAGTTTCCCAATAGGTTGCTGGAAACGTGATTAACCATTTCCCATTCACAACGGATGTACTGTATCCATAAGTTTTCATCGTAAAATGAATATAATCATTTTTTGCCATTGCAGTATTAAGTGCAGTATTCAGGCTTGCTTGTGTAATCTCGGTCATCTTACCTGTATAGGTTAGATTCAATTGATCCGATCGGGCAACATACGCGTTATAAAGCAAGTTGGGTATATCCGCAACTTTCGAAGCGGTTGCAGTTGTCGATGCAAATACAACGGTCCCAGTAAATAGTCCAACTAACACAAATAGCGCAAAGATCCAATTCAATTTGCGTACCATTCTCATCACCACAGTTTCATTTTTTTCATGTTGTAATTAAATTATATAATATTTTTTACCTAATTTCACTATGCCGATACGGTTTCAAAGTAATTTTACAGAATTATCAGTTTTATTAGTGCAATAAAAAAGATTACCTTCTTCGCGTATGTCACGCTGTGAAAAAGATAATCTTTCCTGTTGGTTAACGTTTCTCGTCAATTAACAATCCCGTCATTTCCCAGACTTTCGCAAGAAAATCAAATGTCTTCTCTGAAGGAATTTCTCTAACAACTTTTCCCGATTCATTATCCAACACTTTCACCATAATCTGCTTTGTTTTTTCATGAACAGAAAATTGTAAATGCGTAGATTTTCCCTCCATAGATTTCAACGCATGTTGAATCGCACGCACCAATTGTTCTTCTCCAAAAGAAGTTTTTTCCGATTTTTGTTCCATTTTATTTTGAGCAACAGGCTGAGCAACAGGCTGTACAACCGCCGGTTCTGCCGATCCAACCATCATCGCTTCAACTTCTTTTTTTACTCGCTCAACGTTTTGAGAAACGTCGCGATTGTTCATTGCATTTGTATATGCGTTATTAGATATCGATTGAAAATCAGCCATTTCAATCACCTCCAAAAAAATAAGCCGTTCTGATTTGTCCATTAAATAAATAGACCCTATTTCTATTATCGGCTTTGTTATCTGAAAAATTAATAGCAATTTAAATTTTTTCTAAATTTATTTCAAATTTTCTATATCACATGCATGTTGTAAACTTTATGAATCGCATCAATCACGTCAGTAACATCTTGATCTGTCATTGCTGGAAATAAAGGCAATGTCATCGCCTGCAAATAATAAGATTCAGCACGTTCATATGTTTTTCCTGCAAAGCCGTTTTTTTGATAATAAGGTTGGTGGTGGACCGGGATATAATGAACATGTACTCCGATATTTTCGGCACGCATCGCCTCAAAAAGTTCTTTTCGCGAAACACGGAACGCACCGACTCGCCATTGAATGACGTACAAATGCCAAGCTGATTCGGCGCCCTCCCGAATGGTCGGGATCTGGATGCCGGGTAAATTCGCAAATGCTTGCTGATAAGTAGATGCAATCATACGGCGACGAAACAAAAATTCATCTAATCGCAGCAGTTGATTGCAACCGAGTGCCGCTTGAAGATCGGTCATCCGATAATGGTATCCAAGTGATTGCATCTCATAATACCACGGCCCATGATTTTCGATCAGTCGCTTTGAATCGCGCGTGATTCCATGGCTCCGAAAATCAACCAATGCTTTCGCGTAGTCGGCGTTATCCGTTACAATCATTCCACCTTCACCGGTTGTAACTTGTTTGACCGGATGAAAGCTAAACATCGTCATATCTGCAATTTTCCCGACAGGCCGACCTTGGTCAATTGCACCTAGTGAATGCGCAGCATCTTGCAAAATCACGGGACGTTCTTCACCAAGAATGCTTTTAAACTGATCAATCGGTGCTGGTTGTCCGGTAAAATCCACTGGCGCGATTAATTTAACATTGTCGCTCATCCCTGACTTCACACATGTCGGATCAAGCAAATAGGTATTCGGATCAATATCCGCGAAATCAGGACTTGCACCCGTATAAAAAGCGGCGTTTGATGTCGCGACAAACGTAATTGGTGAAGTGATCATTTTGTCCCCAGGTCCGAGCCCCGCTACCTGATAAGCACCGTGCAATGCCGCTGTTCCACTAGAAAACGCCACCGCATAGTTGGCACCAACTCGATCACAAATTGCCTGTTCAAACTTTTCAACCCAAGGTCCTTGCGTTAAATATGAACTTCTCATGACTTGCGAAACAATTGCCACATCGGAATCATCAATGGATTGCGTGGCATATGGAAGCATTGACGAACGCACCGGCGTGCCCCCATGAACCGCTAGCTTTTTCATTAGTAAGCACCCTTTCCAAGCTATTTTACAAAATAATATGGATTCAATTGGATCTGCTCAATTGCTCGATTCACAAAATCGTCCGCATTGATCAGCAACAACTTGCCAGCGCCAATTTTTATTTCTTTCAAAAGCGCTAAATCTTTCATGTGCGCTGTAAATGGTGCCATGGTAAGTGTTGGATTTACGTTTAGATCGCGAACATAATACGTCGATTCAACCGGATACTCTTCACCGTGTTTACGAAGAATACCATCAAATTTTTTAATATAGCGATACGGAACACCAATTTGTTGTTCTGCATGATGGATTAGTGTAGCACGATCAAACGAAGTTCCTAAAAATAGAATCTTCGCCTTTCGCTTGACTAATTTTGCGAACAGCGAGTCATCACCAAAACTATCTGCATTTATTTCACAATATTGCTCCGGTTGCTCAGATAAAATCGCATGTGAAAAAATTGGATGATCGGTTCTGACCGCATTCGGCAACGTCCTTATAAATTCAGAGAAAACACCAACTTCTGATTTTGATTTGATCAAATCAAAAATACCGCTCTGACAAAAATCATAGGTAAACGTTGGGACGATGAGTGAGCCTGTCGAACCGGTCACGTCTCGCATGGCATTTACAAGTGCACCGAATAATGTCTTTCGATCCAAACACTTTAATTTGCCAAATGACGTGATATCGCTATGGATGTATAAATCGTCGCCTGTTTGCACTCCTAACTCACGCAGTGCTTGTTCAAAATGAAATGCATAAACCTCTTGTCCATCATGTTCAAAAAGTGGAACACAATGATTTGCTTCAAACGAAATTTTCACCCAACCCGTCGCTTCGAGCACAACATCTCCGTTTTGACGAGTAATTACCGTCGTAATCTGTACCATTTTCGCCGCTTCCGATACACTTTTCACGGTCGAATTCACCTGTAGTGTATCGCCGACATAATAAGGCAACTTATATTTTAAGTCCTGTTGCATACAGATTGACGTGCCCCCAGGCAAATGCATCCCATACATGCGGGACAATAAAGTACCCAGAAAAAATCCATAGCCAATTTTGCCTTGAAACCCATAATGTATGCTGAATTCGTCCAATTGATGAATTGGACTCAAGTCTCCTGACAAAATGCCAAATCGATGGTGCAATTCTTCTGTAATAGCTACATGAAATGATTCAGAGACGCCAGGTGTCAATTGTTCAATAGAGTATGCCATACACCATCATCTCCCTTTCGCTTCTTCAACCACCTTTAGCAAATCCGCGACCGTATGAACTGCCTGAATTTCCTCTGTACGAAATGCAATATTCATGCGTTTTTCCAATTCCATCATTAGCATCAAGTGATTGAATGAATCCCATTCTGCGAGCGCATCTCTACGAGTAGCCAAACGAATCAATTCGGGCTCTACCTGAAGGACATCTGCCATGTGAGCCTGTATCAATGCAAAAAGTTCCGTCATCCCAAAGACTCCTTTATTTGTATAAACATTTTATAGGGATATTCCTTTACCAAATCAAATGCATAGCCGTCTTGCGTAGGCAAAAACGGCGAAGCTGCTAACCATTGTTTTACCGGTGTATTTTTCGGATGCTCGGTATATTTAACAATAATTTTTCTTGCACCCGCGCTAGCGGCATTCTTCGCGACCGTCGCAATGACTGCATCTTCTATGCCGCGGCCAAGCACACGACAACTTAATAAAAACATTTCAATCACCCATTGATCCGCGACCTTATATACGATTACCGCGCCCGAATCCCCATGATCACCAAATCGATCATTAATTCGAACAATACGACACCAAACATCTGACCGTTCACGATACTCCAGCAACTGTTGCTGTGTTAATCGAATATGGGTCGTATTAAATTGATTCGTGCGCTGAAAAAGCTGTTCTAAGCGTTTTAAATCTCCTTGTTGCCATGTGTCAATTAACACTTCCAACTTCAAACTTTGCAAATAGGCATCCAAACTTTCGAAACTCGACTTCGCATCGCTCCGCTTCCGCTGCTCGAGATACATTTGTGTTCGCTTCGAATCTTCTTCCGTGATCTCATAGACTTGAAGTGATGGCAGTTTTCGAAGAAGTTGGTGGTATTCCAATGGTTCTAGCGATAATTCTGGAACGATGACTTCCGGTACGGCAGATCGAACTTCTGCACGATTCACGGGATCATCATCGAAAAAAATCAGTGCATCTAATCCGATATTTAATTCGTCAGCGATGGAACGAATATTTCCCGACTTTCGCTCCCAATTGCACCGAATTGCTACAAAATCTTCATATTTCAAAACCGCATCCGAATGTGCGCGCAACACATGTTCAACATCAGCAAGCTCGTTTCTACTCACGATAGAAAGCAAAAAACCGCGAGATTTCAATAACTTCAACCCATGTTGAAACATCCAAAATGCCCATCCGTCGCCGCGCTGCCCCATACGAATTCCTTCAAACCCGTCCTCGCCAAGTACACCGCCCCAGATCGTATGGTCCAAATCTAGGACAATACACTTTGAAGGCGATTTAATCAGTGGATACATGCTTCGCACGAATGCATGACCTAACGCATAAAACCATTCGGGACTGATACACAGATCCGCCAATTGGCGTAATCGCAAGTCATACAGTTGTTGTTGACCGATTTCACGCGCGAATGCTGGAAAATCGAAATAATAAAATTGACGTTCAGATCCAAACGCACCGACAATGTCAGCGTTCATCTTCGTGATCATTTGCGTCAACAATGAAACGCCCTTTTGATCCGCTAACATTCCATTCATTCCGTTCTCATACCAATCAAAGCCTGACCAGTAGACATTTGCTTTTGATCGACTCAACAGTGTTTGTAATAGTGCGTGTAGTTGGTTTGAAATGATCTCTGAGCGCGTTTGTAACGCATCACGGAACGTTAGTGTCTCGGTTAAAACCTCGTGTAGACCGAACCATTTCTCAATATCGTTCAACACAATGATGACCTGGGGTTCCCTCGTATATAATTCGCTTTTCGCATCATAAACGTATTGCTCTTGCTGCGCGTATGGACATGTCCACACATCTGCGACGATCCCGTGCTCGTTAAAGGCTACCGTCAGCGCTTCCGCCATGCCGCGAATCGTAAAATTAGACAGCAAAGCAATCCTCACCACCGTTCTGGTTGGATTGCTCACATTTATATTTAATTGACGATATCGTTTCGTAACTTCGCTTAACGAAAGTGGTCCGTCTCCGAACATCGCCATCATCTCCGTTTGGTTAATGAATAAGATTATGTTGTTTCAGAATTTCGAGGAACTGCATCGTTTTATCTGGTGACAATTTTACTCTGTAACTAATATCAATTACGTCATGATTACCGTCACAATAAGCAAGTACATTTCGGATATGTCTGGACATCGCAGACAACCCCTTGCTGCTTAACGTGTCATATAATCCCCGTTTGCCTAAATTCGGTTCACAAAAATGAGTGACACAGTATTTGTTATTGTTTTCGATTAATCGATATAATCGCAGAATCCAGTCATAGCTTTGTCCTAATCCATTTTTACTGATGATGTCTAGATTATCTAGCGATGTATGGTATTCAGGATATTCTCCGAATTTAGATCTGCAGAGTGTTACAAAAGGCAAATCAACACCCGGTGCACAAAATTGCCGTTCATCACTACCACGATCTAAAAAACTATAAAATTTACATTCTGAATAAAAAAACTGCATTACCACATTTACCACACGATCCGCATACGAATTTCCGAGTCGTGATTGAACGACGGAAAACGCACGTTCATCTCCAATACAACTTAACACAAAACCCGCAATGACTTTCTGTTTTAAATACGCCAGATGTTTTGATAAATACAGAATTGCACCTACCGTCTCCGGCAACCACAAAAAACGGTACGTATATTTTCTTTTCGGTTGCTCCAGTATGTAAGCTGCAATATGTGCATTCATAACTGGACCGGACAATTCATTATTAGCCATGTATGGATGACACACATAAGAAGTAAACATAATCTCCTCATCCGTTTCTCCAGGCACTATTAATTCGCCATAAGTCATTGATCCGTCATGCAAATTGCTGTCAATGACAACTTCATACTCACCATCCGCCAAGTGATCCCGTTCTTGTTGAGTCAAACAAAATCCCCAACGTTCCTCATAATAGGAAGTAATGTATGGAATTGCACTCGGTTGCTGCGGTAATGAATAAAGATGTTTCTGCAATGTAGCTAACGACATTTTTTGTCGCATTGGCGGTGAATACCCAACCAAATGCAAAGGATTTACATGAAAATCAGCGATCTTCCGACCATCAGGAGTAATAATATACGCATCGTTAACATTCCATTCTTTTGGAATGTTCCAATCAAAAGCTTCGGTCCCACTAGGCACTTCGTGTTGAACGATTGGAACAATTTCGCTGAGGATGTCTAATGTTTGACGCACCCCATTTCCTGTAATACTTCGTGGTATGGGTACCAATCGCTCGATATATTGATATAGTGAATCTTCAATTTCCAAAATGATCACCACCTTACGCCAAACCGACTATTTTTTGATCATTAATAATTGCGCTAAATAGGGATCTTCATCGTTATATTTCGAATACCCGGTTCCCTTTACAAAATGGAATACGTCCATTCTATGTTGAATGTTCATTTCATCGACCAATTTCTCTGAATCGATGAACCTTCTGAAATGGTTCTGATACGTTTTATTTAAAAACTGGTCTTCGATTGTGCGAAATTCCATGGCCATGCCATCACCGGTTACTAATTCCTGCGAAAGTACATCAAATAAGATCTGTTGTGTGGACTCATCAATGGCATGTAATAAAAAACGCATATAAATAAGTAGATATTTTTTCTTAACAGTCGCTTGCAATCGAACTCGCGCAAAAAAACGTTGCAACTCAACCGGATCCGACAAATCGATCACTTCAAAAGATAGTTGCACATCATTGCTTGCCAAGCTTACAATTTTATCATTATTTTTACTGATCACCGTTTCCGACTGATCAAACGCACAAACCTCATATCCACTCGTTGCAAATGAAAATGCATCTCGGCCAGACCCACAACCAACATCCACCACCAAAAAATCATGAGAAAACGCACGCTGCACGACATGAAAAAAAGGAGACGCCTCATGGATGTCATGCCCAGTATAAAATGCATTCCAATATTGTCTCGTTGCTTCGGCATCCTTTAAGTGGTTCTCGTGTTCACGTTGCATACGCTAACCCCCTATGATTAAGCAAACTGTTTTTCCTTTAGCGCTTCGATGATTTGGATCATATTTTCTTCAGTTGTAGCTGCGGAAGTGTTCACAACAATATCTGGGTTTTGAGGCACTTCGAATGACTCATCGATCCCAATGACATGTTTCATTTCGCCGCGAATTGCCTTTTGATAGATTCCTTTTACATCGCGCTCAATACACACTTCAATCGGACACTCCACATAGACTTCAACATAATTTTTAATTTCGTTTCGGTAACTTTCACGCATTTCTTCGTATGGCGATATCGCTGCAACAATCACTGAAATTCCGTTTCGATTTAACATTTTGGCAAGAAAACGATGGATTTTGCTGACTTTGTTACGCTCCTCACGTGTATAACCAAACAAATTACCAATTTCATCTCGAACGACATCACCGTCAAGTAATTCAACTTGAATCCCTCGATTTTGCAATTCTGTGACAATCATTTTGGCATTTGTCGTTTTTCCTGCTCCGCTAAGTCCTGTCAACAACATCGTGAATGCGTCAGCCATCGTAATCCCTCCTTAATTGATCTTAAAAACGAAACCGTCGTTTCATATGCGCAAAAATCGCCTCAAGCCGTTCCGTACATATTTCTGTGTATAATTCTTTTTCGTCATTTCCACTCGCAAAATTGATAAATTCATAGGTGAATTTCGAAAAATCTACCAAACCATCATGCCCAACGGGTAACACCGATTCAAAATAAAATGTATGTGTACGATCCGACAACGCCGCACGATAGGGTTGCCCTGGATAAAGGACTTCAGAATATGAGTACGTTCGAGCTTTATTGCCACCAAACGCAAATGGTACCTTGCCATCGATCGGTTCAACAATCGGTTTATTCAAAAGATGCATCATCGCAGGTAATATATCTACATTCTCTATGATTTCGTCAGCATTTCGTGCAGGAATATCTCTTCCATAGAACAGGATCGGTACGTTCCGTCTGCTCTCATGGTTCGGATGTGGTGATTCCTCCAAAAACGTTTGGCCGTGATCCGATTGAAGTACGATTAGTAACTCGTCTTTTCCATAGTGTTTTTGGACATAATCAAATAACACGCCGAGATACACATCAACTCGGTGTAGTTCAATCTGGTAACGCTCGATCATTTCCGGGTGATATGACTTAAATACACTTTTCTGGCCGGAGTTGTTTTTTTTGCGCTTCGTCCAAACCAATTCGGATTGACTAAACAATTTATCATCAATTTGATCGGCCACATGATGCAAATCCTCAAGGGTAAGCCACAAATAATTTTGTTTGTGTCGAAATGTTTCCAAATGTTCGATCGCTTCACTGACGACTTCTTTTGAATCCATTCCACCAAGAAAATTTTTATAAACAAACCGATCATGTCCCTTATGAAAACCATAAGTCGGTGTCATCCGCCAGCAACTACATATTCGCCCGCTAAAGTACCCCGCCTGCTGCATGTATTCTCCAACGAATTTGTTTCGATCCTCAAAATGATCATCTCGATTGCGTGGATGAAACAATCCATGATTCGAAGTATATTTTCCCGTGCAAATGGAAGCTTGACTTGGAAGGGTCCAATCTCCCGTCGCATAACCGTTCATAAAAACGGTTCCTTCACTGAACATACGCGCAGTATTGGGCATCAATTGTTCAAAACCTTCTTTTTTGAGGAATGCGGCCGACAACCCGTCCACAAAAATTTGTAAGACTAGCCTTGGTCCGACCGCCTGATCCCTTACGGGAATTGGCTTTCCAATAAAGATTGGTTTCGCAGATTGAATTTGTAACTTTTGCGTAGGGGGTACACGTAACATCACAAAATGGTTGGCATCAATTTCGTCGTATGCAAAATGCATTTGATCTTGCTGATCAGAAATTTTGATTTGGCATAAATCATCGATAATGGATATCGGAATAATCACTTCTTGCGGAATCCCAATTGTCACATCCGTCGCACGGAATCCTTCATAAATTTCTGTTTTATGAAAAACGCGGTTGTTTTCATCAATATCAATGATGTTAAACGGCTGGTACAAATTCACAAACTTAAATAATTGTCCGTTTTCGCGAATCGATTTACGGATTAAACTTTTATTTTGTCGGTCTAACGGAAAATTCCGGTCATCTGATTCATTGAGTAAATCGTCAACCGTTTTAAGCATTTCATTATATTTTTGTAAATTGAGTTGATCTTGTTTGTGTACTTCAAGATATGTATTTCTATTTTTCTGAATCGATTGTTCGCAAAATTCGATATCCTCTTTTGTCGTCGCAACTTTTTTTGCACGCGCAAAATAATAAGTGGCATCTAATGGTTTGCCACTTAATTCATACACAATGCCCAAATTAATATTTATGTCTACATGAAAGGGATACCGGATGATCGCTTTTTGCAAAACAACAGCCGCCTGTTCAAGTTTATGTTGAGCAGTCAGTAGATTCGCCCGAATACTTGATTCAACGGCACCATCTGTGATTGCAGCAAATGCTTCAAGCGACTTTCCTGCGGATTCGATCGCACCATTTGATATCTGTCGTTCAATTTCTAGATATAATTTCTTTAAATGATCATATTTATTCAAATGAGATCGCCTGCCTTTGCGATCCACTCCTCTGTTTTTGCAATTCCTTCTTGTAGGCTTATTTGAGGAGCCCAATCTAATAGCGTTTGGGCTTTCGAAAAGTTGCATTTGAGTTTCATAATTTCGCTTTGGGGATGAATGTGTTCTACATGACGAATTTCCGATCGGCCTGCGCTAATCAATTCCGCAAGCTGATTAACCGCAATGTCTTCACCCAATCCCGCATTTACGATCTGACCGTTTACTCGATCTGAAAAGCCTGCATCTACAACGAAACGAGCACAATCTTCAACATACAATAAATCGCGCGTTTGCGTGCCGTCTCCGTAAATATTCAGCGGCATGTTTTGTAAACTTCGTTTGATAAAAATCGCCACAACGCCGCCTTCGCCGCCCGATTTTTGATACGGGCCGTACGTATTAAATGGTCGCACGACCACCGTTGGCAATCCATAGGCATAATAATAGGAAAGCACCATATTTTCTGCAGCAATTTTTGCACCTGCGTAAGGAGATGCCGGTTTCGTTGGATGTACTTCTGTAATCCCTTGTTCATCTGCACATCGGTCATACACCATGCAGGTGCTCATAAATATAACTTTGGTGTTCGCCTTTCGGCATGCTTCTAGGATAACAAATGTTCCAACGGTATCATTATCAAAGGTCGTTTTTGGATCGTCGATCGAATCCTGTACATTAATCGATGCACCTAAATGAAAACATTTTTCAAATTGATAAACGGAAAAAAGATCCTGCACCAATGCAGCATCTTTCACATCCCCGCGAATCACGGTTCGCAATCCAGAATGATTGGCAAACTCGGCAATATTTTCTTCTCGCCCGTTCGAAAAATCATCGAAAACGACGACTTGATGACCCTCAAGTAGCAATTGATGCAAAACCCAACGTCCAATAAATCCAGCGCCACCCGTTAAAAGAATGTTCATCATAACCACCCGATTCTTTCTATCTCATGTTTTTACGGCATTTTTTGCTGAACATGCGCATTCATCAATGCAATCTGTGGATGTTCCTTTAAGTAACGAATGACCTCGGCAGTTGGAACATCAAGATTTCCCTTAAAATAGTCCGCGATTGTACATAACAATCGATAATCATCCGGCTCGTCCAACGTGATTCGGTATTCACCTAGAAGCAATTCGCTCGGAAGATAAACATCCTCCACCGCATAATTTTGTAACTGCTCCCAAATATACAACGTGACATGTTCACGGAATCGTTCCAACTGGGCAATTTCCTCCGAATCGCGAAGTACAGAAGCTTTGATAATCTCCGGCAAAATCCCCCTAGAAACCGGTGACGTCATCCGCCAACGAACAACATCAGGTTTTTTATCCGCAGCAAGAAGTAATCCAGTCTCTAATAATTCATATGAAATAAACGGACAGTCACTCGTCACACGAATGATATATTCTGGGTCCACCGTTTTCGCAGCCAAAAGATAACGCGATAATACATCATCCTTACTGCCACGAACACACCGGACATTTCTCGAATCACACCACACTTCAATGGCATCATCTTCAGAATGAATGGTTGTCGCTACCATGACACCCGCTGCAGAAGGTACGTTTTGACATCGCCGAACGACATATTCAAGTGACGTCAACCCGCCAAGCGGTAGCAACACTTTGCCTGGTAATCTCGTCGAACTCATCCGCGCTTGAATGATGATCCAATTTCCTGCCATGCCGCCAACCTTCTTTCCAAAATGATGTCATGTCACTTAAATCAGTTCCCAACTCATCGGCGTTCCTTTTTTGACGGCTTGACGAGATCGTTTACCTAGCAGTTGATCAAAATACTTTGGTGCCAGGCCCAATCCCGGACGAATGGCCCGAACATTCTCAGATGTAATCTCTTCACCCTCAGCAATATCTTGAACTGCATATAATGAGCGGCGATGTTCCAACGATTTTTTCTCGCGTTCAGTCGGTCCATATTGAATGCCGCCAATGGATTGCCAAGCACGTTCGGTCTCGATGACTAATTGTGCAAATTCTTCTGGTTCCATGGAAAATGCGGAATCGACACCACCATCTGCTCGGCGAAGGGTAAAATGCTTTTCCACGACCGTAGCCCCCAAAGCCACACTTGCAACGGAAACCCCGACGCCCATCGTATGGTCGGACAATCCAATTTGACATTGAAACAATCCGCGCAGATGCGGAATCGTTGCAATATTGCTATCTGTCGGTGTTGAAGGATACGTCGACGTGCATTTGAGCAACACAAATTGTTCACAACCATTGGAGCGAAGAGTACGAACCGTGTCATCCAATTCCGCTGCGGTAGCCATTCCCGTTGAAATAATGACCGGTTTGCCTGTTTGAGCAACTTTACGGATCAGCGGAATATCCGTATTCTCAAACGAGGCGATTTTGTACATTGGAACTTCGAGCGATTCCAAAAAATCAACTGCCGTTGCATCAAACGGCGTACTAAATCCGATCATGCCTAATTCTTTGCAACGATCAAAAATGGGCTTGTGCCATTCCCACGGTGTATAGGCATGTTGATATAACTCATATAATGAATTGCCTTTCCAAAGGCTCTTATCGTCATCAATGTAAAATTCCCGATCACGAATATCGATTGTCATCGTATCCGCGGTGTATGTTTGGATTTTCAAGGCATGCGCGCCCGAATTAGCCGCCGCTTCCACAATCGCGAGTGCTCGTTCTAATGACTGATTATGATTGCCAGACATTTCAGCAATGATGAATGGACGGGCATCTGCACCGATACGATAGTGTTCGACTTGAAAAGTATGCATTACATGTTCCCCCGTCCAGTTAATTGTTCAATGAATGGTACTGTTAATTCATCAAGCGAATCAATTCGAATGTCTGCTTCATATTCCTCGCGCAATTCAACATCTTTAAAAGCACCACGCATAATTCGCACCGTGCGAAATCCCTCTTTTTTGATGCCAATGAAATCTTTGTGCGGATTGTCACCTACGTAAATAACATCTTGCGGCGCAACCTGTTCCCTTGCGCAAATTTTATGAAAAACGTACGGGGAAGGCTTACTATGATATCGGCCATAACGATGTGTAATATAACAGAAGCGCATCCACTCATCGAGTCCGAGCGCCGCAACTTTATTTGCTTGAACAATTTTATTCCCATCGGTCACAAGATAAAGTGGGAATTCTACTCGCAATCGTTCAAAACAAGGTAATGTTGCCTCGTCCAGAACAATCTGTGGTTGGTGTAATCGATACGCGGTTAAACATTTTCGTACGTTTGTTCGATTGAATAATCCATATTCCGTTAATACGCGATCGAATACCTTTCCGCGTCCCTCCGCATGTAGCACAGCATTCATCACACGTAATGCATCCCGCGAATCAATTCCAAAGGCTTCCGTTAACCAGGTGCACACGGCTTGAAATCCACTTTGTACATATGTTGTTTCAACATACAATGTATCATCCATATCAAAAACAACAATTGGCATACCCTGGCTCCTTCCGCGCTTGGTTATTGTTGCGTGATTTGATCCACTGCAAAACGCACAAGTTTTTGTTCGTTAACAGAACGGATAAATGCCATTTCCGAAAGGTTACACCCTCGACTCTCCTGCAAAAACCAATAAAAACTTTCCAAACCACTCGCAACACTCAATGTAGAAGCACCACCAAAACGCGCATTACACTCAATCATGTGGTAATGATGATTTTGATCTTTTAATACTTGAATCACGGCATGCCCATAAATCCCGATTGATTCGACCATACGACATACAAGCGTTTCCAACTCAGGTTCACTCACCGTCGTCGTAATTTGTGATTCTCCATTTACAATTAAATCTCGCGTGCGTGCCACTGCGCCGTGTGCTTTACCATTCGCGGACACATAAACATCCACGCTATATTCTGTACCTTCGATAAATGGCTGAAAAATCGGCATTGTTAGGCTCGTGGCATACGCCTCTGCCGTTTCACGATTCACATTCAATGCCATGGACTGTGACCCTGCACCAAAACGCTCTTTCACAACAAATCGAACTGAATCAATATCCGCTATGTTCTGAGCAGTAGCGATCACCGGGAATTCAGCGTTCAATTGTTCAAAAAATAGCAATTTATCCACGCTAATTTCAATCGTGTTTTTCTTCGAAATCATGACTTGTATGCCCGCATCATTGAGTGGTTCAAGAAAATTTGAAAAATACGCAAGTTCTCCATCTCGCGTTGGAATAATGGCATAAATTTCGTTTTCACGGCAATAGCTAATCAGTTTCGAAACCGACAATTCGTCCAAACGAGGCATGTTCCAAAATGCATCCACCACATACGCTCCGATACAATTTGGATTCACATCTCCACCAAACACCTTCGATCGCGGATCAATCCACTGTACCGCGCGCTTCACTGCCTGAACTAGCGGAACCTTTTTGGATACACTCGTAATTAATACATTTCCAAGCTTTCTCAACTTCGGTGCTGACTCCATTGCGATTACTTGTTCCTGTTCGTACGCAATCATTTCTGGAATTGTATCTTCCAACATCCGCAGTGGTTTCCACCCAGTAGCTTGTTCGAACGTATTCATATCTGCTTCAGACGCTTCAAATGGAATGTCGCTTTCGCCGCGAACGAATTGCAACTTCGGAAAATGCGTCTTTAATACATCCACCACTTCGGAAACACGGCGCGCCCGTCCCGTCCCCAAATTAACGATTCCTTCCGCGCGATGTTCTGCCAATTTCATCAAACCAGCAGCAACATCACCCGCATAAATATAATCAAATAACCCTTCATCACGGAATAAAGTAATTACTTTATCAGCTAATAAATCACGTATCCATCGTGAAATAATATCTCTTGAATTTTTGCCATAGCTACGAAAAATCCGCGCGGAAACTGCGCGGAATTGCTCATGTTTGAAGTGATTCAAAAACTGTAATTCGACCTCATGCAACAACTTGGCTGCCCCGCACATATTACGAGGTCGAATGGCCGATTGCTCATTTAATCGAATCGCTTGTACTTGAGCTTGTTCAAATAAGTATAATGACGGGTCATAGATCAAATAACTCGAAGCAAAAACGACCTGTCTCAGCATCGGTAAATCTTTTAACACCGTCATCAAATGATGACTTAACGTTACATTATGTATATTATTTTCTTCCCAAAACTCATAACTTTCCGTCGATCGCTCGAACGTTGCTGCCAAATGAAACACGATTTCCGGTCCAAACGCAGCAACTTCATGGAAGGTCATCGTATTTAAATCGCCTTGGCGATAACGAATCGATGCTGGCCAGTCGATCGGTCGTGGTTTCAAATCCCCAACCAAAATATGCGCCCCTTGAGCATGAAGCATACTCACCAATTCAAGTCCGATGACTCCTGCGCCTCCGCTAATGAATACTCGTTTGTTTTCAAACATGTCCATCACTCCCCCTTACACAACCGTGTAACAACGAGTCTACCCATCGACCGTTGATTTTCACATGATCTCGCATCCGGCCCTCAAATTCAAAGCCGCTTTGCGCTAACACACGAACATGCCACGGACGTAGGTCATACGTCTCCGTAAACAATCGATGGAAGCGCAACTGTTCAAAGGCTACTTCTTTGACCAATGTTATAAATGCTGAAAAATCGCTTGCGTATGCATTGTGATCCCTTGTACGCTCTGGGTCAAGCAAAAACGATAACTCTGCGCGCGCTGCATCCCAATCGATATTCGTCAACCCACCGTAACCGATGCATTGATCGCCCAACAGAAAACTAAATAAAATAATTCTTGGTTTTGGTTCGGCAAAACTTCTCGTAACCATTTCAGCATAATATGTTTGCTGATCTTCATCAGTTAATGGACGAACTTGGCGTAGCGCGTCAATTTGTGCGTTTCGCCATGTTTTGATAGCATGCATATCTTCAAGTCGGAGTGGTTCGATGCGATATGGAGGAAAAAAGAACAGATTTTCATTCAAACACTGATACTTGGGCATTCTTGTTCCTCCAATGAAGTCGCATTTTCACGGTTTTTCGTTCGTCTCATTTACCCACGCAATGATTTTTTGCTTCATCGGCAAGTATACCGTATATTCCATAAAATCGGACATTTTTTGATAACTTTTCACGTAATACCAGTCTGCTTCATTGGCAATAACATTCATCCACGGATCGATCAATACGGCATCAAATGTCGATTGGGACTGGGCCGCATCTAACACATGATCGACCACCATTACGTGACCCGCCTCACCATTCGTCATTTGTCGATCCAATTCTTCAAGACGTTCTTGTCTAATCCAGTTCACATCTATTTGCGATTCCGCAGTCTTGAGTTGATCCAACACATCGCCTTGCGCAACAATCGTTAACGATCGAATTTGTTTAGCGCTCACCATTGGTTCCAACACTGAATGAGTTGCTTGTGCAGAACGATACTGCACGATTATTGACGTCTGTTTTGATAACCAATCCTCAAACGATGGATTCACTAAACTTCTTGGAAAAATTCGCGCTGGACGCGCCATTCCGTTCTGATGTTGCAGGACGTCATCAATCGCCTCGTAGATTGAACGTACAGGAGATGTTTGACCTTTTAACTGCAGAAAAAAACTTAATCGGAATAACTGTGCGAAATATTGCTCCAAGAAATGTGGTAATGCTTCGGCAGATAAGTACTTCGTAAAATATCGGAGCCGATTGCGCCAAAAATAATAATGTGTAAATGTATCCTTGCGAATGGCTGCGCCGCGCTTATGCCAAACTTTTGAAGCCGCACAAACAATGACTTGTTTTCCCGAAAGCCATACGCGCTTACAGAGGTCAATATCGTCCCAATAAATAAAGTAACTTTCGTCAATTGGTCCAATTTCTCTTAATACAGACGTCCGAATCATTAACGAACAACATGGCACATAATCGACGACTTCCGTAAGTGGCAACACAAGTTCATGAATCGATTGCCGCGTATGATGCAACACAAGTTCGTACGTTTCCGGATGAATGGATGCCCCAAATTCTTGAATCAAATCTGGATGATCCATAGAAAGAATCAACGAACCTGCTACACCGACCTCCGAATTTCCGTCTAACTGATCGATCAACACTTGAATCGCAACTGGATCGACCGTAACATCATTGTCCATCAAATGAATGTATTCATAGTCGGACTTTAGTGCATGCACAATTCCACGGTTAAATCCGCCTGCACCACCCAAATTCGCTCCCGTTTGAATCACCGTAATTTGATCCGTATATTTATCTCTTAAAAAAGTTTCCGTCCCATCAGCAGAAGCGTTGTCGACAACAAAAACATCTACATCCTGAAATGTTGACGCCAGCACCGTCTCTACACAACGATCGACATACTCCTTTTTGTTATATGTACAAATGACAACCGCGAGTTTCTTCTTCAAAACATTCCCTCCATCAGCCATTCATGACGTCTTCCAGTAACCGAATTGGAAATACATCCAGTTTCGTACGTCGACTACAATTCACAATACTACCTTGTGCAGAAGTAAACACTTCGTTTGCATACTTAAAAACCTCATACTGCTTCTGTAATGCCGGAGTGAACCAAGGTTCGCTGGAATTGCGATACTGTTTCGAAAAATGATTCCCAATCGCATCGCCCTGAATTGTCACACCCGCTTCGTTGATTAATGGTTTCATTTCAACCGGAATTTCAAAATGAAAATCGATACCGAGTAAATACAATTCCCGAATCCCCATATGCCAAGCAAGTTGCATCATCAAATAGATCACGGTCCAACCGCCATAAAATCCTTCACGAAGATCTTTCGAAAATCGCACATCGGGTACACCATCAACTTCCCCGAGTCCCTGCTGGAAAAGCCAATTCGCCGAAGGATCCGGCGATAAATTCGGCATCAATGGATGTGCAAAAAATTTGACCCCACCCAATTCCCGTATTTGCGGGGCATTGTATTGTCCGACCAATTTATCTTCCACACAATAATACGTTGGACGCCACGTCGTTTCTGTATAGGCTAAATAAATTTTGTTGCATCCAAAGGTAATTTCGTCTTTGAGCAGATCCAAATCAGCCATCTGTAAACTTGGTCCGTTGCCAATGAGAAAAGCGCGTTGTCCCTGATGAATATTTCTCAACCGATCCATCGCTTCGCCATGTTTGTCAGAAATCCATTCTCTAATTAAAACGGATGCATTGATGATTTGATGTTCCGCCGAAAAACCGAGTTCAATCAATTGCAGTTTCATTGCTTCCGCATAGCTTTCGCTTGCAATAACGACCAATGTCTCCTTGGATAGATGCCTTTTAAGTTGGTCTGGCGAAACCACATCAATATTGTGTATTTTCGTTCCCCACTTATTTGAATCATTATCCGAAATCAGCATGATCTCAATGGGCAATGCCAATAATTCTTTCAGAATTGTACTTGCACCAAAAACGATGATGTTACGAGCCTGTATGTCGCTGCGCGTTGTCATGTTGTGATTGTTCACCCCAAAAGCCTTTTGGATCGGCATCATAAATTTGATAGACAAGTGACATGCAACGGAATGAATCTGCGAGCGTTCCATGGTACTCTGTTTTTTTGCCTGTCACCACATCATAAAATTCTTCAATCTCCAAACGCCACGAGTCATCACGGTCAAAATAAATTGTTTCTTCTCGTGGTTTGCCCACTGCACGCGTCTCGTCTTCGAATTGTTTTTTCGCGAATGTGACCGATTCTTCGCCATAACTTCGCGTCGAAGACAAAATACCATTTACAATGATATATCCTTCTTTCATAAATAACTCAAGTGAAAATTTATGCTTCCACTGCGTCGCACTGGAATGCATCATTGCGACTTTTCCAGTCTCCGTTCGCATGAGTGCGAATGCATTGTCTTCTAATCGGACATCTGACCAATAAGCATTCTCCACCATGCTTTTGACTTCAACAAAATCTCCAACAAAATACAAAAGCAGATCAAGCATGTGAATGCCTTGATCGAGTAAAATCCCCCCGCCCGCTTTTGATGGATTTGCGCGCCAATCTGAACCGAATTGTTGACCGCCCGCTTTGCCATACACCCCGCGCGCCCACATCAATTCGCCATATCGCTTGCTATCAATTAACGCTTTCGCTTCCATTACACCATAGTGTAAGCGATGATTAAACCCAAATTTCACCTTGCACTGCGGATTCCGATCATTCGCTTCCATCATTCTCGACACATCCGCAACATTGCGACCTGGTGGTTTTTCACTAAACACATGAAATCCGCGGTCCAGACTCGCACATACGATCTCACAGATCACATCATTAAATGTGCATACAAACACAGCGTCTAATTCCAACGCGAGAATGTCCTGCCACTTCGAATAACATGTTGCTTTCGGATACGCTTCCGCAATCGCCGAATTCACATCACAAATCGCAACAATATCAAATCCGCCATGTTGCTCAAGCGACTGATAGCGGATTTTGCCCATTTTGCCCATACCAATGATCGCAACGCGACATTTTGACATCTTAACCGACCTTCTTTCTTGCCAGTACCCGCATATGTGAACTTAAATTGTTTTGCTGAAGAAATTGCTGAAATCGCTCAAAAATCGCTTCCTGTTCCAGCGAGTTCATGTAACGTTGAAAAAATTGATCGCGCGGAATCTCCGTTTCGCTGCTGCGCACAAAATCGACATCAAACAATCCCGGCGTGGACAATTCCAACACTTCAAAACCGGTTGACTCGAGCAATTGTTTCATTCCGCTTGGTGATGGCAAGAAAATATGCTCCAATGGGAAAACACTTGAAGATTGTTCACGCAATGTTAGTATGTCAAACCCCGTACCTGATCGGGTTGTAATAAATAGAAGCCCTTCATCTTCCATCGACTGATGAATCGTTTCTAACAACGATTTAGGGTCCAATGTTCGTTGCAATACATCCATCAAAAACACAGCCTCAAACCGCGCGTCTTGTTGCTCTTCTTGAAGAGGTGGCAATGGATCAATGACAGATAGTTGTTGCACAAACGGAGACTTCATGGCCGTATCTCGCCAGCCGATAAATTTCGTTCCCCAATCTGCAACCCGCAGCGCGCGGTGATGACCATAGCGGATACAGCGTCCTTCCACCCATTCCATCAATGATTCCCATAATTTTTGCCGCAATTGCCAAACTCGTTTCTGATATACATTTGATGCGCGATATGCTGCTAAATCGGAATCATAAAAATAGGTGTGCCACGTCGACGCATCTGGCATTTGTCCCAATCCGACGGACCAATGGCCAGGACTGATGACGTATGTTTGACCCCATTTTTCAAACAACACTTCCTCTCGAAGCATTCCGTTTACTGGACATGGTGAAAATACGGATGCACGATCTCCGTGTAACCCTCGAACAAATTGCTCCGCTAATTTTTTTTCTTGTTCAAACAAATGATTCGGATGAATGTCCGATTCCTGAATGGAATCATCCAAATATTCATAACGGATCATGCATCATCACCTCACCAAACAATTTTTCACTCGCCGCCGC
>CANHGK010000009.1 GCA_947460235.1 Paenibacillaceae bacterium | reverse complement strand
CCAAATAAAAATATTGATACCGGTGCCGGGTTAGAACGGTTCGCATCGGTTCTTCAAGATGTCGATTCAAACTTTGATACTGATCTTTTTCAGCCGATTATTCAGCAAACTTGCGGATTAGCTAATGTACAATATCACGTTGACTTAGCAACGGACGTGGCACTAAAAGTAATCGCGGACCATATTCGTACCGTTACATTTTCTGTTGGTGATGGAGTACTACCATCTAATGAAGGTCGCGGTTACGTCATTCGACGTTTGCTTCGACGTGCGGTTCGGTACGGGAAAGTACTTGGTTTGAATAAGCCGTTCTTGTTCCAATTGGTTGGCATTGTTGGAGAAGTAATGGGGGCTCATTATCCAGAAGTTAATGAGAAACGTGAATGGATTGAGAAAGTGATTCGCACTGAAGAAGAACGTTTCCACGAAACGTTAACGGATGGTTTACAATTACTTGCACAAGTCGTTCTGCAAACAAAAACAGATGGAAGTGCGATCATCAGTGGTGCGGATGCATTTAAGTTATACGATACCTACGGATTTCCGTTTGACTTAACCGAAGATTATGCGGCGGAGCAAGGATTGTCGGTTGACCGAGCAGGATTTGACGTCTCTATGAACGAACAACGCGAACGTGCGCGTGCCGCTCGTCAAGATATTGATAGTATGAAAGTTCAAGGCGGCGTATGGGGCGAATTGTCCGCCCCTAGTCAATTCGTTGGGTACGATGAGTTATATGTGAATACAGCAGTGATCGCAATCGTGGTCGGTGATGAGTTGGTTCAAACGATCGGCACCGGTCAAAAAGGTCAATTGATTCTTGAGAAAACACCGTTCTACGCGGAGAGCGGCGGTCAAGTGAGTGATCACGGAACGATATCAACAGTTAGTTCCTCTGCAGTTGTTCAATCCTTATATAAAGCACCGCATGGTCAACATGTACATGTCGTCGAAGTTTCATATGGCAATATTAACGTCGGGGATATTGTTGAAGCGCGTGTGGCAAAACAAGAGCGTGAAGACATCGTTCGTAACCATACAGCGACGCATTTGCTGCATAAAGCATTGAAAGAAGTGCTTGGCGATCATGTTAATCAAGCCGGTTCACTTGTAGAACCAGAACGTTTGCGTTTTGATTTTACGCATTATGGAAGTATGACCGAAGAAGAATGGAAAGAGATTGAACTACGTGTGAACCAACAAATTTGGAAACAAATTGACGTTCAGACTGCTGTGAAAGCAATTGCGGATGCGAAAGCAATGGGCGCCATGGCATTGTTTGGCGAAAAATATGGTGATATCGTACGTGTTGTTACGGTAGGTAGTTATAGCCTTGAGCTTTGTGGTGGTTGCCATGTAAAAAACTCTTCACAAATTGGTTTGTTTAAGTTGGTTAGCGAGAGCGGAATTGGTTCTGGCACACGCCGAATTGAAGCAGTAACCGGTCGCTTTGCATATCAATTCGTTGAACAACAATTGACTTTGCTTGCGGATTCGGCAGAGTTAGTGAAAGCAAAATCAAAAGATTTACCGAAACGGATTGAAGGGTTACAAACGCAAATTCGCGATTTGTCACGTGAAAATGAATCGTTATTAACGAAACTACAACAAGCTGCTTCCGGAGATTTGTTATCAAAGGTCGTATATGTCGGAGATATTCAAGTATTGGCAGTACAAGTTGAAGCGAACTCGGTTGACGCACTGCGATCGATGATGGACGCTCTCAAACAAAAATTGTCCTCTGCGGTCATTGTGCTCGGAAGTGTTTCAGATGGCAAAGTGAATTTGATGGCTTGTGTATCCGAAGACTTACAAAAACGTGGTGTACATGCAGGTAAATTGATCAAAGAGGTTGCAGCAACATGCGGCGGTAGTGGCGGTGGTCGTCCGGATACGGCGCAAGCAGGTGCAAAGGAACCAGCGAAGCTTGCAGGTGCACTTCAATCAGTTGCCGATTTGCTCTTAAGTCAAAAGATTTAGTACAATATAGGCATCATCCACTTTTGCTTTTTATTACTCATTTGTAGGAGGAACGGTTCATGGCTGAGATTAATCCAATGGATAATACCGTCAAATTTAATAGTAAATCCGACGAGGTTGAAGTATCGACTCGTGAAGTATTGGTGACGGTGTACGATGCCCTCTTGGAAAAGGGTTATAATCCTGTGAACCAGTTAGTCGGTTATTTATTATCCGGCGACCCTGCCTTCATTCCTCGTCACAATAATGCGAGAAGTTTGATTCGTAAATGTGAGCGAGATGAGTTAATGGAAGAATTGGTGCGTTCGTATATGCTGAACAATCGTGAGGCAAACGCGGACGGTTCCAAAGCATGAGATGGATGGGGCTCGATTTGGGCGAGAAAACGATCGGGATTGCTGTTAGCGATCCATTTGGCTGGACGGCCCAAGCTGTAGAAGTGATTCGCCGTCAAAGTTTTGAAAAAGACGTTTCTCGTATCGAGGAATTAACACGAATTTACGAAGTTGAAGAGTATGTTCTCGGTTTACCCCTGAATATGAATGGTTCTTTTGGTCCCAAGGCACAATATTGCAAGGAATTTTCTGAGCGATTAAAGGACCGTACACACTGTAATGTTCATCTTGTTGATGAGAGGTTAACAACAGCAGCTGCTCAGCGGATGATGATTGAAGCTGACGTAAGTCGGGTAAAACGCAAGAAAAAAATTGATCAAGTGGCGGCAGCATTGATTTTACAAACATTTCTTGATGCCCGTCCGAAAGGATGAATCCGATGACAGAGCAACACGAGTTTGACATGGAAGAAATGGAACCGGAAATTATTTATATTCAAGATGAAGAAACAGATGAAGAAATTGCATTTGAAGTAATTATGCGTTTCGAAGTCGATTCAAATGGAAAAACATATGTAATGTTATTACCATATGATGACGAAGATGCAGATGAAGTTGTTGCATTCCGTGAAGAAGAAGACGAAGATGGTGTCCTTCAATTGTCCCCAATCGAAGATCCAGAAGAGTGGGCAATTGTCGAACAAACGTTCAATACTTTAATTGCTACTGAGGATGATTCTAAGTGAGTACTGAACAAGTTCGAGTACCTAGCGGTCGTTTGACAGAGCAATACGGGTTACATGTGATGCTGACTGATGATGATGGACACGAAGTTGAACATCGGATCATGGTCGAATGGCTCGTTGGTTCAAAAGTGTATGCTGTGTTGTCCCCTGATGGACAACAAGACGCAGATGAATGGTTATTTGTATATGCCATTGAACAATCAGACGGTGAATGGCAATTAGAATCCATTGATGATGAAGATGAATGGGAACAAGTTGCTGAATGGGTGGACGAGTGGTTGTTCGAACAGCAATCGGAATCGTAAACTGACCTTAAATGCCCATCCTCGGATATTTGCATTCCGCGGATGGGCTTTTTGTATCGTAAGGAGGATATTATACATATGATAAGTAAGTGGATTCGCTGGCTAATCGGGCGGTTCATCGTTGGTGTCGTCGTTGTTGGTATCGCAGGCGGTATTTACCTTTGGTGGGGTAGCAAACCGATTGGAAATGATCATAATAAACAAATTCACGTTTCAATTGCTGTCGGTTCGAATCAATGGGAAATCGCAACACAACTAAAAAAAGAAAATGTGATTCGGGATGCATATTTATTTGCACTTTATATGCGATTCAATCCGGAATCCAAAAAAATTCAAGCAGGTAATTATACTTTTCGCGAAGGTATGACATGGCATGAACTATTGGAACAAATGATGACCGGGAAAATTCAATTAAAAGAAGAAACAATTACAATTCCAGAAGGGTTTACACTCGAACAAATTAAAACACGACTTGTGAAAATAGGCTTTATGACGGACAAGCAGTTTGATGTGGCGGCCCGTACCTTGAGCTCGACAGCAGATTTAGCATTACCAGATGCAACGGATGAATCAAAGCGACGCTTAGAGGGCTATTTATTTCCTCAAACATATTCGTTTCCAAAAGAAGCAAAGCCGATCGATATTCTCGAACGAATGCGGGATGAGTTGGCACATCAATTGCGACAACTACCAGTAGATTGGAAAACTCATTTGAAGGCCTCAAATTTAACGCTCCAAGATGCATTGACAATCGCTTCACTGATCGAGCGCGAAGTGCGAGTTCCGGATGAACGAGCACATGTCTCAAGTGTCATTTATAACAGGTTACACGCAAAAATGCCGCTTCAAATCGACGCAACCATTCAGTACACCTTTGCACAGCAAAAAGAGCGTCTCACGTTCAAAGATTTGGAAATCGATTCACCGTATAACACATACAAACATACCGGCTTACCACCTGGTCCGATTGCCAATCCAGGATTTGAAGCAATTAAAGCTGCTATTTATCCGGATGATACGAAAGATTTGTTCTATGTGACTCGCAAAGATGGTACGAACCGACATTATTTTGCGCCTACGTACGCAGAACACCGAAAAAACATCCGATTAAGTGAGAGCGGATCAAATTAATCAAAACGAAATTCCCGCATTACAAGTTGCGTTTATTCGGGGAGGCGATCATGATGCAATTTGATTTGGATGCACTAACGCTAGCCTTTCAAAAGTCATTAAATAACGAGGCATATGAATACCTAATTGAACGCGGTCTGACAGAAGAAACGATTGAGTTGTTTCGTATTGGTTACGATCCTGGTGAAATTGGATTTGTGAGCCCGAACGAGTCGAAATTAATTGATCACTTTTTTGAACATCGCGTCGTATTCCCAGTTATTGATACATCAGAGCAAATCGTCGATTTAATTGGTCGTGCGCTTGATCATCGTGAACCAAAGTATAAAGTTCTTATTGGAGAAAATCTTATTTTTTTTAATCATGGTGTACTAGGAGCTTCGGAAGATTTGGTGTTTTGTCAAAGTGTATTTGACGTAATTACACTACACCAATCGGGTATTGCTGCAATCTGTATGCCGAATGTGATGTTGTTTAAGGATACACATGCAAAAATGTTAGAAGGTCATCGCGTCTTAATTTGTATGGGAAATGATGAAATGGGCCGGCGTGAAAGTGCTCGTATTGCAGAATTAATTGAATCAAGTGGAATTAGTGGGATGGTCATTCAATTACCGGAGGGCTTCCGTGACGTGAACGATTTTTTCCTTCGCGTAGAGGACCCAACACAAACGTTTATTGCAATTATTCAGCATTCGGTTCAAGAACAAATGGTTACGCCAATGAATCCTGATGTGAAATATTTAACGGCATATACCGAAGAATATGCAAAACTGACCAAAGAAGATGTCGTGCAGTGGTGGTCGAGTGGATATGATGTCCTTGATGAATGGACGGGCGGGGGCATTCGAGAAGGATTTTATTTATGGTATGGAAAAAGTGAATGCGGCAAAACCGCACTTATGAAATCAATCGCAGATGAGTTAGCGCTTCAAGGTACGCCGGTGCTGTATCTAAGTTGGGACAATAGCAGTTATGAACTATGGCAGTATAGTATTTCACGGCTGCTTGAAGTTCCGCTTCAAGCGATGCAACGTGGACTGGTTGAGGCGGAATTAGTATCAGATGCGAATAAAGCATATCAAGCGATTGCGACGATGCTATGGACAATGGAAGGCAAAATCGATACATCAGCAGAAGATGTTAGTAATGCAGTAGAACAAATTGTTCGCGCGACCGGTCAGGCACCTGTCATCGTTGTCGATCAAATGCTCAGACTGATTAACCCTTCGATGGATCCCTATAGTAATTCAGCGCTAATCACGCTTGGCTATGTGCTGAAAACATGGAGTCAACTATGGGACATCGTTGTGTTAGCTGGTTTACCAATTCCCGATTCAAATTGGACAGTTCCAGCACCATTATTGGCGACGACCGATTTTGCTGCCGAAGTATTCCGTAGACCATCGAATGGTTGGCGAATCCAAGTTGTCAAAAATCGCGCCGGAATGCGCGGAGAGTTGGAATTAGGGTAAACTTGCTTCGAAAAAGGGGGAGATTACATGAGTACAAACGATGCAATGGATGTACTAAACTCCACGCAACATACCATTCGAGAGGCACTTATCAAAATGGGATTCGGTGAAGAGATGTATGAACTGTTAAAAGAGCCGCTTCGTGTATTGACAGTTCGGATCCCGGTTCGTATGGATAACGGAAAAACGCAAATGTTTACCGGTTATCGTGCACAGCATAATGATGCAGTTGGTCCAACAAAAGGCGGTGTACGTTTTCACCCAGATGTGACGGAAGATGAAGTGAAAGCGTTATCGATTTGGATGAGTTTGAAATGTGGAATTGCCGATTTACCTTATGGCGGCGGAAAAGGTGGCGTCATCTGTGACCCTCGAAAAATGTCATTCGGGGAGTTGGAACGATTAAGCCGCGGATATGTGCGTGCGATTAGCCAATTGGTAGGACCAACAAAAGACATTCCGGCACCAGATGTCATGACAAATTCACAAATTATGGCGTGGATGTTTGATGAATATAGTCGGATTCGGGAGTTTGACTCGCCTGCATTTATTACGGGCAAACCAATCGTACTTGGTGGTTCTCAAGGCCGTGAAACAGCAACTGCATATGGAGTAACAATTATGATTCATGAAGCGTTACGACGTAAAAACATTCCCGTTGAAGGTGCGCGTGTTGTGATTCAAGGGTTTGGGAATGCAGGCGGATACTTGGCACGATTTATGAAAGAAAAAGGAGCCAAAGTCATCGCGATTTCGGATGCATATGGTGCAATTTATAACGAAAATGGTTTAGATGTTGAGGATTTGCTTGACCGACGAGATTCCTTCGGTACGATTACAAAATATTTTCCACAAACGATCTCAAATAATGAAATGTTAGAGTTACCCTGCGATATTCTGGTGCCTGCTGCAATCGAAAATCAAATTACGATGGCAAATGCAGATAAAATCCAAGCCAAAATTATCGTGGAAGCGGCGAATGGTCCGACGACACCAGAAGCGACAAAGATTTTAACAGAACGAGGTATTCTACTTGTTCCTGACGTCCTTGCAAACTCAGGTGGTGTGATCGTTTCGTATTTTGAGTGGGTACAGAATAATCAGGGTTATTACTGGAGCGAAGCAGAAGTGCATCAAAAACTCGAAGCGATTTTGATTGGTGCATTTGAAAAAATATATGATACGCATTTGAAACGAGATGTAAACATGCGTTTGGCTGCCTATATGACCGGCGTTCGTAAAATGGCGGAAGCAGCGCGATTGCGTGGTTGGATTTAATTGTATTTGTATGTATGGAAGACCTCTTTTTTCGCCAAACTAGCGAAAAAGGAGGTTTTTTGTTTGGGTGAAACGGCGTATCACTTGAAGCGTCTTCGGTATTCAAATCTCGTGTTGTTTGTAATGTTCGGATTGGCGGTTTGGTATGCGGCATGGTTAGCACAATCGCAACATCAAACCGTAAAAGCACAGTCAGATGTCTCGTATCAACGCGCATTTTTTCACTTGAATGATATGTTGTCGAGAACGCAAGATGAATTTGAAAATATGGAGTTAATTCACTCGACGAACGGTCAAAAACGCTATTGGGCGCATGTATGGCGCTTGAGTCAAATGGCACAGCAGGATTTAGCGGTGTTGCCATTGATTAATCAACCAATGGAACAGACACAGCGTTTTTTACATGATCTACAAACCGAAGCGTACAAACAGGCGATTCATCCAAATGGAAAGGTCGTCAATTCTAAAGTGCATGACTGGTATCACAAAACCAAAGCAATACGAATTGCAATGGAAAACGTTCAAGCGAATTTATGGAGTGGAAATGATGGATGGAGTGAACTTGATCAATCTGAACCAAAGTCCAAATTAAGTCTTGCGTTACTGGATGCGGATCAAAGTGGCATTCAAATGTTAAACGCAAAGCCATCAGCATCTCCTAAATCGACCGTAAGACCAACTAGTAACGCGACAAGAAAACAAGTATCAACGACAAGATTAATCCATGACGCGGCATATTTCATGGGAAAATTTAATGTTTCGAGAAGCGAATCGTCTCCATGGACACGAACAGATGGAGAATCGGGTTGTACCTTGAATGATTCTAAAATTCGTATCTCGTTTGATCAGACTTGTCAGCACATTCGAACGTTCAGTAGCGACTACGAACCAAATAAAGTAAATTTTTCAGACAATGAATTAAAGATGCGAGTGTTAAAAATGATGAATGCGGTATATCCAAATAATGGTTGGCATATTGAAAAAATGCAACCGAATCATCATTGGATTACGTTCCGACTTGTTCCTGATCAAGATGGAATTTGGTTAGCATCTGATCGGATTGTTGTCCGAGCATCATTGGATGATGGAAGTGTTTTATCATTGGATGCATCTGCATATTTAGAAAATCATCATCAGCGGAAATTGCCTGGGGTGTTGTGGGATCAATCTGCTATGCAAGAAATGTTAGATCCGCAAGTCGATTGGACGATCGGATACGACATCTTACGAGAAAATGAGTTTGGAGACGAAGTCCGCTGTTTACGTTGGTTCGGTGATTTAGATGGGAAACAAGTACAAGTGGACATCAATACGACGTCAGGTGAAGTTGAAGGCATTGACCGTTGGACGACATCGGGTTAACGGAAACGGGTCGGAATTGGTTTTTTCGAATGGATCAGGCGATTTCCCGCTTTTTTATGTTACTTGTAAAATGGTGGGGAATTGCACTGGTAGTCGTACAAGTTTTGAAGTTCATGAGCAGTAATTTTTTGCAATGAAGAAAAAACAATGTTATAATTTTGACAATTTCAGGCGTTCGAAACAGGAAAGGAATTGTCAAAGTATATGTCAGAATACCCTTTTCAGGTTGCGATTGACGGCCCTGCGGGTGCAGGGAAAAGCACGGTTGCACGTCTCGTTGCAAAGCAATTGTCATTTACATATGTGGATACTGGAGCAATGTATCGCGCAGTGACGTGGACAGCGTTGCAAGCAGGATTGATCGCTGAAGATGCCAATCAAATTGCTGCGCTCGTTCAATCGATGACGATGGATATTCAACCAGGTGTGGATGGACAGCGTGTGTTCGTGAACGGAGTAGATGTTAGCGGACAATTGCGACTGAAAGAAGTTCATGAGATGGTTTCTCCCATGTCACAGATTGAACCCGTTCGTGTTCAATTGATTCAGTGGCAACGAGATTTGTCTGAAACGAAACCTGTCGTAATGGATGGGCGAGACATTGGCACACGAGTGTTACCAAATGCAGATGTTAAGATTTTTTTGACAGCGGATTTGGCTGAACGCGCGAAACGAAGATGGCTCGAAATGAAAGATAAGTATCTCGACATAACGATCGAGCAATTAACGGAAGAAATCCGGATTCGTGATGAGCGGGACATGTCACGTTCAACCTCACCTCTCATTTGTGCGGATGATGCAATAACGATTGATACATCCGGAAAAACGATTGAAGCAGTCGTTTCCGAAATTATCATGTTATGCGAAGCCAAGTTGAAGGAGCGGTACAAGCAATGACATATAAGTTTTTTCGTGGTATTTTCCGACTGATTTTTCGGTTGTTTTTTAAGGTCGAAGTGATCGGCCGAGATCAAATTCCATTTGAAACTGGTGGAATCATTTTTTGTAGTAATCATATCAGCAATTGGGATCCTTTTTTTGTTGGATCACAAGTGGAACCAATGCTACGTTATATGGCTAAAGAAGAATTGTTTAAGATCCCGTTATTCGGTAAACTATTACCAAAGCTTGGTGCATATCCAGTGAAGCGCGGTGCAGTAAGTAAGGAGACGATTGTGAATTCGATCCGAATCATTCGCGGCGGGGGTCATATCGTTATTTTTCCGGAAGGCACACGCGGCGGTGGAAGTGCCAAACGCGGTGCAGCAATTTTGGCGTTAAAGTCAAAAGCAATTGTTGTTCCGGTTGCGATTATTTCATCATATAAACTATTTGCACCACTGCGCGTTGTTTATGGTGCACCACTTGATTTAACAACGTTTAATACCGAGAATTCGGATGAAGGTCAGCGTGCGGCGGATGCAATTATGTCATCCATCGAACAATTGAAGCAAAACTATTTACTTCAATCCGCTTTATAAGATGCATGAGTTGCATCCCTTCATACGTATGATACAGTAAGCATAAGATATGGAATCATGAGCATTGAACATTTGGAGGAGGCCTAGCGTGATGGAAGAGATGAAAGTGGATGCAGAAAACACTAAGCAAGAAGCGGTCGCAGCCGTTGAAGAAGTTTCAATGGCAGATGTGAAAACACTCAAAAAAGGTGACATCGTTACTGGCAACGTGATCAAAGTGGAAGATAATCTCGTCCTTGTGGACATTGCGTACAAATTTGATGGTTTCGTTTCATTACGGGATCTTTCAGCAGTATCGGTTGCCAACGCACATGATGCGGTTGAGGTTGGTCAATCAATTACATGTAAAGTCATTTCGATTGATGATGCGAAACAACAATTAACACTTTCCAAACGTGCTTATGAGCAGGAAACAGCTTGGGATCGTCTTCAAGGATTGATGGACGCTGGCACAATCATTGAATCAAAAGTTGCCGACATCGTCAAAGGCGGGCTTGTTGTTGATGTTGGAGTTCGTGGTTTTATTCCATCATCCATGGTTGAGCGTCATTTCGTAGAAGATTTCACTGATTACAAAGGTCGTAAATTACGCCTCAAAATCAAAGAGTTGGACCGCGAGAAAAATAAATTGATTCTTTCTCAAAAAGATGTTTTGGACCAAGAATTCAATGCAAAGAAAAAGGAACGCCTTGCTCAGTTTTCCGTTGGTGAAGAACTTGACGGAACGGTTCAACGCTTAACAGATTTCGGTGCTTTTATCGACCTTGGTGGCATCGATGGATTGGTTCACGTTTCGGAGATTGCTTGGCAACACGTTGGCAAGCCTGCCGATTTATTGGCAGAAGGCCAACAAGTCCGCGTTAAAATTTTGAAAATCGAACCAGCACTTGAAAAAGTTAGCTTGTCGATTAAAGCGGCGACTCCTGGTCCTTGGGAGCAAGCGCAAAATAAATTCGCGCCTGGAGATATCGTATCTGGCGTCGTGAAACGCATCGTATCGTTCGGTTGTTTCGTCGAACTCGCTGCAGGCGTTGAAGGGCTAGTGCATATTTCACAATTGGCACATCGTCATGTTGCCACACCGCAAGAAGTCGTTAAAGAAGGTCAAGAAGTGAAAGCGAAAGTGCTTGAAGTTTCCATTGGCGACAAGCGCATCAGCTTAAGTATTAAAGAAACAGAAGAAGCTCCAGAGCGTCCTGAGCGTGTTGAGCGTCCTGAACGTACGAGTGGAGATCGGTCAGAGCGCGGCAACCGTCCGCAACGACAAGCGACAGAAATCAGTCCTGAATTGCAAAAACAAGAGATGACGTTGAACTTGGGCGAGCGATTCGGAGATCAGTTACGAAAATTTAATAAATAAGATTAGTGAAGAGCGGTCGGATCCCGATCGCTTCTTTGTTTATGAGGAGTTGGAAGTTGTGGCATATCCCGTTGTCGCCATCGTCGGAAGACCGAATGTTGGTAAATCAACGATTTTTAACAGATTAGTTGGCGAGCGCCTAGCAATTGTTGAGGACGAACCAGGTATCACGCGTGACCGTTTGATTTCACGTGCAGAGTGGCTTGGACGGACATTTCAAGTAATTGATACCGGCGGAATTGAAATTACGAATGATGAAGATCATTTAATGCGTTCGATGCGCATGCAAGCTGAATTAGCAATGGACGAATCGGATGTCGTTGTGTTACTTGTCGATGGCAAAATGGGTTTGATGGATTCAGACCGCGAAGTTGCCCAAATGTTGTATCGCATTAAAAAACCTGTAGTTGTCGCCGTGAACAAAATGGACAACCCGCAGATGCTAGATAACCGTTATGAGTTTTATGAACTCGGACTAGGTGAACCAATTGCAGTTTCTGGAGCACATGCGATTGGGATTGGTGATTTGCTCGATGCAGTTGTTGAACATTTCCCAGAAGACATTGGTGATGAATATGAAGAAGATGTAATCAAAATAGCGGTCATCGGGCGGCCTAACGTTGGCAAATCATCGATGGTGAATTCGATTGTTGGTTATGAGCGTGTCATCGTTAGTGAAATCGCAGGTACGACGCGTGATGCGATTGATACGCCGTTTGAACGTGATGGACAGAAATATGTCATCATCGACACTGCAGGGATGCGTAAAAAAGGTAAGGTGTATGAATCTGTTGAGAAATACAGTGTCATGCGTGCATTGGCAGCAATTGACCGGGCAGACGTCGCATTGATTGTTCTAAATGCTGAAGAAGGCATTATTGAACAGGATAAACATATTGCAGGATATGCACATGAAGCAGGTAAGGCAAGTATATTCGTGATCAACAAATGGGATGCCATTGAGAAAGACGACAAAACGATGCAACGTTTTGTCACTTCAATTGAAGATCACTTCTTGTTTATGAATTATGCCCCCGTCGAAACGGTTTCGGCAAAAACGAAACAGCGTTTGCAAAAACTTTTTCCGACGATTCAGCGTGTATCTGAACAACAAAACTTACGAATCCCAACGTCAACGTTGAATGAAATCATTCAAGACGCCATTGTACGCGTTCCACCGCCAATGGATAAAGGCCGCCGTTTGCGTATTCAATATGTGACTCAAGTTTCGGTAAAGCCTCCGATGTTTGTTATGTTCGTGAACGACCCTGAATTATTACACTTTAGCTATCAACGCTATATTGAAAATAAAATCCGTGAGCGCTTTCCGTTTGAAGGAACACCCATCAGATTTAGTGTTCGACGTAAAGATGAGTAATCAGGGGGTAAGATGTCGTGTTGTTGTCGGACATTTGTGTTGTAATTATTGCTTATTTGTTAGGTTCAGTCAGTTTTAGTATTGTAACTGCAAAACTTAGCAAGGGAATTGATATTCGTCAGCATGGCAGCGGAAACGCCGGCGCGACCAATACGTTGCGCGTTCTCGGAAAAGGTCCTGCGATTGCTGTTTTAGTGCTTGATATTTTGAAGGGTGTACTTGCAGTTGTGATTGCCAAATGGATCATTCCTGATTTAAGTTCTTGGGTTCCTGCAGCGTCTGCACTTGCGGCGATTTGCGGTCATACATGGCCGATTTTCTTTGGATTCAAAGGCGGAAAAGGTGTGGCAACAACGGCTGGTGTTATGTTGACATTGAACTTCGTTCCTGCGCTGATCGCGTTTGTCATTGCGATAATAATCATGGCGATTACCCGATATGTGTCCGTTGGTTCAATCATCGGAACTGCACTAATCCCACTGCTCATGTGGTTGAATGGAACGGATTCTACGGAAATATTGCTTGCTACACTCGTATTTGTGCTTGTAACATTCAGACATCGAAGTAATCTTGTGAAATTAATGAATGGTACAGAAAACAAATTGGGTGCTCGCAAAACAGGTGAGCAATCATGATGACAAATTTTTCTGCGATCCAAAAGGTAGCTGTGCTTGTTGCGGGTAGTTGGGGAACTGCACTCGCACAAGTTTTGGCTCGGCATGTTCCGGAAGTTGCTTTATATAGTCGCGATTCTGAAGTCGTTCAATCAATGACTGAATTTCGTCAAAATAGTAAGTACTTAAAGGGTGTAGAATTGTTGCCTGCAATTCAGCCTACGAATGACATGGTCCAGGCGTTAACCGAAGCAGGTGCCGTAATTTTGGCCGTTCCTTCGACAGCCATGCGTTCAATTGCAGCACAAATCAAACCATTACTTCGAGCGGATACGATCATAATTCATGCGGCCAAAGGGTTTGAAGCGGATTCATTAAAAAGGATGTCTGAAGTCATTGCTGAAGAACTTGGACAACCATTTGAAGAACAAATTGTTGTGTTATCTGGACCGAGTCATGCTGAGGAAGTCGTACATGGGTTACCAACGACCGTTGTAGTTGCTGCGAAGCATGAACACATCGCCAAAATAGCACAAGACCTATTATCAGAACCACGTTTCCGAGTATATACGAATACGGATGTTGCAGGGCTAGAAATTGCAGGTGCACTTAAAAACATTGTTGCGATCGGAGCAGGGATCGCAGATGGGCTTCATTTTGGTGATAACGCGAAAGCAGCATTAATTACGCGTGGTTTGGCAGAAATGACAAGACTCGGTGTTGCTATGGGTGCAAAACCGGCAACATTTGCCGGACTTGCTGGCATTGGTGATTTGGTCGTTACTTGTACAAGCAAACATTCTCGTAACTGGCGCGCTGGATATCAGATTGGCCAAGGAAAGGCACTCCGTGATGTTCTTCAAGAGATGGGCATGGTCGTTGAAGGGGTAAAATCTACGTTTGCAGCCCAGCAATTGGCTAAACGTTTCGGAGTAGATATGCCAATTACCTCGGAATTGTATTTGATTATGGCCGAAAACAAATCGCCGCGAGATGCTGTTTATGATCTAATGACACGTGAGAAAAACGAAGAACGCCATTTGGGTGATTGAACTTTGCCTATTCATGAATTGGCCTCATTGAATATCATACTTGGAAATGATTCTTAGCTTGAATCGATAATTTCACCAAGAATGATAGGAGGTTTCAACATGTCTGAAGATATAAAGTCAGTACTCAAACAATTGCAAAAAAACATCGGTTCTTCGGTGAATATGGATTCATTAATGAAAATTGCCAAATCGGTTGATGATCAATCCATGAAAGATCCGGAATCACTGCGTAAATTGATCAAACAAATTGCGAAAACTGCGGATGTGCAGGTGAGCGATGACACCGTAAAAGAACTTGTTCAAACGATTCAAAAGCAAAAGATCGGCATGTCACATATACAATCTTTATTAAAAAAATTCGGCCGATAAATTAAATGGGAAAATAAATTAAAATGCGTTGCCTTTGAATCTCACGCTGGTTTGTACACTTTTTCGAAGTGTCCACTCCTCGAGGAGAAGTTCAATATGGCAACGCATTTTTTTATGCACTAAAAAATGTGTTACAATAATCGTAGTTATTTTTATTGATGTGGAGGGTTTGTCTTGGGTAAAGAAATGGCTTCATTTGTTTGTCTTGCATGTATGGCAGTTGCTGCAATTTTGATCCGCATCGCACGCAACATGGGTCCGAGTGCAGTGGGTAGGGTGTTAACCATTATTTCGTGGACATTACTCATCCCGGCATTTTTTTTAATGGTTTATGTCATTTTTTAATAAGGAATGGATCAAGATAAGGAGTGTTTTTCATGCAAGTTACGAACCGCAAAGGGACATTTGAACTCAATGTACCGACTGGTTGGACTGTTCTGGATGCGATGATTAAGGCAGATGTTGAATGGGGATTTTCGTGTACACGAGGATCATGTGCAAGATGCAGATGTTTGGTGACCGAAGGTTTATCGCTTTTGTCTGAAGCGAGTGATGCGGAATGGGATCGGTTGACGGAAGAAGAATTAAATGAAGGATACCGACTTGCATGTCAATTGAAAGTCAGTTCCAATGAAGGTGCAATTCATGTGATACACAAGCCATATTTTTAATGTAAAGTGACAGATTTATTGTTTTGTAGGAGGTGATATCGTTTTGAAACAGTCGAATGTGCCAATGGTTACATTTCAACCTGGTGGCAAATCGATCGCAGCACCAAGTCATCGTTCGATTTTGGAATTATCCGCGAAAGCCAAAGTACTCATCCCGACGCGGTGTAAAGGTGTTGCAGGTTGCTTGATGTGTAAAATTGAAATTAATGATTCATCCGCTGTCAATGCGCCGACACGAGCAGAGGAATTAAAACTTGGTCCACTATTGGAGCAAGGGATCCGTCTAGCTTGTCAGACCAAAGTGTGTAAAGAAGTAACGGTTCAAATTCCGGAAGATAAATTAAAATCGATTGTTCGAAAGCAACTTGAGCGGTTGAAACAAGGTGTAGAGGAGGATGATTGGCTTGCATAAGTTTCGGATGGTTCGCTTGATACTTTTTGTTATGCTACTGGTTTCATTAACAAGCGGTTGTATGTATAAAAACCAAATCGTCCAAGAATCGCCGATTCAAGTGAAGGAATCAATGGTGCTCGTTCAACAAGCAATTAATGATTTTCATGATAAAACAGGTGTGTTGCCAATAAAAACGAAACCAATGGATACGCCGATTTTTGAGAAATATGTGATCGATTTTAACCAGTTGATGCGCGGCGGTTATTTGGGGAACATTCCAACGACAGCATATGAAAAAGGTGGCACATTCGTTTATGTGCTCGTTGATGTGGAGACGAAACCGACAGTTAAATTATTTGATTTAGTAGCGGTGCAAGATATCGGTGAAATTCAGCAGTTAGTCAATGTGTATAAACAAGCGCGCGGCGAACTGCCGATTGATATTGATTTAGATAATGGATATTATTCGATCGATTATCAATTATTGAAAACAGATGCAAAGCAAATTAAAAGTCGTTATAGTTCACAGTTTCTTGGTTTAATGATGGATGAAGATGGCACGGTATCTATTGATTATGCACCGGAGATTATGAAACAAATGCAGACCTTGACTGCCAATGGAAAAAAAGACGCTATGAATACCAAAGACCTTCGGACGTTGCTGGTTGATCATTCATTTTTTGTACCCGTTCTGTCAGTTCCGTATGAATTGAAAAATAATGAACCGATCCCAGTAATAAAATAGCTTTTAAATGAAGATATGCCGGTTTGCGCGTGAATGTGATAAGTCACGTTTCAAATCAGCATGTCTTTTTTTTGTTTTAACAGTCATAACGGAATGCCCTTGCCCATAGATTGTGTTAGACAATAAAAAGTTGAACTGAACTGTGAGGCGGAGGGATAGCCATGGAACGAAAAGATGTTTTTCAAGATATGGTGGAACGTACGGGTGGAGAATTGTATTTGGGCGTCGTTGGTGCGGTCCGGACAGGGAAATCTACATTTATTAAACGTTTTATGGAAATGATTGTAATACCGCATATCGGATCTGATTCTGTTCGAATGCGAACGATCGATGAATTGCCTCAAAGTGCTGCGGGTCGAACGATCATGACGACGGAACCAAAATTTGTACCAAATCAAGCTGTTGAAATCGCGGTGAGCGAAGGGCTGACAGCGAATATTCGTTTGGTGGATTGTGTAGGCTACGCAGTACCTGGAGCGAAAGGTTATGAAGATGAACATGGAGCAAGGATGGTAAATACGCCATGGGCGGATGAACCGATTCCGTTTCACGAAGCAGCTGAAATTGGTACGCGTCGCGTGATTATGGAGCATTCTACAATGGGTGTTATTATTACAACCGATGGCTCTGTGACCGACTTACCGCGCGAAGCATATGAAGATGCAGAAGAGCGTGTCGTGCATGAATTGAAAACGGTTGGAAAGCCATTTTTGATGATCTTGAATACACAGCATCCGAATCGTGAAGATACGAAACAATTGCGTACCCGTTTGGAAGAAAAATATGAAATTCCAGTCATGGCACTAAGTGTTGCTCATCTCGAAGAACATGAAATTATGCACGTAATGCGAGAAGTATTATATGAATTTCCAGTAAGTGAAGTAAACGTACATATGCCCGGTTGGGTTGTTGCGCTTCAAGAATCGCATTGGTTACGCAAGCATCTTGAACAGCATGTGCAAAAAACAGTTCAAGACATTCGTCGATTGCGTGATGTGGGTCGAGTCGTTACCAATTTAGATCAAGACGATCATGTCGAAACGGCGACCCTTTCATCCATGCAGCTTGGAAGTGGGATTGCCGAAATTCAAATCAATTCACCGGACCATTTATATGATCAAGTGTTAACAGAAATTATTGGTGAAGAAATTCGCGGCAAAGATCATTTACTTCGTTTAATGCAAACGTATAGTCATGCAAAGCGGGAGTATGATCATTTTGCTGGGGCACTTGAAATGGTCAAATCAACAGGTTACGGAATCGCGCCACCAGCGCTAGAAGATATGGCACTGGATGAACCAGAATTGATTCGATCAGGACCAAGGTATGGCGTTCGACTACGTGCCAATGCGCCTTCAATTCATATGATTCGGGTCGATGTTGAGTCGGAATTTGCACCGATTATCGGATCTGAAAAGCAAAGTGAAGAATTGGTAAGCTATTTAATGCGTGATTTTGAAAATGATCCATTGAAAATTTGGGAATCAGATATCTTTGGACGATCGTTACATTCCATTGTTCGAGAAGGGATTCAAGCGAAATTATCAATGTTGCCAGATCATGCACGTTATAAATTACAAGAAACGTTAGGACGCATGATCAACGAAGGGTCTGGCGGTTTAATCGCAATTATCCTTTAAATTTTCCACCAATCACAACCATAACTAACTCCTGAGAGATTAGGTGGTTTGTGATTGGTTTTTTTTGTGAAATTACTAGAAATAATGCTTGATAACAAGGAAAACCTGTATTAAGATAGGACTTGTTCAAAAGACAAAGTTTTCAGATGACTATTGTCTATCATTCGTCGGGAGGTGAATCTCGTGAACAAAACAGACCTTATCTCGAAGGTTGCAGAATTGTCTGAGTTGTCCAAGAAGGACGCTGGCAAAGCTGTTGAAGCAGTTATTCAATCAATTACTGAAGCATTGCAAACCGGAGACAAAGTTCAATTAGTGGGCTTTGGTAACTTCGAAGTGAAAGAGCGTGCAGCTCGCACTGGTCGTAACCCGCAAACAAAGGAAGCGATCGAAATTCCTGCAAGCAAATTCCCTACATTTAAAGCAGGGAAAGCGTTGAAAGACGTGATTAAGTAATTATCTGTACATATTTTGGAAACAGCCGTCTGGGGAAATCCGGACGGTTGTTTTTGTTTCAAAATTGATTATGATATAATAATTGCACTAAATGAAGGAACGTGACGAAGTGATGAATCAAACGGAGATCAATCAAATCATTGCAATGGAAATGCAGGAACCGACCATTTCGCAATTCACTAATGTGCCGGATATTCCCGAGTTACGCTTGAAGTGGCTAGGTGGATTTCGTTTTGATGGGGTCAATGTAGTTGCAACTGAATTAATCCAAGCAGGTCTGGCGATGCACGATCGATTGGAGTCCGCTCCGAAACCAGATTCACTTGGTGCATTAAGACAAATGCAGGCGGATGTGCTCGGTGGGGATTATTATAGCAGTCGCTTTTATTTGTTACTTGCAAATGCCGGTAAGATTGAGGCAATTAGCCAATTATGTGATTCGATTATTGAAGTGAATCAATTAAAGATTCACCGCTATGAGCAACTTCGTAATGGGGTAAAAGTTCAGTGGTCTGATTATGCGAATGATCAAATTAGTTTTCGATGTGTCCTATGGAATGTATTCAAAGCACTTTTGGCTGACGAAGATAAAATACAGTTTGCCATGTTATCACATCGGTTTGCAGAGTTAGAATGGTTAATGGATGAATTCGTTTTTAGACAACAAGGTTTACTGTATCCAGAACAATGGGCATCAACAAAGGTGACGTTTTTAGATGGATCAGCGAGTACGTTTGTATTGGATCAATGGAAAAATTGGTATGCTTGGTATCAGACATTGAATCATAATGAAGCTAAACAACATTCACAACATATACAACGTTTTTTACAACTTGTTGAACAGCCGGTTCAGCGGATGACGCAATTGACGGCAGCATTAGGGAGATGAACGAGATGCAAGGTGAGCAAAAAGAGCAGTTTGTACATTCCGTATTTGAGAGCATCGCCAATCATTACGATGTGATGAACGATGTACTCAGTTTTCGCAGACATGTCGCATGGCGTAAGTTTGCAATGAAACAAATGAATGTGCAACCAGGAGATCATGCGATTGACGTTTGCTGCGGTACATGCGATTGGACAATTAGTCTAGCACAAGCTTCAACAGATGGTGCTGTTGTTGGACTTGATTTTAGCCAAAATATGCTCGATGTTGGTCAAGTGAAAATTAATCAATTGAACTTAAAAGAAACAGTATTGCTTGTTAATGGAAACGCAATGAAGTTGCCGGCGGATGATCATTCGTTCGAATTTGCAACGATTGGATTTGCACTTCGCAACGTTCCAGATATTCGTCAAGTGATTCGTGAAATGAAACGCGTCGTAAAACCAGGCGGGTGGGTTGTGTCGTTGGAATTAAGTAAACCTGCATCAACGTGGTTCCGCAAATTGTATTATTTTTATTTTCAAAAGGTATTGCCTCTTTTGGGTAAATGGTTAGTTAAAAGTTATGAGCAATATCGCTGGTTACCGGAGTCGTTGATCGCATTTCCGGACTACAAGGAACTAGGGAAATGGTTTGAAGAAGAAGGCCTCGAAAATGTGCGTGTTTTTCCACTTAATTTCGGGATTGCTGCATTACATATGGGGCAAAAGCCTATAGATATTCAAACGGAAGAATCCGGAGGGAATACGAATGCGTAATGTTATCCACAAAATCGGCGTGTTTATGGAAATGATCAAGTTCGAACACACGATTTTTGCATTGCCATTTGCTTTTCTTGGGACAATTCTTGCAACGTTTGGAGAGGGTAATGGGTGGCCGACATGGCTTCAAGTTTTGTGGGTGCTGCTTGCGATGACAGGGGCGCGTAGTGCTGCGTTCGGATTTAATCGAATTTTGGACCGTCATATTGATGCGAAAAATCCGCGTACCGCCAAACGTGCAATTCCTGCCGGATTGTTAAGCGTAAAATCGGTTTGGTTGTTCAGTATCTTTTCGGTTTTATTAATGTTAGTTTCGGCCTCACAGTTGGCCCCGCTTGCCTTAACACTATCACCGGTAGCTGTGTTTTTTCTTGTATTCTATTCACTAACAAAACGCTTTACTTGGCTGTGTCACGTTGTTCTCGGCGTTACCATCGCGCTAGCTCCGCTTGGAGGTTGGTTAGCCGTAACCGGAGAGTTGCCATTGCCAGCATGGATTTTATTTATCATTGTTGCGACATGGATTTGTGGGTTCGATATTTTATATGCAACTCAGGATGAAGCGTTTGATCGTTCAGAACGATTATACTCGATCCCTTCTGTTTTCGGAGTTGTTCAAGCGCTTCGAATTGCCAAAGGTTTTCATTTTGTGACAGCAGTATGTTTAATTGCGTTATATGTCAATATGCATTTACATATTTGGTATCTAATTTCAGCAATCATTTGTATTGGGATTTTGATATACGAGCATGCATTGTTAAAACCAAATGATATGTCTCGATTGCAAGTTGCTTTTTTTACGATGAATGGATTAATTAGTATCATTTTATTTGTTGGAACCGTGATTGATTTGGGGGTTCGTTCATTTTGACAGCAAAAAAAAAGCCGTGGGTTGTTGCGATTACTGGAGCGAGTGGTGCAATTTATGGAGTTAGATTATGCCAAGAATTGCGAAAAGCAGAGATACCGATTCACGTAATCATCACTGATGCTGGTTGGCGAGTTATTAATGAAGAATTAAATTGGCCTATCAATGACCGGAATGCATATTTTTTACAAGCCATTGGCTCGAATGAAAATGCAAACGTCATACTACACCCGGTAAAAGATATCGGAGCAAGCATTGCAAGTGGTTCATTTTTGACAGCTGGAATGGTCGTTGTTCCTTGTTCCATGGGAACATTGTCGAATATTGCATCCGGTTCATCTCGCAATTTGCTTGAACGAACTGCAGATGTCATGCTTAAAGAGGGTAGGCCGTTAATTTTGGTGCCTCGAGAATCACCCCTGCATGCGATTCATATTGAAAATATGTTAAAGTTATCGAGAATCGGTGTTTCCATTGTACCAGCTATGCCAGCATTTTATCATCAACCGAAGTCAGTTATGGACATCGTAGATTTTTTAACGGGCAAATTGTTAGATCGAATGGGTATCGAACACGCCTTATTTACTCGGTGGGGGGCGGACGAAAATGACAAGTCGAAAAACGGTAGTGAGGATCGGTCAAATTGATTACGTGAATGTATTGCCCTTTTTTCATGGATTAGATGAGCGTCTTCGACATCAAAATGCATTCGATGTTCAAATGGTTCAAGGTGTACCTACACAATTGAATAAATTGCTTGAAAATGATGAACTTGATGTAGCGCCAATATCATCATTGGCATATGCAAGGAATTGGATGAATTACGAGTTGTTGCCGGGACTATCGGTATCTTCGCCAGGTGAAGTACGATCGATTTTATTGCTGCATCACCAACCATTGAGTACATGGAAACATGTGCGAATTGCGTTAACATCATCCTCTGAAACATCGGTTCAATTGTTAAAAATTCTAATTTCATCGTTGCCAAATGTGACCATTGAATATGTGACATGTAGTCCTAATGTAGATCAAATGCTCGCTTTGAATGATGCGGCACTACTTATTGGAGATGATGCTTTGGAATTATTAATCAAACCTCGTCTAAATATGATGATTACAGATCTTGGACAGTGGTGGAAAAAACTCGAAGATCGTTCGATGACATATGCGGTATGGGCAGTGAATAAAAGGTTCAGTGAACGTGAACCGCAAGTCGTTTCGATATTGCAAAAGGCATTGAAAGAAAACTGTCATGCTGCTTTTCACGATTTAACTAAAATTATTCAAATTTCTCAGCAACAACTTGGTGGGGATGAGCAATTTTGGCGTGATTACTTCGCAGGTTTAGACTATAATTTTGATGAAAAACAACGAGAAGATTTACGATGGTATTTGAAGCGGTGCTATGAATCCGGGGCATTACTGGATATTCCGCACATCGGATCGGACGCTGAGTTCGTCAGTTTGCAGGTGGAACGATGAATGTCATTTCATTATTTATGCGCTATCAATCGGACATGAAAGCTGTTGAGCAAGCGTTACTTGATGTGTTCGGACAAGAAAAGACGACGTTGAAAGAGTCCGCAACGCATTTGTTAAAAGCCGGTGGGAAACGACTTCGGCCAATGCTAGCTTTGTTAGGAGCTAGATTTGGGAATCGTCAATCATCTGATGTACTAAACATTGCAGTACCTCTGGAGTTGATTCATATGGCTACTTTGGTACATGATGATGTCATTGATGAAGCAAGAACCCGTCGTGGGCAATTAACGGTGATGGCAAAGTGGGATGCACGTACCGCGATGTATACCGGTGATTTTATTTTTGCACATGCGCTTCGAATTGCATGCACGATTCGTAATCCGCAATTGCATCAAATATTAAGTTTATCAATTGTTCACATGTGCCGCGGTGAGTTTGCACAAATGCGTCGTTTTTTTGATTTGAATCAGCCATTAATTGAATATTGGAGACGTATCAAACGGAAAACTGCCTTATTAATTGCGGTAAGTTGTCAACTCGGTTCGATGGCAGCTGGTGCGGATGAAGTCGTTTCTTCGTTGTTATATCAGATTGGTTATGACATTGGTATGGCATTTCAAATCATGGATGACTTACTTGATTTAACAGGGACGGAGAAGCAAATTGGAAAACCTCCGGGAAATGATTTGAAGCAAGGAAATTTAACGTTGCCGGTTTTGCTTGCATTACGCATGCCAAATTTACGTGAATCGTTGATTTCTGGCATTGCAGTAATTAAAGAAACCCAAAGTCCATCGGCAATTAAGCAGGTCATTGAAATCATTAAAACATCAGGCACGATTGAAACGTCACGTGAAATTGCAGAACGAGTGATTGCCAGGGCATTGAGCAGAATCGCGCAGTTGCCAGCACAAAAAGAACGAGACGATTTAATTCATTTGGCTAATTTTGTGATTAATCGCTCAAATTAGGACATTACATATTCTTATGATAGCAAGGAGGAGTCCCCATGGAACGTACGCTCATTTTAGTAAAGCCAGATGGCATACAACGAGGTCTTGCCGGCGAAATCATTAAGCGGTTCGAGCAAAAAGGGTTTCAATTGGTTGGATGCAAATTGATGCTTATGTCTGAAGTACAGGCAAAAAATCATTATCATGAACATATTGGTCAACCCTATTTCGAAAAATTATTTTTATTTATTACGTCATCACCGCTACTGGCAACGGTTTGGGAAGGTGATCAAGTAATTGCTCTTTCCCGAAAAATGATCGGTAAAACGGATGCCATGGACATGATTCCAGGCACAATTCGTGGAGATTTCAGTCATCATACGAATTTGAATTTGATTCACGGATCGGACTCGATCCAAAATGCTAATCATGAAATCCAAAATTTGTTTGCACCGCAAGAATTGATATCCTATTCCCGTGAGATTACTCGCTGGGTCTAGGGCAGGATTTTTCGTTTGGTGTATGGAATTGTAGCATATTGTACAAAAGTGTCCATCACCCAAGGAGCGTGAATTGTTTTGGAAGATAAAGACTGGGAACTATTTATTAAGAAATTCAAAGATATGACAGCAATTGATTTAAACCTATATAAAGAAAATCAAATGAAACGAAGATTGTCGACACTTCGTCAAAAACGTGGATTTGATACATTTGTTTCTTACTTTGATACGATGATTCGAGATAAAGAAATGTTTTACGAGTTTTTAGATCGAATGACGATCAATGTATCAGAATTTTGGAGAAATGCGAATCGTTGGGAAGTTTTAATGCAACGCTTTATTCCTGAATTATTACAGGAAAATCGTCGTCTAAAAACATGGAGTGCAGCGTGTTCTACCGGTGAGGAGCCATATACACTATCGATGGTTTTAAACGAATTGAATTTGTTAACGACATCTACTGTGCTTGCAACGGATATCGATGATGGTGCGATTGAGAAGGCAAAACGTGCAATTTATGTGGAAACATCACTCCGCGAAGTTCCGTCAAAATACGTTCAAAAATATTTTACAAAAAAAGAATTGATGTTCCATGTCAATGATCAATTAAAGCAAGTTGTCCGCTTCCAAAAGCAAAATTTGTTGGTGGATACGTTTGATTCTAATTATGATTTAATTATTTGCCGTAATGTCATCATCTATTTTACCGAAGAAGCAAAACATAATTTATATCATAAATTCGCAAAAGCGCTTCGACCTGGTGGTATTTTGTTTATTGGCAGCACGGAGCAAATTTTTAATCCGAGTCAATATAACATGGAACCAGCGGATACGTTCTTTTATCGCAAACTACGAAAATAATGTAATGCGTTTATTTTGAGGAGGAAAATCATGAGGTACTTAACAGCAGGGGAATCGCACGGCCCACAATTGACAGCAATTATTGAGGGCATGCCTAGTAACGTGACGATTTCTACCGATCGGGTCAATCATCAATTGGAACGTCGTCAGAAAGGATATGGCCGTGGTCGTCGTATGCAAATCGAGAAAGACGCTGCTAATATCGTTGGCGGTGTGCGTCACGGAAAAACAACCGGGGCTCCGATCGCGCTTGAAGTAATTAACAACGATTGGACGCACTGGACGTCTGTAATGAGCGTGGAACCTGTTGAAGATGGTGAAGCAAAACGTCGTGTTCATCGTCCTCGTCCTGGTCATGCGGATTTGAATGGTGCATTAAAATATAATCAACGTGATTTGCGTAACATTTTGGAACGTTCTAGCGCTCGTGAGACTGCTGCTCGAGTTGCTTGCGGTGCAATTGCTCGTGAATTATTACTTGCGTGTGGGATTAAAGTTGCGGGTCAAGTATTACGTATCGGAGATGTTGAAGCAAAACGCATCGATTTGTCAATTGATGAACAAATCGAGCGCACCGAGGCTTCACCAGTTCGTTGTTTAGACCCAGAAGCTGAACAAAAAATGATGGATCATATTGATTTCATTAAAAACGAAGGAGATTCCATTGGTGGAATTGTTGAAGTTCGGATCGAAGGCGTACCTGTAGGTTTGGGTAGTTTCGTTCAATGGGATCGTAAAATAGATGCACGAATTGCGATGTCCGTTCTTTCTATTCAAGCATTTAAAGGAGTAGAATTTGGAATTGGATTTGATGCGGGTCACTTACGTGGTTCTCAAGTCCACGATGAAATTGCTTATAGTCAAGAACAAGGATTTTATCGCAATTCCAATCGCTCCGGTGGTTTTGAGGGTGGTATGACAACAGGCGAGCCAATCATTGTTCGCGGAGTAATGAAGCCAATCCCAACCTTGTACAAGCCATTGCAAAGTGTTGATATTGACACAAAAGAACCATTCGTAGCGCAAATTGAACGTTCAGATAGTTGTGCTGTGCCTGCGGCAAGCGTTGTTATGGAAAATGTAGTTGCTTGGGAAATCGCAAATGCATTGATGGAAAAATTCGGCGGAGATTCCTTGGAAGAAATTTTAGAAAACCTGAATCGTTATAAAGAACAGGTGGCTCGTTTCTAATGAATACTTTGCATGTCGAATTAGGCGAACGTTCATATCCAATTTGGATTGCTTCTGGTTTGCTAAAAAACGTTTCTAGTTTACTTCAAACTCGAGGGTTGAAACCACCAATTTCATTGTTAATCGTAAGTGACACTCAAGTTGCACCATTATATTTGAATTCACTTAAAGAATCATTAACTGAAGCGGGATATCATGTTGCAACTGCGATCGTACCTAATGGCGAAAAATCAAAGTCGCTTGAACAATTAGACTTGCTTGTTGAAGCGGCTTTAATTGCGGGACTTGACCGTAAATCAGCGATACTTGCACTAGGTGGCGGAGTGGTCGGGGACTTGGCAGGGACACTCGCTGCTACATATATGCGCGGGATTCATTTCGTGCAAATACCGACGACGATTTTGGCGCATGACAGTAGTGTAGGTGGAAAAGTTGCCGTTAATCATCGATTAGCCAAAAACATTATTGGTGCATTTCATCAACCTCTTGCAGTTATTTATGATTTGGATACACTCCAATCATTGCCGTTACGTGAAGTTCGGGCGGGTTTGTCAGAGGTGCTGAAACATGGATTGATTTGGAATCGCGATTTTGCATATTGGGTCGATGAAAATCATCAAAAGTTATTGGACTTGGAACCAAATGCACTGGCTTATGCGTTACAAGAGGGTTGCCGAGTGAAAGCGATGATCGTATCCCAAGATGAACGGGAATCTCATTTGCGTGCAATTTTGAACTTAGGTCATACTCTTGGTCATGCAATTGAAGCAGTTCAAAAATATGATGCTTGGCTTCATGGTGAAGCCATTGCAGTGGGCATGGTAGCAGCAGCTATGGTTGCAGTGAATCGTGGTAAGGATCCACTAATTGCAACGGAAACAGAACGAATGATGCGCAATTTTGGATTGCCAGTTCGGATTCCTGCTTCATTTGATATTGATGCAATTATGTCAGCAATGATGCATGATAAAAAAAATCAAAATGGTACGCTAACATATATTTTACCGTTATCGATCGGTGAAGTTGAAATTGTCAAAAACGTTCCAGTAGAAGAAATTCGCCGTGTCGTTGATTCTTTGGTAGAGGAGGTTGTCTAATGCAAAAAGTACGTGGAATTCGCGGTGCAACAACTGTGACACATGATGATCAGACGATTATTTTGGATGCAACGAAAGAATTAATTGATCAAATCGTTACTTCAAATGAAGTGCAACCTGATGATGTGTGCAGTGTATTTATTACCGTAACGCATGATTTGACGGCAACTTTTCCAGCACTTGCAGTAAGACAAATGGCTGGTTGGGACTTCGTTCCAATTATGTGCGCGCTCGAAATTAATGTTACAAATAGTTTACCGCTTTGTATACGATTAATGGTACTCGTCAATACGGACAAACCACAACGAGATATTACACATGTGTATTTACGTGAAGCAACACGGTTACGTCCTGACTTAGCTACAAGCACGGTTTCCTAATCGGTCATGTCTAGATATTGGTCCTCTTAGCGGTGCTAGAGGATTTTTATCTTTTTTATACGTTGCAGTCTATAGGAGGTTCATCGATGAGCGCCACAGAAAAAACAGTTATTCAATTAGCGATTGCGAATTTGGTAGAAAAACAAAATTTGTCCAAATCGTTTTCGCGACAAACGATGGAATCGATGATGAACGGCGAATGCACATCAGCTCAAATTGGAAGTTTTGTTACAGCACTTCGGATGAAGGGTGAAACCGAAGAAGAAATAACTGGTCTCGTAGAAATGATGCGTGAAAAAGCGCTGCATGTTCCTGTTGTAGGTGAAAATCTTCTTGATACTTGCGGTACTGGTGGTGATGGCGGAGCTACTTTTAATGTATCTACTGCGTCAGCAATTGTTGCAGCAGCAGGTGGAATTCGGGTCGCAAAACACGGCAATCGTGCGATGTCCAGCAAGCCAACATCTGGAAGTATGGACGTGCTTGAAAAACTTGGTGTTAACATTCAATTGACCAACGATCAAGCTGCAAAATGTTTGCATGAGATCGGAATTTGTTTTATGTTTGCTCCACTTTATCATCAATCAATGAAACATGTTGCCGGACCTCGCCGCGAAATTGGTGTGCGTACGATTTTTAATTTTTTAGGACCATTATCGAATCCTGCTGGAGCGGACCGTCAGTTACTTGGTGTATACGATCGCAACAAGACGGAATTGCTTGCAGGAGTGCTGCGTCAACTTGGTTTAACACGTGCGATGGTTGTTGGCAGTGAAGAAGGTCTTGATGAAATAAGCATTTCCTCTCCAACGAAAATAACGGAATTAAAAAATGGAGAATTGAGCACATATACCATTACAGCAGACGACCTAGGTCTTCGTGCTGCGAATTTCAGCGAAATTGAAGGCGGAGATGCAGATATTAATTCTCGGGTCATTTTGGATGTGTTTGCGGGTTCAAAAGGTGCAAATCGAGATATCGTGTTAGCAAATGCGGGTGCTTGCTTTTACTTATCTGGTAAGTGTGGTACGCTCCAAGAAGGCGTGAAGTTTGCGGGGTCTATCATTGATCAAGGACTTGCAACTACTAAATTAAATCAGCTAATACAATGGACGGGGGCTTTACAATGATCCTCGATACGATCGTTAAAGTAAAACAAAAAGAAGTTCAAGCATTAAATGAACAGCAGTCTCCAGCTGGTTGGGATCGTATTATTCGCGATATGAACCCACCTAAAAAATTTATTCAAGCATTAACCGAGCGTCCAAAACGTTCAATGGGTTTAATTGCAGAAATTAAAAAAGCATCACCATCAAAAGGTGTTATTCGCGAAGATTTTAATCCGGTTGATATCGCAGAAACGTACGAACGAGCAGGTGCAGATTGCCTATCTGTTTTAACGGATTCAAAGTTTTTTCAAGGGTCCATTCGTTTTTTGCAAAGTGTACGTGCTTCTTGTAAATTACCGATTTTACGTAAAGATTTTATTATTGATGAATCACAAATTTATGAGGCTCGTGCGATTGGTGCAGATGCCATCTTGTTGATTGCTTCGATTTTAAGGCCGTCACAATTACTACGGTATCACCAGTTTGCCAATGAATTAGGCATGGATGTGCTTGTTGAAGTGCACGACCGTGCTGAATTAGAACGTGCACTTGAAATGGGAGTCTCTGTTGTTGGAATTAACAATCGGAACTTGAACACGTTTAAGGTAGAGTTGGCAACTACTGAAATTTTGTTGCCCTTGGTACCTAAGAATGTCACTGTTATCAGCGAAAGTGGCATTAGTACGATGCGTGAAGTAACACGGCTACGAGCACTTGGTGTGCGAGGAGTCTTAATTGGCGAAACGTTTATGAAACAATCTGACATTTATAATGGCGTTTTGAATGTCATGGGACCAATCTTAAATTCGTGAGGTAATTAATGCAAACTAACATTAAAATTTGCGGCTTGCGTGAACCTCAAGGATTTGAATCAATGCTTGATGGAAGGATCACATCGATAGGGTTTGTGTTTGCACCGAGTCGACGAAAGGTTGATCCGACGGTTCCATTCGCTTGGCGCACATTAATTAATCATATGCCTGAACACTTGAACCCACCATTATTAACCGGAGTGTTTGTGAATCCAACGGTTGATGAGGTGCTTCGGATGGTTGAGAATGGTTCATTGGATGTTGTTCAATTACACGGACAAGAGTCCGTTGATACTTGTCGTAGTATCCGAGATGCACTGAAAGAATGGACTATAGCCAATGGAAATAGAGGGGTTATTCAAGTTTGGAAAGCGCTAACCATAATGGAAGGTGAAGAAGTCCCCATAGATACAATTGGCGAAACAATTGAAAAGCTTGCCCCATTTGTTGACTTATTTTTGGTTGATACACATGATCCGCAATATGGCGGAGGAAGTGGTAAAACTTTTTCTTGGGATGTCCTTCCGCAATTACAACGTACAGCAAATAAATGTAAGCGTCCGTTATGGGTTGCCGGTGGTTTGAATCCGGATAATGTTAGAACTTTAATTGATACGTATCATCCTGATGGTGTGGATATCTCAAGCGGGGTAGAGACAGACCAACATAAGGATATTCATAAAATAGACTTGTTCATAAAAAGGGTGAAATCCAATGATAACATGGCCTGATGCAAAAGGTAGATTTGGACCTTTCGGGGGACGATACGTTCCAGAAACATTAATGAATGCACTAATCGAATTAGAAGAAGCTTACTTAAAATATAAAGACGATCCTGAATTTATTACCGAAGTTCGTTATTTATTGAACGAATATGCAGGTCGACCAACTTCTTTGTATTTTGCAGAGCGGTTAACGGAACAACTTGGCGGAGCAAAAATTTATTTGAAACGCGAAGATTTGAACCATACCGGTGCACACAAAATTAATAATACGATTGGTCAAGCAGTACTCGCAAAGCGCATGGGGAAAAAGAAAATTATTGCTGAAACAGGTGCGGGGCAACACGGTGTTGCTTCAGCGACGGTTGCGGCATTATTAAATATGGAATGCAAAGTGTTTATGGGTGAAGAAGACACGAAACGTCAGCAATTGAACGTGTTTCGTATGAAATTACTTGGTGCAGAAGTGATTCCGGTTACCTCAGGCACGCGTACACTCAAAGATGCAGGAAACGAAACACTTCGTTACTGGGTAAGCAATGTTGAAGATACATTTTATGTGCTAGGAAGTGCGGTTGGACCGCATCCGTACCCGATGATGGTTCGTGATTTTCAGCGGATTATCGGTGACGAATCACGCGAACAAATTCTTAAAAAAGAAGGACGTTTGCCGGATACCGTTATCGCATGTATCGGCGGAGGAAGTAATGCAATAGGAATGTTCTACCCATTTGTAAATGATACATCGGTTCATTTGGTTGGTTGCGAAGCTGCAGGTAAAGGTGTAGATACTGAATTCCACGCGGCAACGATGACGAAAGGTACAAAAGGTGTTTTTCAGGGATCAATGAGTTATTTGCTGCAAGATCAAGGCGGTCAAGTAATACCTGCGCACTCAATATCTGCAGGTTTGGATTATCCTGGCGTTGGACCAGAACATGCTTACTTGAAATATTCGGAACGTGCAGAGTACGTACCGATTACCGATGCGGAGGCGCTTGACGCACTTCAAGTGCTTAGTCGCACCGAAGGGATTATTCCAGCACTTGAGACGGCGCATGCGATTGCTGAAGTAATTAAGCGTGCACCTAAAATGTCCAAGGATCAAATTATTGTCGTTTCGTTATCTGGTCGTGGTGACAAAGACGTTGAGACCATTATGCGTAATTTGGGAGGAAATCGTAATGAATCGCATTGATGAGCGTTTTGCTTCATTACGGAAAGCAAAAAAAGCTGCATTTATTCCATATTTGACGATTGGTGATCCAAGTGTAGATATTAGTTTTGAAATAATTAAAGAATTGGTAGCTGCCGGTGCTGATTGCATTGAACTTGGCGTGCCCTATTCTGATCCATTAGCCGATGGACCGATTATCCAACGTGCGGCACAACGCGCACTTGAAAATGAAATCAATATCCCAGTAGTGCTAAGTCTAGCAAAACGTTGCCGCGAAGCAGGGATAACAATTCCATTAATTTTATTCACATATTATAACCCTATCTTACAAATGGGGATCGAAAATGCGATGGAGCTGTTTTTAGCTCATCAAATTGATGGCTTGATTATTCCAGATTTACCAGTGGAAGAGTGCGAAGAAGTTAGGGATGCTGCGCAAGCTCGCGGATTGCATATAATTCCACTTGTAGCTCCCACATCGAATGATCGCGTTGCCAAAATCGTAAGTTCTGCGAGTGGATTTGTTTATTGCGTATCTTCACTTGGGGTAACAGGCACACGCACATCGTTTTTTGAAGGAATTGATTCATTTTTAGATTTTGTAAGACAAAGTACTGATTTACCAATTTGCGTCGGTTTCGGAATTTCGAATCATGATCAATACAAATATTTTTCAACTCGGTGTGATGGCATTATTGTTGGTAGTGCGATTGTACGTACCGTTGAAGAAGCTTTAGAGTTATTGAAATCTGATTCAGATCGCGAACAAGGATTGGCGCATGTTCGTCAATTTTTAACGCAATTAGTTCATGCGTAATTTTGGGGAGGAAGACAGATGAAATCCAAAGTAACCGTCGGTAATTTACCTGTCTATCAACCGGGAAAACCGATTGAAGAAGTAAAAAAACAATATAACCTAAAAGAAGTGATTAAGCTTGCTTCCAATGAAAATCCATGGGGTTGTTCTCCTGCGGCAAAAGAAGCAATGCGTAATGAAATTGAGCATAGTTCATTATATCCAGATGGTGGTAGCGTCGCTTTGAATGATGCAGTTAGTTCATTCATTGGCGTTAAACCTGAACAACTCATTTTTGGTGCAGGGTCTGATGAGGTAATATTGATGATTTGTCGTGCGTTCTTAAATCCTGGTGATGAAACGATCATGGCGACTCCGACATTTCCTCAATATAAACATAATGCTGCAATCGAAGGTGCGATCATTCATGAAGTCCCACTAAAAGATGGCGTTCATGATCTTGATGGAATGTTAGCGCTCGTTAACGAAAATACAAAAATCATATGGATATGCAATCCGAATAATCCAACAGGTACAATTGTAAATAAGCAAGCCATCGAAAAGATGTTTTCGTCAATTCCTTCAAGTTGTTTAATCGTTCTTGATGAAGCTTATAGTGAGTACATCGAAGATGAAGATTATGCAGATAGCAAAGAACTGCTAAGTCAATATCCGAATTTAATTGTTACGCGAACGTTCTCCAAAATTTACGGACTTGCTGCGCATCGCATTGGATTTGGTATCGGACAACCTGACATGATCCGATTAATTCAACAAGTTCGAGAGCCTTTTAACACAACGAGAATGGCACAAGCTGCAGCAATTGCTGCAATTGAAGACCAGGCGTTTATCAAGGCATGTGCGGATTCGAATCGAATGGGCTTAATTTTTTTACAAGATCATTTTGATAAGATGGGTTTGAAGTATTTCCCGGCATTTGGTAACTTCATTATGGTTGATGTAAAGCAACCTGCAGGTCAAGTGTTTGAATCGTTAATGCGCCAAGGCATCATTGTACGGGGTGGACATCAACTCGGATATCCGACGCATCTTCGAGTAACTGTTGGCCAACCTCATCAAAATGAAGCGTTTATTAAAGCGCTACAAGAAGCACTGGCATCAAACCCAGTAAGTTAATGAGTTCAAATTTAATCAGAATAAGCATTCTTGGCGTCGGATTAATCGGTGGTTCATTGGCCCGCTGTTGGAAAGGGAAAGATGGGATTCAAGTGATTGGATACTCACCAAACCCTTCATCTATTCAAAAATATTTACAATTAGAAGTTGTTGACGAAGCTTATGATGATTTAGAAAAAGCAACCGCAAATGCAGATGTCGTAGTGGTTTGTGCACCGGTAGGCAAAATACCTGATTATTTAATAAAGTTATCACAGCTATCGCTAGCACCTGGATGTATTATTACGGATGTTGGTAGTACTAAATCTAAAATTATGGAACATGCGTCAGCAATCGCATGGAATAACGCTTGTTTTATTGGTGGACATCCTATGGCTGGTAGTGAACGGTCAGGTGTAGAGGCGGCATCTGCTGAACTTTTTGAGAACGCAATCTATGTGTTAACTCCGCCCGTTGATGTCGAAGAAACATCATTGCAACGACTTCGTGATTTGTTAGAATATACCCGTGCACAAATTATCGTGTTGGATGCCAATACACATGATCAGGTTGTTGGTGCGATCAGTCATTTGCCGCACGTTATGGCGGTAGGATTGGTAAATCAAGTTAATGATTACGAAGATGATCGATGTTTGTACCGTACGTTAGCAGCGGGTGGTTTTCGAGATGTGACGCGAATTGCATCCAGTGATCCAATTATTTGGCGAGATATTTTGTTACAAAATCGTTCTGTGATGTTAAATATGCTTGACGATTGGGGTAGCCAAGTGGATCAATGGAAAACATGGATTCAGACTTCGGATGGAGATTCAATTGCCGCTGAATTTGCGAAAGCAAATGCGTATCGCAAGCTTGTACCAGAGCGAAAACGCGGATTATTACATGCACTTCATGAATGTTATGTCGATTTACCGGATCGTCCAGGAGCCATCGGACAACTTGCGACATTGCTTGGTCAATATGAAATTAATTTAAGCAATTTGCATGTAAACGAAACACGCTCGGATGTACCTGGGGTGCTTCGATTAACTTTCAGAACAGCGGATGATTTGGATCGAGCAACTATTATTTTAACAAATATCGGATATTCCATTTATCGAAAATGAATTTATTTTCTAAAAAGTTTACTAAACAACAAAAAACAGTTGACGAATGAAAACGCATTCAATATACTAACCATAGTATGTTCTCTCTCCACTCCTAACTATAAATGCATATTGTGCAGCCACCTTCCCAGAATGGGAGAGGTGGTATTTTTTTTCTGCTATAATCTCATTGATTTTGTATGCTTTTCCGATATATGATTTGAATATCAAAAAATCATTTTTTAAATGCGGAATGTCCGCAACTTTTGCAGGATTAAAACGTATTCATTTGTAACTGTGATGAGCGTTTTATGAACTGTCAAGGAGGGCAGGTCAGTGACTGATTCCCAGTTGATTCGTGAAATCGTTGAGGGTAATGTCGAACTATTTGAAGAAGTAATTAAACGTTATGAACGCAAGTTGTTGGCGTTTGTATTTCAATTGCTCAAAAGTGCGGGTATGGAGTCGGTTGCAGAGGACTTATGCCAAGAGACGTTTTATAAAGCATTTCGAAGTTTGCATTTGTTTCGTGAGGGCGAAGCTTCATTTGCAACATGGTTATATACAATTGCAAGAAATAGCGTGATTAGTGAACTTCGCAAAAATCGCACCAGTTCAGTGACATTGGATGACGCGGCATATCAATTAGCAGCTCCTGCTGATCACACTCCTGAGAACAAGACGATTCGCCAAGAAACGGTATCTAGAGTTAGGGATGCGATCAATAATTTGCCGGATAAACAACGTTCAGCGCTTATATTGCGTGAGTATGATCAATTAGAATACCATGAGATCGCAACGATTCTTGGTCAGACAGTTAGTTCTGTGAAGTCTTTATTATTTCGTGCAAGAGCCGGCGTAAAAACGCAAATGGAAAGTTATATTTCGGGGCATTACTCAGGAGATTATGAAAGGATGAATGGACAATGAAATGTGAACAAATCCTAGAGTGGATCGGAAGTTATTGCGATTATTCCGAAACGGATATTCGTAAACATTCTGTTGATAAACATATTCTGCTTTGTCCTGAGTGTATGTCGGATTTCCAAGCTTGGAAGGAGAGCAATACATTGATTCGGGATAGTTTTGAATTAGAAAATGATTTAACGATTGAATTAGATAGTGAGATGGAATTGCCAAAGATGAAACAGAATTTTTCTTCTCAAGTTATGGAAAGGATCTATGCAACTGATACATGGCGTAGACCGGTTGCACAACGCGGAATGAACCTTTCGTTCAAAGCTTTCCGGCAATTAGCAATTGCTTCTTCTTTTTTCTTAGCATTGTTTATTGTTAGTTTTACATATTCCATAATGTTTCCCCCTATCACTGAAGCACCGGTTGAACAGTTAGTCGGATTATCTCCGGTAGCTGCTTCTTCAGGTGATAATATTGTAGACTTATCAAATACAGTTGCAATGGCAAGCATTACCTTGCCAATGAAGTTGACCCCGACACCCGAACAAGGAGAACTTAACTATTTACTTGTTTTATCTTTGGTCGGAATATTATCGGTAATCATGTTAATGAATTGGTTTTCTAGAATAAGAGCTTAATTTGATGTCGTGATTATATTACCTTCTCAACTGAGAAGGTTTTTATTTTGGAGGTTGAGATTGTTGGATGGGATATTACTTGGACTTGTACGCCACGGTCAAACAGATTGGAATCGACAAGGAAGAATCCAAGGTCAAACAGACATCCCTTTAAATGATCAAGGGATATTAGAGGCGAGAAAAATTGCTGAGCGAATTTCGGCCGAGCGGTGGGACCAATTATATTGCAGTGATATGAAACGAGCTAAAGATACTGCACTTGCGATTCAACGTTTGTCGCCTGATTTAATTGTTCAGGCTGATTCAAGACTGCGAGAACGGTATTACGGTTTAATCGAAGGGACTACAATTACTGAGCGAACCCAACGTTTCGGTGTTGATTGGAAAGTTAGACCACACGAAATTGGAATGGAGTCTGAATTCAGTTTGCGTAAGCGTTGTGCGTCGTGGTTTGCAGAAATGATACATAGACATACTGGAGAACGAGTTCTAGTTGTAACGCATGGAGGTTGGATTCGTTCTGCTTTACTGTATTGGTTTCATCAGATTCCTGAAGGTTGGCTAGGGAACGCTTCGTTGACTCTTATTCGATTTGAAAAAGGGAATTGGATATGTGAACTTTATAACGACGCCGGGCATTTAATGTTACGCAGTAAGGAGGTTAAATTTTGAAGTTTACTGATTTTAATCAATCCATTTGGAATGAAACATCTGCATACTATGATACTTGTGTGATTCCGTATTCTGGTTTGACTGGGAATGAAACACCTCCACGGGTTGTTCAATTATTAAGTGGGTTGAAAGAACGTCTTGAATGGATTGAAGTTCCCTTTAAAGGGCGGGTCATTACATATCCAGCGTTGCAGTATTGTTTTGAAGGTTTTTCAGAATTTACAAATTATCTAATCAACAATTTAAGAAGTGTTGGTTTCAAATTTGTCATTTTGGTAGTTGCTCCATCAGTAATTATTAAACAGGAATGTGCTTTTGATTTGGTTATTGATGATAGAAATGATGATTCTGCAAAATGCAAGGAAGAAATACTTCAACTTTGGAGAAAAGACGTATCGAATTTATGACAAATTGTCAAAAGTTCTACCAATATTCGCCCGCTGTATTGGTCGTATTCTTGACGCTAATGGTTCAAAGCGATAATATTAGTTTGACCTTAAAAAGGCTTTAATGTACTTTAAATTTGAACTGAAAATGTTTTTAGCAAAGGGGGTTAATCAAAATAATGAGCGATGGGATTGCGAAAGGACATGACCAACACACCGAACAGTCGAACCATAAGAAAGAAATGTCACGTAGACAATTTCTAACGTACACCCTTGGAGCGACAGGTGGTTTTTTAGCTGCTGGGATTACGATCCCGATGATTCGATTTGCTGTAGATCCTTTGTTGGAAAAAGGGGAAGCTACAGATTTCGTAAAAGTGACCGAAGTAAGTAAGTTGACAACAACTCCGATTGAGATTAGGTTTCAAGTAAATCAAGTTGATGGCTGGGTTGAAAGTAATCCAGAACTAATTGCTTGGTTGCGCAAAGATGAAGCGGGTAACGTTACGGCATTATCTCCTGTGTGTAAACACTTAGGCTGTACCGTAAACTTTGTTTCAACTGACAACAAGTACGAGTGTCCGTGTCATGGAGCACAATATACAAACGAAGGTAAGAATCTGAAAGTAGCACCGCTACCTTTAGATGAGTATTCGGTCAAAGTTGATAATGGCTCTGTCTATTTGGGTCAAATTATACCTAATCATTTAACAAGTAAATAAGAATAAGGAGGCGACTAGGTATGAAATCCGTTTATAGCTGGATGGACGAGCGCCTGGACATTACGCCACTTTGGAGAGATATCGCTGATCATGAAGTGCCTGAGCACGTTAACCCTGCTCATCACTTTTCTGCATTTGTGTATTGTTTTGGTGGGTTGACTTTTTTTGTGACCGTCATTCAAATTTTATCCGGTATGTTTTTAACGATGTATTATGTTCCGGATATTATCAATGCACATTCATCAGTTGATTACTTACAAAATAAAGTGGCATTTGGTGATATCGTTCGCGGTATGCATCACTGGGGAGCAAGTCTTGTTATTGTTATGATGTTTTTACACACATTACGAGTATTCTTTACCGGTTCATACAAAGCACCACGTGAGATGAACTGGGTTATCGGTATGCTTATTTTCATGGTTATGTTAGGTCTTGGATTTACGGGATATCTACTTCCATGGGATAATAAAGCATATTTTGCAACAAAAGTAGGTATTCAAATTGCAGAAACTGCACCAGTAATCGGAGCATATATTAAAGAATTCCTACAAGGTGGACCAGTTGTCGGTGCACAAACTTTAACGCGTTTCTTTGCAATTCATGTGTTTTTCTTGCCTGCAGTAATGTTAGCATTGCTTGGCGGACATTTCTTTATGATTCGTAAGCAAGGTATATCTGGACCACTATAAGAATAAAGGAGGTGTACAAATGGCCTCATCTCATAATAAAGATGAAAAGATTATATATGTTGGTGATTCTCGTGTCCCACAAAAAAATCATGAATCAGTCCCGCGTGATTATATGGCGTATCCTGGGAAATCCGAAGTGTTTATTCCTAACTTTTTATTGAAAGAGTGGATGGTCGCATCGGTATTTATGGTTGGATTCCTTGTATTAATTTTGGTTGATCCTGCACCGCTGGGAGAAATTGCGGATCCAACAAATGCTCAATTTATTCCAATGCCAGATTGGTATTTCTTGTTTTTGTACCAAATGTTGAAATATCCTTACCTTGCAAATAAATTTGTTGTATTTGGAACGATCGTAATACCAACTATCGCATTCGGTGCGTTAACATTGGCTCCATTTTTGGATACAGGAAAAGAACGTCGTTTTTACAAAAGGCCAATTTCAACTGGTCTAATGTTATTGTCTATTGCTGCTATTATTTTCTTGACAAACGTTTCGTGGATGCATTATGAAGAAGAACTTGAAGCAAAAGGCTTGAAACCTGAGAAACATGCTACAGGTGGCGGTAAAAAGAAAGAAGAAAAAATGGGTGTTATGGCTAAGGATCATCCTGGATTTGCAGTATTCAAGAAAGCTACTTGTGTATCTTGTCATGGTGCCGATATGAAAGGTATGTCTGCTGCCGGAATTCCTGCATTGCTTGGTGTTGGGGATAAACTTGATCAGGCTGCAATTATGAATATTATCAAGAATGGTTCAGAAAATAAAAAAATGTCTGCTCAATATGATTCGAACATTAACAACGGTATTACACCGGATGAAATGAATCAGTTGGCAGAGTGGTTGTCTAAACAAAAGAAGACACCTTAATGGCAATTGAATAACAAAATTTTCTGCGATTACAGAATAGGTAAGATTTATTCTTGCCTATCTGTAATTGTAATGAAGTTTTCGTTGCGAAAGGCCTACCTGACCATGTTGTCAGGTTTTTTAGAGTAAAATGAGCACAAGGAGTTGAAGTTGCGAATGTTTAAGAAATGGCGGAGCCGTTGGCGTTTGGGAGCGTTGCTTCCATTAATGATTTGGTTGATGACTGGTTGTAGTCAAGAGAACCTATCGACATTAATTCCAGCAGGTCCAGTTGCTCGCGAGCAATTATGGCTCATGAAATTTAGTCTGGGCGTCATGTTAATCGTATTCGTGGTCGTAATTGCGGTGTTTTTCTATGTTCTTGTAAAGTATCGTAAACGTAAAGGTCAAACTGGTATTCCAGAACAAGTTGAAGGTAACCACACATTAGAAATCATTTGGACGGTAATTCCTTTTATTATGCTTTTTGTTTTGGCAATCCCTACTATCATGTATACATTTAAGTTTGAAAAAGTGTATTCTGCTTCTGAGGCAATTCAAGTAAAAGTTACAGGACATCAATTCTGGTGGGAATTTGAATATCCGCAGTACGGATTTACAACAGGACAAGATTTGTATATTCCAAAAGGAAAACAAATTCAATTTGAATTAACATCAAAGGATGTAATCCATTCTTTTTGGGTTCCAGCAATTGGTGGTAAACGCGATAATAACCCTGGGTTGATTAATAAAATGACTCTTTTAGCTGAAAAAGAGGGTGTATTTAAAGGGAAATGTGCAGAATTGTGCGGACCTTCTCATGCATTAATGGATTTTAAGGTAATTGTCTTGGATGAGAATGATTTCAATACATGGTCACAAAAAATGAGAGCTAAGCCTGAACCTATGGATTTATCTCCGCTTGCTGCAAAAGGTAAAGAGTTGTTTACGAAAAACTCATGTATCAGTTGTCATGCTGTTGGGGGTAATGGCGGGGTACTTGGTCCAAACTTGACCAACTTTGCGGATCGTGAAATGGTTGCAAGCATTCGTAAAAACACGACTGAAAACGTGAAAGCTTGGATTAAAGACCCGAACTCCATTAAACCAGGAAATACCATGTTTAAAGGATATTCACCTTATCCAAATTTCTCTGATGATGATTTAGATGCATTGGCAGCATATTTGGAATCATTGCACGTTTATAAAAAGTAATTGAATCAATATGTTAGGAGGTAATTCTAGTGGCCGGAGCTGTGAAACGTTATAGCGGGCTTATGGATTGGTTAACAACGGTTGACCACAAGAAGATCGGAATTCTTTACTTGATTTCTGCTGGGATTTTCTTCTTGTTTGGTGGCGTTGAGGCATTACTAATCCGTTTGCAATTGTTTTTTCCAGAACAAAATTTATTTGGAGAAAATACTGCAGAAATTTTTAACCAATTGATTACAATGCATGGTACGACGATGATTTTCTTTGCGGCGATGCCATTAATCTTTGCATTAATGAATGCGATTGTTCCATTGCAAATTGGAGCACGTGACGTTGCATTTCCATACGTTAATGCACTTAGTTTTTGGTTGTTTTTGTTTGGTGGTGTGTTGCTGAACACTTCGTATTTATTAGGCGGAGCACCCGATGCAGGTTGGACAGCATACGCTGCATTATCAACAAAAGCATATAGTGGTTCAGGCGTTGATTTCTACGTACTTGGATTGCAAATTGCTGGGTTAGGTACGTTAATCGGGGGAATTAACTTCCTTGTTACGATTATTAATATGCGTGCTCCTGGAATGACGTTTATGCGTATGCCATTGTTTACATGGGCATCATTCGTTACCTCGGCACTTGTATTGTTCGCTTTTCCTGCGATTACAGTTGCACTTGTATTATTAATGTTTGATCGGTTGTTCAACGCACAATTTTTTGAAGTTGCAGGCGGCGGTAACGTTGTACTTTGGGAACATATTTTCTGGATTTTTGGACATCCAGAAGTATACATTTTGATTTTACCAGCATTTGGAATAATTTCCGAGGTATTATCAACGTTCTCACATAAGCGATTGTTCGGGTATGGAACAATGGTATTTGCTACAGCATTAATTGGATTTTTAGGCTTCATGGTTTGGGTTCATCATATGTTTACTGTTGGTTTAGGTCCAATTGCGAACGCGATCTTTGCAATTGCTACGATGTTGATTGCGGTTCCAACGGGGATCAAAATTTTCAACTGGTTATTAACGATGTGGGGCGGACATATTCGTTTTACAGCGGCTAGTCTTTATGCAATTGGATTTATCCCGACTTTTGTTATTGGTGGGATGACAGGTATTATGTTGACATTGCCACCTGCTGACTTTCAGTTCCAAGATAGCTATTTTGTCGTAGCACATTTCCATTATACAATTGTCGGTGGGTTAATTTTCGGTATGTTCTCTGGAATGTACTACTGGTGGCCTAAAATGTTTGGACGTATGTTGAATGAAACTATGGGCAAAATCAGTTTCTGGTTTTTCTTTGTTGGATTCCATATGACTTTCTTTATTCAACACTGGTTAGGTTTAGATGGAATGCCACGCCGTGTGTATACGTATCTTGCTGGTCAAGGGTTTGAAAAAGGGAATTTCATAAGTACAATTGGTGCAATGTTAATGGGCGTTAGTATTATTGTGATGATGATAAATATTATTGTTACTCAAATGAAGAAAGCGGATGCACCTGCGGATCCGTGGGATGGACGCACATTGGAGTGGGCAATTTCATCTCCTGCACCAGAGTATAATTTTGCTCAATTACCTCGAGTTCGAGGCTTGGATGCATTATGGATTGAGAAAATGGCTGGTAACAAAGGTATGATTCCTGCTGAACCGCTTGCCGAAATTCATATGCCTTCACCTTCAATTATGCCTTTTGTTAAAGCACTTGGATTGTTTATTGCTGGTTATGGATTTATGTTTAATGGAAACACGAAAGCAACATCGTTACCTGTGGTTGGATTTGTTTTTGAACATTATATTCTTGCGGCAGCAGGTGTTGCAGTATTCCTATTTGGAATGTTTCTTAGATCTGTTTATGATGATCAAGGATTTCACATTCCTATCGAAGAAATCCATGTGGATCAGGAGGAAAACGCATGAGTGCTCATTCACATCCTGGGGTTTTACCTCCACACCCAGAAAGTGCAACGCTTGAGGGTCGTAATAAATTAATGGGTTTTTGGCTCTTCCTTGGTGGAGAGTCCGTATTGTTCGGTTGTTTATTTGCAACATTCCTAGGATTGCGCGGTCACTCAGATGATTTGCTCGCAAAAAATCCTGCTGAGTTTTTTGATTTAACGACAGTTGCTTGGTCTACTGTGATTCTCCTAGTAAGTAGTTTGACATCTGTGCTTGCAATTCTTGGTATGCATAAACGAAATACGAAGCAAATTTATTTGTGGTTTACAGTTACCGTTCTTTTAGGCTTGTCGTTCTTAGGGCTTGAAATTATGGAGTTTAGTAACTATACGAATCATGATAGCTTCCATTTTACTCAAACTGCATATGCATCATCTTTCTACACGCTAGTTGGATTCCATGGTGCTCACGTATTGTTTGGGACACTTTGGATTAGTTTATTGTTGTTACAATTGACTCGTAAAGGGTTAACTGTTGTTACTGCTCCAAAATTGTATGTTGCTGCATTGTATTGGCATTTTGTTGACTTAGTGTGGGTATTCATTTTTACAGTCGTTTACTTGATGGGAAAGGTGGCGTAAATAATGGCATCTCATTCCAATGAGTCTCATGCAGTAGATTACAAAAAGGCAAAATCAAAGCATTCTGCTAAGCTTCATTATTTAACGTTTTCGCTTTCCATGATCTTAACGGTAATTTCATTCTATATTGTAGGAAACATCATTGATCCTGCTAGAGAATATGCAATTACTTCTTGGACGTTTGGTTTGCCGTTTATTACGTTATTGGCCATTGTACAGGCGTTGTTTCAATTGATTTTCTGGATGCATATGAATGAAAAAGGTCATCTGTTTCCTGCAATGGGTATTGCTTTAGGTGGATTTATTGCATTTACTGCGGTAATTGCAACTGTATATTGGTTGGGTTGGTAATAGGTTGTAGACGAGAGGCGGCGACGCCTCTCGTTTTTCACAATGGGGGTTTTTTTTATGACTGATCATGCAATGAACGCGGGGCAAGTTTGGTATGGACCGCAAGCTTGGAGTTATTTTTCAATTGTCATAGGAATCGTTATGATTTTGATCTATCGATGGTTTCATGTAAACGCTTTGAACGCAACCCGTAAGCAATTACTCGCGTTTACATTTTCGATGACAACGTATTTTTTTGCAATGTGCAGTCCATTGGCATATTTGGGACATATGGCTTCATTTAGTGCTCATATGTTTCAACAGTCATTAATGTATATGGTCTTTCCTTGTTTGTTTTTGGTCGGAGTTCCATCAAATTGGTATGCACATTGGATGAAAATTCCGAGTGTAGATCGTTTATTCCGGTTGATGACTAGACCACTTGTAACCGTTCTCGGGTTTAATGCATTGTTTTCGTTTTACCATTTTCCGATTGTGTTTGATACAGCAATGAGTCATCCAATTTTGCATACGGGTTATCATTTGTTATTACAAGTAACAAGTTTTCAAATGTGGTGGTCCATGTTGACACCAATTCCTGAACAATCGCGGTTATCTGATTTGAAAAAGATTGCTTATATTTTTGGAAATGGGGTTATTTTGACGCCCGCTTGTGCATTAATTGTTTTTGCCGATCATGTTTTGTACAATACGTATAGCAATATTGATCCATCGCTACAATGGTTATCACCTATGGATGACCAACAATTGGGCGGAGTATTGATGAAAATCATTCAAGAATTATCATATGGAATTGTACTTGCAACGACATTTTTTGCTTGGCATCGCGTGGAACGAGCGAAGGATAAAGAAGAAATAGCATCAATTACTATGGTGTTTCCGAACGGAGGAGAAGCATGAATACAATTTTACCTGCGATCAGTACGTCGTTTATTGTCTTAAGTGCAATTTTTGTCGCTTTTGGATGGCGAGATATTCGTAATAAGCAGATGCAACAACATATGCAAAAAATGGTTATTGGTGCGATTTGTGCGGTTCTGTTCTTTTTAATTTATGCAACACGTACCGTAATAGTGGGAAATACTGCATTTGGTGGACCTGATTGGATTAAACCATTTTATTTTACATTTTTAATTTTTCATATTTCACTAGCGCTTTTCTCTGCGGTTCTGGGAATCATCACATTGGTGCTTGCATATAAGAAAAATTTCTCTAAACATCGCAAAATTGGACCAATTACAGCGACATGTTGGCTTTTCACTGCAATTACAGGAGTTACAGTTTATTTGTTGTTATATATTATTTATGTTCCGGGTCCTACGAAAAATGTGTTCCATATTATTACGAACGTTTCGCAATAATTGGAGGTTATAATATGTCTGAACAATTAACGCTTCGTGGCATGCAGGATCAGGTACATGCTTATATTTCGCAGTTTAAGGAAGGCTACTTTGAACCATTTGTGATGCTTTCTCGTTTAACGGAAGAAGTTGGGGAGTTATCTCGAGAAATTAATCATGTGTATGGACCAAAGAAAAAGAAAGATGATGAAAAAGAAAATTCTATTGAAATGGAATTAGGGGACATTCTTTTCATCATTACTTGTTATGCAAATTCTATGAATATTGACTTAGCGGACATTCACCAACGTGTGATGCATAAGTTTCAAACGAGAGATGCAAACCGCTGGACGCGTATGGATTAACCATTCGATCAGCGGATTTATTTTATTTATTTTTGGAGGGCGAAGTCGTTGATTAAAGTAGCAGTCATTGGTGCACGTGGACGTATGGGACGTGAAGTCGTTAAAATGGTAATCGATGCAGAAAACTTAGAATTGGTATCCGCAATTGATCGCGATATGCTTGGAAACGATGTTGGGGCGGTGTTGTTCAATCAACCGTGTGGCGTTTTAATTGAAAGTGAGTTACAAACTTCGCTAGCTCGAACGGGTGCTGATGTTGTTGTTGATTTCACAGATCCTAATTCAGTTTATTCGAATGCATGTATAGCGATCAATAATGGAACGCGCCCTATTATTGGCGCAACTGGTTTAACCAATGATCAAATCGTTGATTTGGATAACCGTTGTAAAGAAAAGGGGATCGGTGGATTATTTGCACCAAACTTTTCGATTGGTGCAATCTTGATGATGAAATTTGCTGCTGAAGCTGCGAAATATTTTCCTGATGTTGAAATTATCGAATTCCATGGCGATCAAAAATTAGACGCGCCTTCAGGTACTGCATTAAAAACGGCACAATGGATTTCGGAAAATCGAGAATTCAAACACCAAGGAAATCTAAAAGAAGAAGAGACTTTACCTGGTTCACGCGGTGGATTGTTCGAAGGATTTCGGGTGCATAGCGTTCGGTTACCAGGAATTTTTGCGCAGCAGGAAGTTATTTTTGCAGGTAACGGACAGGCATTAAAGATTCGTCATGATTCATATGATCGAGCGGGTTATATGCCAGGTGTTAAACTCGCAATTGAAAAAGTCGTTGGGTATACCGGTTTCGTTTATGGATTTGAACATTTAATAATGTCTTAATTGAAACCGTCACGGAGGGTTACACATGTTTAATGTCGCACTAATCGCACATGATCGTAAAAAGGATCAAATGGTCAATTTTGCAATTGCATATGAACAAGTTTTAAAACATTGTAAGTTGTATGCGACGGGTACTACAGGCACGCGAATTATGCAACAAACAGCATTACAGATTCATTGCTTTCGATCGGGACCGCTTGGCGGGGATCAACAAATTGGGGCAATGATTGCTACGAATGACATGGATATGGTGCTCTTTTTTCGTGATCCGCTTACCGCGCAACCACATGAACCAGATATTATCGCATTGCTTCGGCTTTGTGATGTATATGGGGTCCCACTTGCAACAAATATTGCAACTGCTGAAATGTTAATTAAATCTTTTGAACGTGGGGATTTAAAATGGCGTGAAGTCATTCAGCGAGGTGAACAAGCATGAGTGAACGCCAAGGCGTGGATTGGTTGATTTTTGGTGCGCATCCGGACGATGCTGAGATTGGTATGGGTGGGACGATTGCCCGCTTTGCAATGTTAGGGAAGAAAATTGTTATTTGCGATCTGACGCTTGCAGAAATGTCTTCAAATGGTGATCCTGTAACTCGTCAATATGAAGCGACCGCGGCGGCAAGTGTGCTTGGTATCGAAAAACGATTGAATTTAGGTTTGCCTGATCGAGGGTTGTATGGTACACGAGAACATATTGATGCAATTACTCGTGTCATTCGCGATGCTCAACCGAAAATTATTTTTTGTCCTGTGAATACGGATCGTCATCCTGACCACGTACGCACATCTGAGTTGGTTGCAGAAGCTGTATTAAATGCCCGATTACGGAAAGTGATGCCTGAAATTCCAGTCTGGACGGTTGATGCAGTCTGGCAGTACCATATCCACCAATGGAATGATCCAAAGTTTTTTATTGATGTAACGTCTTCCTACGATACAAAACGTGAAGCACTTCGTTGTTATGCAACTCAATTCACACCTGTTTCAGTTAACGATGGTGTGGATCGTGTAAGTACTCCGATTAATCAGAAATTTTTGGAGCAAGTAGAATCACGTGATCAGTTATGGGGATATCGGATTGGTGTGACGCACGCAGAAGCGTTTACAACGAACGACCCAATGATCATATTTGATTTTTAAATGAGTAATGGGAGGTGCGGTATGTTAAAAATCGGGATTTGTTGTTACCCGTCACTTGGTGGTTCAGGCGTTGTGGCGTCCGAACTAGCAAAAATGATGGCTGAGCGGGGGCACCAAGTACATATGATTTCATTTGGCATGCCGTTTCGACTCGGTAAGTTTTATCGGAATATCTTTTATCATGAGGTTGAAGTAAGTGATTATTATGTTTTTAAGTATCCGCCTTATGATATCTCACTCGCAAGTAAAATCGCACATGTAGCAAAGACACAGCATTTGGATGTATTGCATGTACATTATGCGATTCCATTTGCGATATGTGCTTGGCTTGCTAAACAATTGGTTGGTCCGCAATTAAAATTGATTACAACGTTACATGGAACGGATATAACAGTACTTGCACAAGATGAATCACTAAGAGACATGATTAAACTTGCGATCAATCAAAGTGATGCCGTAACTGCAGTTTCGGATGATTTAATACGTGAAACGATTGAACAATTTGGCACAAAACGACCGATTCATCGTGTCTATAATTTTATTGATAACCGATATTATTATCCACGCGTAAATGAATCGCTTCGTCGAGAATTTGCGAGAAATGATGAACCAATTTTAATGCATGTATCTAATTATCGCCCGGTAAAACGGACGCATGATGTTCTTGAAGTGTTTGAGCGAATTCGCAAAGAACGGCCACTTAAATTATTGTTTGTTGGGGAAGGACCTGAATTGTCCAAACTGACTAACGCAGTTATGGAAAGAGGTTTGCTTGAAGACGTCATTTTCTTGGGAAAGCAAGATGACGTGTCTGAAATTATTGCCATGGCAGATGTATTATTATTACCTTCGGAAAAAGAATCATTTGGATTGGTTGCACTTGAGGCAATGGCATGTGGTGTTCCTGTCGTCGGTACAAATGTTGGCGGAATTCCTGAAGTTGTTGTTCATGGCAAAACTGGATTTTTAACAGAACTCGGTGATTTGGATGAATTAACTCGTTATACGCGTGAATTAATTACTCATCAAAATATTCGTCAGCGATTCTCGGAACTTGCAGTCGAACGTGCTACTACAGTATTTAATGCTCATAAAATTGCTTCGGAATATGAGCAATTATATAGGCAAGTTGTTCAGGGAGATTTTCAAATATGAGCAATCATTTAGATTCCCATTGGGTAGAATTAATGGAGCAAGGTGCTCTGCATGTAATGCAAGTATTACTAGGAAAAGGACACCGGGCATTCATGGTCGGCGGATGTGTTCGCGATCGATTAATGAACGTGCAGGTTAAAGATATTGATATTGCAACTTCAGCGGCACCGGAAACGGTGCTTGAATTGTTTGATAAAGTGATTCCGACTGGTTTGCAGCATGGTACCGTCACCGTATTGTACAAACAATTTTCCTATGAAGTAACAACGTTTCGAAAAGAAAATGAGTATGTTAATCATCGTCACCCAAAAACGGTTCAGTTTGTTGATGAATTACATGAAGATTTATTGAGAAGAGATTTTACAATCAATGCAATGGCGCTTGATGTGGATGCTCAGTTGATTGATCCCTATGATGGACTTGAAGATATTAAACGTGGCATCATACGCTGTGTTGGAAATGCACATGAGCGGTTTGAAGAAGATGCGCTTCGGATGATGCGAGCTATTCGTTTTGCCGCACGGTTCCGTTTTCGTATCGAAGATGATACCTGGAAAGCGGCACTTATGCTTGCACCTTTGATGGAGCATATTGCAATGGAACGAGTTCGCACAGAATGGGAATTAATGCTTCAAAGTAAAGAAGCAGGATTGGCGATCCAATTGTTAGCAGACAGTGGGATGTTGAAGCGAACACGTAATGAGCTGGCGTACCGGTTTGTATGGAATGAACGAATTCGGATCATTACGAGCTGGATTGATCAAATGCCGATTGGTTTAGGACGTTGGGGGATTTGGGCGTGGGCGAGTGAACTTTCTCCGGGTGTTCTACGAACGCAATTGCAACGAATGACATGTTCGAAACATCAAGCAAATGATATAGTAAAGTCATTGCAGGCATTTTTGGAATGGTATGAATTTATCTGTAATCATCTACATGAAGAGGATGCAGTTAAACTACAATGGAAACGTGGAATTGTAAAATATGAACGGGTTTGTATGTGCGCAGTTCTTGAGATGATTCAAATATTTCATCGTATGAATAGCGAATCATTTTATGGGCCCTTTTCAATTGAATTATTAGATTGTTCCAGAATCGAATTCGTGATATCGTCGTCCAAAGTTTGGGATGAAGAAGTTAAGGTTACAAATGCACGTGAACTTGCGATTTCCGGACATCAAGTAATGCAAATTTTAAAGAAAACACCAGGACCTTGGCTATCAGAAGTGATCAATCATTTAATTGACGTAACAGCAATCGGTGAAATACCAAATCATCTCGATGTGCTTGAATCATATATTCAATTAACATGGGGTGAATCAGCAGACGATGGCCATGCACATTAATGAAGATTGGATTAACTCATCGTTTCTATCGTGGATCCGGCCAAGACAATGGGAATGGCATGCAACAATTAATTCGACACAAGAACGAGCGATTGAGCTTGCCAAGCGAGGTGCACCACATGGTACATTTGTTGGAGCAGATGAACAAACAAGTGGACGCGGTCGTGATGGTCGGGTATGGCAATCGCCCTCGGAACATGGATTATATGTAAGTTGGATTGTTCGTCCGGATGCATGTTCGCAATGGATGCCATGGATGCAAATGATCGCAGCAGCGGCATTATGCGGAGCAATCCGTACACTAGCGAAAGAATCAACTAGATTATCGTTGATCTTGAAATGGCCTAATGATCTGTTTGTTGGCAACCGAAAAATTGGTGGTATTCTCGTTGACTCCTTACTAAATCATCATGAAGTTGAATATGCAATTATCGGAGTTGGTATTAGTATTCATCATCAAGCATCAGATTTCCCTATGGAAATGCGTGATAAAACAACATCTTGGGTTCGTCTTGGCGTAGAGCCTCCGCAACGAGAAGTACTTCTAGCGGCATGTCATGAAGAATTGATGAAGGTGATGAATCGGTTTTATGCGAGCGCGAACGTAGATGTAGAAGCAATGAGACACTATATAAAACAATCGATGCCGCGGATGCCAATCAACTTACCATTTCGTACGCGAGAAGGAATTGTGATGGCAACGCCGCTTGACCTTGATACTTCAATGCGGTTACTTATTGAAAAAGAAAACGGCTCACGTTTTTGGATTGAACCGAATGGTTCCTTAATCGCTTGGGAATGATCATAGGTGCAAATGTGATTCAATCTTTGTTATAATAAACTCATTCAAAAGATCGGACGTATACGACCTGATCCTGCTTGGATCCATCAGTGGACCGAGACGGCGTGAAGATGCGTGAAATTTCGCCTCTTAGCCAATCGGCTAAGGGGTTTATTTGTGAAAATTTTCTCAACATTAAAGGGGTGATTTCCATGCAACCACGTGCAATGACGACACATCAAATCAGGCATATGAAAGGGAAAGAACCGATCGCAATGATTACTGCGTATGATTTTCCTGCGGCAAAATTAGCGGAAGAAGCTGGAGCGGATATTTTATTAGTCGGTGATTCACTTGGCATGGTGGTGCTTGGTTATGACTCCACGATCCCTGTTACGATAGACGATATGGTACACCATACGAAGGCGGTATCACGTGCGGCGAAACAAGCACTAGTTGTTGCAGATCTTCCGTTTCTTACCTACCATGGTGACCGTAAGGACACACTCAAAAATGCGGGCCGTCTAATGCAAGAGGCGGGCGCAAAGGCAGTTAAAATGGAAGGTGGCGCCGAAATTGTCCCAATGGTGCAAGCTTGTGTTCAAGCTGGTATTCCGGTCATGGGACATCTTGGACTCACACCGCAATCGGTTCATCAAGTTGGTGGATATCGTGTGCAAGGTCGTGAATTCGATGCAGCAAAAAAGATGCTCGAAGATGCACAAGCGCTCGTTCAAGCGGGGGTGTTTGCAATTGTGCTTGAATTGATCCCTGAACCTCTGGCCGCAAAATTGACTGAATTGATTTCTGTTCCTGTGATCGGAATTGGTGCTGGTAGGTTATGCGATGGACAAGTGCTTGTATATCATGATTTATTGCAATATGCGTCTCCCGTAAAACCGAAATTTGTGAAAGCGTACGCTTCGATTGGGGATCAAATTACTGTGGCGATTAGACAATATGTCCAAGAGGTCAAATCCAAGGATTTTCCTGATGCAAGTCATGTGTTCGGGATGGATGATCAAACGAAAACACAACTTGACGCACATACAGTAAATCCTGAAACGAGTGAGCGAATTTAATTAAAGAACGTTTTGAGAACGGGGAGGAACATCCGTGCACGTATTACGCACGATTCGCGAAGTAAACGCTTGGCGAGCTAAATTACGCGCTCAACAAAAAAAAGTCGGATTTGTTCCGACGATGGGGTATTTACATGACGGACATGTTTCTTTAATCGCAGAGGCGTTAAGTCGTGCTGATTATGTTATTGTGAGTATATTTGTAAACCCGTTACAATTCGGTATTAACGAAGATTTTTCTGTGTATCCTCGTGATGAAGCTCGTGATTTGCAAATGGCTCAACAAGCAGGCGCAAATGCGGTGTTTTTACCTTCGGCAGATGAAATGTATCCGGCGAAGCCAATGACGAGCATTCAAGTTCGATCCGTTAGTGAATCATTATGCGGGGCATCGCGTCCTGGACATTTTGATGGGGTAGCGTTTGTCGTCGTGAAATTATTTAATATTGTTCAACCCGATTTTGCTTGTTTTGGGATGAAAGATGCTCAACAAGTTGCGGTGATTGAGCAATTAGTGAACGATTTGAATATTCCTGTGGAAATTGTTCGTTGTCCAATTATTCGAGAAAAAGATGGACTTGCAATGAGTTCTCGAAATGTATATTTAACGAACGAAGAACGGACTCAGGCACTTATTTTGTCCAGCGCTTTGCGAGAGGTTCAACATATACTAATTGAACAAAGACAAGGCATCCCAGCTTTGGATATCCGCGCACTTGCAGAAGATATGATTTCTAATCAGACGGATGCGGTCATTGATTATGTTGAGGTGCGGCATTACCCATCACTACATCCGGTATTTGCTGATTACTTGATTAAATATGATACAAAAGATATGATTTTGCTTGCACTCGCGGTGCGTTTTGGACGTACCCGATTAATTGATAATTTGCTTATTGGTTCAGATAAAGGAAGTGAAATCGATGTTTAGAACGATGATGAAATCAAAAATTCACCGCGCGACGGTAACTGAAGCAAATTTGAATTACGTTGGCAGCATTACAATTGACACCGCTTTGATGGAAGCGGCGGATTTGCTTCCAAATGAACAAGTTCATGTCGTAAATAACAATAACGGCGCACGCTTTGAAACATATGTCATCCCCGGAGCGAAGGGAAGTGGCGTGATTTGTTTGAATGGCGCGGCAGCAAGATTGGCCCATCCAGGCGATGTCGTGATCATTATTTCCTATGTAATGATGAGTGAAACGGATGCCCGCGCGTATGAACCCAAAATTGCAATTTTAGATGAATGTAATCAGATTTGGAAAGAAGACACCGAAGAACCGCATGGTACGGTTTGGCCGTCTAAATCATAGCATTGAAAGGAGCGTTGATGATATGATCCGCTTTGCTGTGGTCGACGTGGAAACCACTGGGTCAGGTGCCAATGACGAAATGATCCAAGTCGGATTGGCGATCGTTGAAGGCGGTCAGGTGACTTCTACTTATAGTTCATTTATTAAACCAAACCATTCAATTCCTGCATTTATTCAACAACTTACCGGAATTACGAATGATCTGGTACAATATGCACCAGATTTGCTAACGGTTTGTGAAGAAATTAGACCGATGCTCGAAGATACTGTGCTAATTGGTCATAATATTGGATTTGATCTTGGATTTTTACAACGTTCATTTGAACAAGTTGGACTTGATCCGTTTGTAGGTCGAGTTTTAGATACATTGGATTTTACTCGAATGTTATTTCCGAGTTTAACGTCTTATCAATTAGGTATGATATGCGAGCAATTTGGAATTCCGCTCGTACAAGCACACCGAGCTGATGCAGACGCAGAAGCAACCGCGATTGTATGGTTGCATTGTTTGGCGCGACTGGAGTCGATGCCTTTATTACTGGTGCAACGAATTCGTGATGTAGTGTCCATTTTGAGAGCGAATGCTGTGACAAATGGTGCGGATATGTCATGGTTTTTTGAATTGGTGATCGAATCAAAATTGGATGCGGTAGCAGATGGTGCCGTGACGCCGGAATCCGCGCAAAACGTACGTACATATCGCCAATTTGTATTAAATGTTGATGATTGGGTCACACCCACGGATCGCGATGAGAATGAGGAAGAAACAGAACCTTTACTTTTAAACGAAGAACCATTTGATCCGTTTTTGGAATCGTTATATAAGCAAGTGAGATTGCAGTTAGATGATTTTGAAGAACGGCCATCTCAGCGTCAAATGATCCATGAAGTGTGGGAATCGTTTCGCAATAACCGTCATCTCGTCATTGAGGCCGGAACCGGTACGGGGAAATCGCTTGCTTATTTGATACCGGGTTTATTTTTCGGTTTACTTACTAAGCAAAAAGTCATCGTCAGTACACATACCGTTCAACTACAGGAACAACTTCGCCAAAGAGATGTACCTTTTCTGCAATCTGTATTTCCTCTTTCGTTTGATGCAGCGGTGTTAAAGGGACGCAATCATTATTTATGTTTACGCAAATTCGAACAAAAAATAAACACAAATGATTTTGAATCCATGAAAGACGATGCAGTTGCTGCAGCACAAATGCTGGTGTGGCTCAGTGAAACGAAATTTGGAGATGAAGAAGAAATTAACTGGGGCAACCGTGGCAACGAATTTTGGCAGACAGTCGCAAGTGATAGTGATTCATGTTTGAACCGCGCGTGTCCTTGGTTCCGTAAATGCTTCTATCATCGGGCGAAGGCTCATGCGCAAAAAGCTGACGTCGTTATCACTAATCATTCTTTGTTAATGACTGATTTTATGACAGATCATCGATTGTTACCGGCATATCAACATGTTGTGATCGATGAAGCCCATCATTTTGAGGATGTTGCGAGTAGGCATCTCGGGTTGGAGATCACGTATTTTTCGATCTTGGCTAGGATGTACCGTTTATATAAAGACGGACGTAATGGACAAGTCGGTCAACTAAAACATGCGTTACTTCGCGGAATGCATCCGCAAAAAAGCGAATGGGTTGCAAGGTTGGATTCTTGGTGCGGTGATTGGGTCATGCAAAAAGAAGCGTGGGATCAATGTTGTGAATGGTTATATGCATTGTTGAGTCGTACGCGTATGGATTCCAATGCAGAGTTGCCGCAACTTCAAGTTCGTCTTCGTCCGGAGCGGCCACCTGGCCGTTGGAATGAATTTCAAGTGCTCGTGAATTCTGTTTACGATCAGTGGGGAGTTGCAATTCGCACACTCGAAACATTAATGAGTGAAATGCTCGAAGATGAATCAGCCATATCGTTTGATATTCAAGGTATATTGACAGATCTGAGCGGGACGATTAAACAGTTTATGCGCTTGCGTGATGGATTAAATGTATTTGCACAATTGTCCGATGGAAATGCGATATATTGGATTGAAGCGAATCCACAGTACGCAAGTCGTTCTATTCATTTGTTTATGATGCCGGTCGATGTGAGCGGGGCACTCCAAGATTTAATGTTTAAGGCAAAAGATAGCGTTGTGATGACGTCAGCAACTTTATCAGTTTCTAGCGGATTTGAACATTTTTGTGCACCGCTTGGGTTACCGAAACCAGATACAGATAAAGTGAAAGCAGTTGTATTGCCGTCACCTTTCGAATACAAGAAACAAGCACTCGTATGTATTCCTGTTGATTTTCCAATGTTACGCGGGTCATCGAATGAAACGCAGTTTATCCAACAATTAATCCATTCGCTTGCAGAGGTGGCCACAGAAACGAAGGGGCGTATGCTTGTTTTATTTACGTCTTATAAGATGTTGCGGAGTGTATATGGTCCACTAAAAAGTATGTTAACACAACAAAACATTCAGTTGATCGGACAAGGCGTGGATACAAACAATCGTACAAAATTGACACGTTGGTTCAAAGATCATGATCGAGCTGTATTACTAGGCACAAGTAGTTTTTGGGAAGGTGTCGATATACCTGGAGACTCATTGACGTGTTTAGCAATTGTGAAGTTACCATTCCAACCGCCAACTCATCCGATTGTGGAGGCAAAGTCAGAGTTCTTAGAAAGACAACATAAAAATGCGTTTATGTCCTATTCAGTACCACAAGCGGTTATTCGTTTTAAGCAAGGCTTTGGTCGATTGGTACGTTCAGCAAAAGATCATGGTATCGTAATTTTATATGATACGCGGGTTGAGCATACCCGATATGGTAAATACTTTTTGAATTCATTACCTAGCCCCTCGATCGCGAAAATGAACACGAGCGAAATGGTTCTACAGATCCGAAATTGGCTAGCCACCAAAGGGGGCGCTTCATCGTGAAAACCCCAAATATCTCAGAAGTAGTTGTCAAACGCCTACCGATATATTTACGTTTTTTGGCCGATCTCGAAAGTAAAAATGTGTTAACCGTTTCGTCTCAAGACCTCGGTCTACGGTTGAATTTAAATCCTGCCCAAATCCGTAAAGATCTTGCTTGCTTTGGTGAATTCGGAAAAAAGGGGATTGGATACGATGTGCCTTTTTTGATTCAAAATATTCGGCATATCTTGAATCTACATCGCAGAATGCCGATTGTATTGATTGGAGCAGGAAATCTGGGGCGTGCACTTTGTAATTACAATATGTACTTTCAAGAGCAAATGAATATTTGTGCATTATTCGATGTCATGCCAGATAAAGTTGGACAAAATATTAATCAGCTTGAAGTGATGCCGATGGATATGCTTAAAGAAATTGTTACGCGCGATAATGTTCAAATTGGGATTATTGCTGTGCCTGCAGGTGAAGCGCAAAATGTTGCGAATCATTTGGTCGATGCTGGAGTAAAAGGAATTTTGAATTTTGCACCATCGATTTTGCGGGTACCATCTGCGATTCGTGTGCATTATGCAGATTTTACAACGGAATTACAAAGTTTGGCATTTTATATTAGCGAAGCAGAGAAAGAGGGATAATCGTGGATTGTATTTTTTGCAAAATCGCACAAGGAATTATTCCAAGTAAGAAAGTATATGAAAATGAGCATGTACTTGCATTTCATGACATTCAACCTGCAGCGGAAGTGCATACTTTGATCATTCCCAAAAAACACATTGCTTCGCATAACGAGTGGGATACAGTCGATGTTGCATTACTTGGTGAATTGATGCTTGCAGCTAAAGAGGTAGCAAAAATAACGGGCGTAACCGAGTCCGGTTACCGTTTAATCAACAATTGCGGTGCTGATGCAGGGCAAGTTGTCTTTCACTACCATATCCATTTGTTGGGTGGTCAAACTCTTGGGGGATTAGTTCCAAATTAGCATTGACTTACACATATAGAGTTCGCTATAATCTAGTTTGATGGTTTAGAAGCTATCGTTGTGATCGGATTCGCGGAGGGAGGGATAACAATGTCTGAAACTCGCGTACGTAAAAATGAAACCATAGATGCAGCTCTCCGCCGGTTTAAGCGCTCGATTGCCAAGGATGGGGTGTTGGCGGAAGTCAAAAAACGCAAACACTACGAAAAGCCGAGTGTGAAACGGAAGAAAAAATCGGAGGCAGCCCGCAAGCGTAAATTCTAGGAGGTTGCTATGGGTTTATTGGAGCAATTAAACGATGATATGAAAGTGGCAATGAAGTCTCAGGACAAATTTCGCCTTTCAGTGATTCGGATGGTGCGCGCATCAGTAAAAAATGTGGAGATCGATCTTCGTCGCCCTCTTGAAGAAGGTGAAGTGCAAGATATCGTTCAACGCGAAATCAAACAACGCAAAGATGCAATGGTCGAATTTGATAAAGCAGAACGTACTGACTTATCTGATCAATTGAAATTAGAACTTGAAGTGTTGGCAGGTTATATGCCTCAACAACTCAGTGAAGATGAAATTCGTTCAGTCGTACAAGCTGCGATTCAACAAGTTGGCGCTGCTACCAAAGCGGACATGGGAAAAGTGATGAGTGCTGTACTACCGCAAGTCAAAGGGCGTGCGGATGGCAAACTTGTCAACCAATTAGTACAAAGCGAACTGGCCTCACTAGGGTGAGCGGAAGCCGCCGGTTTTAGGGATGAGCCTGAAAGAGACACTCCCTTGTCATGAGGGAGTGTTTTTTATCGAAGATCGTTTGTTTTGCATTGACAATGCATACTTTCAATCGATATAATACATTTGTTTGTCTGAGGTGAATCTTATGCGTTTTCACTTTCTGGATATCATGCATCGCGTGGAGCCGGTGGAAGTCGAGACCTCAGTTGAATCTTCACCACTTTTTGCAAACAATAAGGCTGTACTTTCGAGTACACCAATCGTTGCGAAACTGAAGCTATGGCCGGAAGCGGGCATGGTTGTGGTGAGAGGATCTTTGACGAATGAAGTGTCCTATACGTGCTCGAGATGTCTTGAGTCGTTTTCTGAATCGTACGACATTCCGTTTGATGAATCTTTTTTTCAAGCAGTGAATGAACCGGACGATGACTTGGACCATGTGAATGCTGTGAAGGAAGATCAAATTGATTTGACTCCATGGCTTGAAGAGAGCTTTTTGCTGGCGTTGCCATTTATTCCGATCTGTAAGCCTGACTGTTTAGGTCTTTGTTCGGAGTGCGGCAGCAACCGCAATCTGAGTCGCTGTCGCTGTTCCAACACCCGGATCGATCCGCGCCTAATGGGCCTTGCGGATTGGATAGACCAACATCCGGAAGATCAATCATGAGGGAGGTGCAATAAAATGGCTGTACCACAACGTAGAACATCCAAAACACGCCGTGACACGCGTCGTAACCATTTCCGTTTGACTGTTCCAGGCATGGTTAAATGCCCACAGTGCGGAGAAATGAAAAAGAGCCACCACGTATGTGCTTCATGCGGATCATACAAAGGTGTAGAAGTAGTAAAGCAAGACTAGTATTCAACAAATATGGAGACATGTCCCTTAGAAATAGGGGGATGTCTTTTTTTTGTTAGAAAAAAGAAGGACAACACCCGCGCGCACTGCGCGACCGTGTTGTCCGAGATGAACTGAATTAAATTGCATTTAAGGCGAATCGAAAGCGGAAAATGGTGCCTTTTCCTTTTTGTGAGATGATATCGATCGTTCCGCCAAGATGTTCGGTTTCTTCTAGTACTTTTGAGAGACCGACACCACGTCCTGACCATTCAGAAACTTGCTCTTTTGTCGTGAAGTTATCCATAAACAAAAATGGGTGAAGTGCATCATTCGGTAATTCCGCAATCCGATCGGACGTTAACAGTGCTTTATCAAGAATTTTTTTGCGTAACTTTTCATAATCTATACCGGCACCATCGTCGCTCATATCAACGATAATGGCTGATTCCGTTTGTTCGATGTTAATGGTGAGGTGTCCAAGTTCAGGTTTGCTTGCTTTGGTGCGATCTTCTGGAAGTTCAATGCCGTGATCCATTTGGTTTCGAACAACATGAATAAGGGATTTCCCCCAATCGCGCCAAGATTCAACGTCAATGATCCATTCACCACCAACGATATCAATATCGGACACTTTTTTATTTAGTCGTTTTGCTTGTTGTTCAGCCGTATTCGTTAATCCCTCAAATACTTTGTAAAATGGTTGATGATAAAGTTTTTCAACTTCACGCACTAATTCAAGTGCCTGGTTACCCGGCAAATAATCTAGAATGTATTGTTTAAGCTGCAATAGTGTTTCTCTATTAACAGGGATCGCATCTTTATGAACATTCCAATGATGTGTTGGAAGCGCGCGGAACATACGATTTTGTTCATCAACGAACGGCCCTAACCAATCAAAACCGCACACCCGATCGTGCCATGCTAACCACGATTCATTTGACATTTTTTTGATTGAACTTTCAAGCTGATGTAAGTGAGGTGCAAGTACATAGGAATTCAATTGCTGAAAACTTGCTTTGAACGTATGTACACTTCGCGCAAGTACCGAGTCAATTGATTCTCCTTCAGTATCGATGGTAAGTAAAGACGGTAGTTCAATTTGTACAAACCGCTGATAATCATTCACTAATTCGGAATAATCACGAGCGCGCGAAAGTACGCTTACGATCATTTTCAATAATTGTTGCTCTTCTTCGAGTTGATCTTCTAAATTTCGTTGATCGGTAAAGTCATTAAATACAAAAAGTAATCGATCAAGTTTTCCGAAACGGTCTGGAATAGCTTGTACGCTTATTTTTAATATTCTACCGTTACGTTCGATTTCTAGCGGGAGAAGAGAAGCATATAAATTAAATTGAGACAAATCATTCATTAAAAACAAATTTGCAACGAGTGGTTCCATCCATTCCATTTGGATGGGGTCATTGTTGGACAAAACGGCAGTAATATTTTGGCCGACAGGAGATCCTCCAAGTAAACGATAACATGACGCACTGCACTCAGGATCAACCTTAAATGTTGAGTTTACGGTCAATAATCCTTGAGATACATAATCAAGTAAAAATCTCATATGTTGCGTACGGCGATTTTTTTCATCTTCGAGAATATTGTTTCGATCTGCTAAATGCAAATGTACACGAATTCGAGCTAGTAACTCCGCGCGCGTAATAGGCTTAACTAGATAATCATTGCCACCTGCCTCTAACCCTTCAATAATGTCGTCAAGGCGTTCATTAGCAGTTAAAAAGACAATTGGTAGCTCTTGGCGTGAATAAATGTTTCGAACCAAACGGGTTAATTCAATTCCTGACATTTGCGGCATCATCACATCCACGACAAGCAGATCAGGCAATGTTTCAGGATGTGACAATTCTTCCATGACTTCTTTACCGGAGTGAAATGTTTTTATTTGATATCCCCCATGCAACAAAAATGTGGAGAATACTTGAGCATTCATTGGTTCGTCATCGACAAGCCAAACGCATTTTTTTGTGATTAATTTGTTTTTTTCTAACGATACATTAGATTGATCGGCGTTGTTCAAGACGGTACCTCCTTGATCAATTGAGTTAATTATTCATTATATTACAAAAAGGTTCGACATTTAATATACAAAATCCTTTGATTATTTTTAGTCAAGTCTTTTCTTTCTGTCATCTAAACATTATAATTTACGTTGTTTGATAGAAGGGGGAACGAAGATGCGAATTGCATTGGATGCGATGGGCGGCGATGATGCACCACGTGTTGTCGTCGAGGGAGCAATTGCTTCTTTGAATCAGTGGGATGATGTCCATTTGGTTCTGATCGGTGACGAACAACAAATTCGTCTGCACCTGAAGGAGTCCCATCCCCGTTTAGAAATTATACATACCGAAGAACGGATTGACGCAACAGAAGAACCAGTGCGGGCTGTGCGTCGCAAAAAACAAGCTTCGATGGTATTGGCTGGAGATTTGTTGAAAAACAAACAGGTTGATGCAATGATTTCTGCAGGAAATACTGGTGCACTAATGACAGTCGGATTACTGGTTGTAGGGAGAATTGATGGTATTGAACGGCCAGGTCTTGCTTCAACGATGCCAACGCTTGATGGACGTGGCGTGCTTGTGCTTGATTTGGGCGCGAATATGGATGCTTCTCCGCAACATTTACTTCAATATGGCATCATGGGGGCTTTATATCAGCAAATTATCCACAGCGGGGAAGTTGCACGCGTTGGGTTATTAAATGTCGGTTCTGAAAAGAAAAAGGGAAATGAATTAACGAAGGCAACCTATGAATTGCTCGAAAATTCATCACTTTCTTTTATTGGTAATGTAGAAGCGCGCGATCTTCTAAATGGCGGTTGTGATGTTGTAGTATGCGATGGATTTGCAGGTAATATTTTACTTAAGTCCATGGAAGGCGCCGTCGTTGCGGCGATGTCTGTGTTGAAGCGAGAGTTAACAAGCAATTGGTTTAGTAAGTTAGGTGCATTACTTCTCAAGAATTCGTTTCGGAAATTTAAGAAAGCGTTTGACTACACAGAACATGAAGGAGCATTACTGCTTGGAGTCAATGGCGTATGTATTAAAAGTCATGGTTCCTCCAATGCTAGAATGATCCATAAGACGATTGGACAGGCAAGAAAAGCTGTTCAACATCGGTTAATTGATTCAATTACCGATCAAATCGTCCGCATAGAGGGAGGCAATGTATGCAATTAATTCCCGTTGGGATTTTGGGTACTGGTAAATACGTACCTGAAAAAATATTAACGAACGCAGAACTAGAAAAAATGATCGATACGAATGACGAGTGGATCGTTTCGCGTACTGGAATCCGAGAACGACGGATTGCAGCACCTGAACAGGCAACCTCGGATTTGGCATATGAAGCATCATTAAAAGCAATGGAAATGGCAGGGTTAACTGCTGCAGACATTGACTTAATTATTGTTGCAACGTTATCTCCAGACCATGTATTTCCTTCTACTGCTTGTCTTGTACAAGCTCGGCTGGGAGCTACGAAAGCTGCCGCTTTTGATCTAGAAGCGGCTTGTTCAGGTTTTGTTTATGCATTATCAAGCGCCTATGGGTATATCGCGACCGGCCAGTATAAGCATGTATTGGTTGTTGGCGCTGAAACATTATCTAGAATCACAGACTACACAGATCGTAACACATGCATTTTGTTTGGTGATGGCGCTGGAGCAGCTGTTTTAGGTCCCGTTGAACAAGGTAAGGGAATTAAGTCTTTTGTCATGGGAGCGGACGGTAACGGCGGTAAGCTGTTGCAAGTTGCTAATGGCGGAACCCGTGATCCTTTAACGCTCGAAAATATTAATGATCGCAAACAATTTATCTATCAAAATGGTAAAGAAGTGTTTAAGTTTGCGGTTCGGATTATGGGAAATGCTGCTGAAGAGGCAATTGCAAAAGCGGGTCTCAGCAAGGCAGATATTGATTTATTTATTCCACATCAAGCGAATATACGGATTATCGAAGCGGCGATGGAACGCCTCGAATTGTCAAAAGATAAAGTGATGATCAATCTAGACCGTTATGGAAACACATCCGCAGCGACAATTCCGATTGCGCTCGCAGAAGCGGTAGAGCAAGGTAGAGTTAAATCAGGTGATCAAATTGTACTTGTTGGATTTGGCGGCGGATTAACGTGGGCAGCTTGTGTTTTGACTTGGTAAAAGGAGCGTTATAACTTATGAGTAAAATTGCGTTTGTTTTTCCGGGGCAAGGTGCGCAATCGATTGGGATGGGACGAGATGCGTATGAACAGTCAGAACTTGCGCGAGGTGTTTTTGAACAAGCTGATGCTGAGCTTGCGGAATCTTTAAGTGGACTAATCTTTGAAGGCACAGAAGCGGAATTGAAAAAGACCGCAAATACACAACCGGCGCTGCTTACTGCATCCGTTGCGTATTGGACTTTGTTAAACCAAGCTGGTGTGCACGCTGATGTCATGGCGGGTCATAGTTTGGGAGAATATTCAGCACTTGTAGCAGCAGGTGCCATATCGTTTGCTGATGCGGTGCGTACGGTTCGTCGGCGCGGGTTGCTTATGGAGCAGGCAGTACCTGCAGGACAAGGCGGCATGGCGGCAATATTGGGCGCTGAACGCGAAGCGCTTGCGGGATTGTGTGCACAAGTTAGTGATTCCGTTGGTCGCGTTGAACTTGCAAATGTAAACTGTCCTGGTCAAATTGTTATTTCCGGAGAAACAGCCGCGGTTCAAGCAGTAGCTGATCAAGTAAAATCCATTGGCGCAAAACGTGCGATTGTGCTTGAAGTAAGTGGACCGTTTCATTCATCGATGATGCAATCTGCAGCTAATGCACTTGCAGATTCTTTAGGAGCATTAGTGTGGCATCAACCGAGCGTTCCTGTTGTCTCAAATGTAACTGCATTACCAGTTACGAGTGCAAGTGAGTTTGCTGAATTGTTGAAACGGCAAGTAGTTTCTCCAGTGTTGTGGGAAGATAGTATACAACAGATGGTTTCTGACGGTGTTGACACATTTATCGAAATCGGACCAGGCAATGTTTTGTCTGGATTGATTAAGAAAATAGATAAATCCGTGACATGTTACAACATTAATAGCATAGATGCGCTTAATCAAACGATTCAAGCGTTATCTGATAGGCAGGAGGCTTCAGTCTAATGGGTCGATTGGTTGGTAAAGTTGCGTTAGTAACAGGCGGATCTCGCGGTATTGGTCGTGCAATTGCGATCGCTTTGGCGGCAGAAGGAGCGAAAGTAGCCATTAATTATGCTGGTAACGAAGCGGCGGCACAATCGGTGATTGAAGCCATTGAAGCTACAGGCGGCGAAGCATTCTTGATTCGTGGAAACGTCGGTAAATCTGCGGAATTTGAAACGATGGTAAGTGCAGTGCTTGAGCGCTGGTCACGGTTAGATATTCTAGTAAATAATGCTGGAATTACACGAGATAGTTTATTGATCCGTATGAAAGAGGATGATTTTGATGCGGTCATCGAAACAAATCTTAAAGGTGTATTTAATGGCGTCAAAGCGGTTTCACGTCCAATGATGAAGCAAAGAAGTGGCAGGATTATCAATATTTCTTCAGTTGTTGGTGTGATTGGGAATCCAGGTCAAATGAATTATGTTGCTGCAAAAGCAGGAGTTATCGGAATGACCAAAACTGCGGCGAAAGAATTATCTTCACGTGGGATTACCGTAAATGCGGTTGCGCCTGGTTTTATTGCGACTGAAATGACGGATACACTTGATGAAAAATGGAAAGACCAATTACTCTCACAAATTCCACTTGCACGTTTTGGTGCGGCTGAAGATATTGCGAAGACTGTATGTTTCCTTGCTTCTGATGATGCTAATTACATTACCGGCCAAACCATCCATGTCGATGGTGGAATGGTGATGCACGGATAAATTCATTATGTTTCAGTAGCTTTTTTTTTGCGTATAATTTATAATACATCGCGAGGAGGTGATTCAAGTGGCAGATAAATTCGAGCAAATTAAGAAGATCGTCGTTGATCGCCTTGGTGTTGAAGAGTCCAAAGTGACTTTGGCAGCTAAGTTCAAAGAAGATCTAGGCGCGGATTCCTTGGACATCGTTGAATTAGTAATGGAATTGGAAGATGAGTTCGATTTAGAAATTTCGGACGAAGATGCTGAGAAAATCACATCAGTTGGTGAAGTGGTTTCTTACATAGAGTCGCATACGAACTAATCGATCAAACGGAAGTCCCGTCCTATGTACGGGACTTCTCTACTATGTAGCGAAAAAAGTTAATTAAAATATACATAAGTTATGACGAGTAATGCAGTCAGATTTCAGGAGGTTTTCGGATCATGGGACGCAGAGTCGTGATCACCGGTATGGGCGTGGTCACTTCCTTAGGGAAAGATGTTGAAACATTTTGGAGTCAGTTAGTCGCTGGTAAATCTGGAATTAGCCGAATTGAATCCTTTGAAGTAAGTGATTATCAATCGCAAATTGGCGCTGAAATTAAAGATTTTAATCCAGAGAATTATATTGAGAAAAAAGAAACAAAAAAGATGGATCGTTACGTTCAATTGGCAATCGCCGCTTCTCAGGAAGCACTGCGCAATGCGAATCTCGATGTTCGTTCATTGCCAGATCCTGAGCGTGCTGGCGTATACATTGGTTCTGGTATTGGTGGTCTTGGTACGTTCGAAGATCAATACAAAATCTTGCTTGAGCGCGGCCCACGCCGTGTAAGTCCGTTTTTTATTCCGATGATGATCGCGAATATGGCATCTGGTTGGGTTTCTATTTTAACCGGTGCAAAAGGACCTAATAGCACATCTGTAACGGCATGCGCATCCGGAACGAACTCGATCGGAGACGCGTTTCATATTATTCAGCGCGATGAAGCAGACATCATGATTACTGGTGGTGCAGAATCAACGATTCGTCCATCTGGTTATGCTGGATTCTGTAACATGCGTGCGATGTCGACGCGTAACGATGAACCTGAGCGTGCAAGTCGTCCATTTGACGTGGATCGTGATGGATTCGTGATGGGAGAAGGCGCTGGGGTAATCGTACTTGAAGAATATGAACACGCGAAAGCTCGCGGTGCAAATATCATTTGTGAAGTTATTGGTTATGGGATGAGCGGAGATGCACATCACTTAACTGATCCAGCTCCGGACGGTGAAGGTGCGGCTCGTTGTATGAAATATGCACTTCGCAGTGCAGGGATTGATGGGTCAGCAGTAGATTATGTTAATGCACATGGTACATCAACTCCGGTTGGTGATAAAAATGAATCTAAGGCGATTCAAACCGTCTTTGGAGATCATGCTTCAAAATTACTCGTTGGCTCTACGAAATCGATGACAGGCCATTTGCTGGGTGCAGCTGGTGGTGTAGAAGCAATTATTTCTGCCCTCACGATTACGAAAGGCATCATACCACCAACGATCAATATTGATAATCAGGATCCTGTTTGTGTACTTGATTATGTAGCGAATGTTGCTCGTGAGAAAAAAGTTGATGTTGCAATGTCCAATTCATTTGGATTTGGCGGTCATAATGCAACGATTATCATGAAACGTGTTTAAGACTGAATGGAGGTAACAACCGATGGCCAGGGACTTGCGTGTACTGTTAGAAACGCTTGAAATCCCGGTGCGGGATGTTCGTCTTGTTCAGGAGGCATTTACACATGCATCATACGTAAATGAGCATCGTGTCCGATTGAATGTGGACAATGAACGGCTAGAATTTCTAGGAGATGCCGTTTTACAACTATGTGTTTCTGTATTTTTATTTGAGAAGTTTCCGTCACGGCCAGAAGGTGAATTAACGCGGATGCGCGCTGCTATCGTATGCGAACCTGCATTATCCAAATATGCGGTAGCCTTGCAATTGGGTGAGTACGTACTTCTTGGTCGCGGTGAAGAGTTAACTGGGGGAAGGAAACGTCCTTCATTGTTGGCAGATTTATTTGAAGCGATGCTTGGTGCGATTTACTTGGATTTAGGAATTGGTGAAGCAGGTACGTTTTTGCGGAGACATGTGTTCCCGTTAATTGATTTTGATTCTTTAATAACGATTGATTACAAAAGTCGTTTGCAAGAATATGTTCAGCAGCAATCTCGGAATGGTTTGGAGTACCGCATCTTGGAAGAACGCGGACCTGCACACGATCGGGAATTTGTGACCGAAGTATTTTCAGAGGAAAATTGCTTAGGTCGCGGTACCGGACGTTCGAAGAAAGAAGCAGAACAAAACGCAGCTTCTCAGGCACTCAAACAATTAGGGGTGCCGCTTACCTCAAATGGTGTATAACAACAAATAAACATAACGAAGTGTGAACAGCCAATCGCTACTGGGATTTTAGCGAATGGTATGAATACACTTCGTTTTTCTTCATTCAATGGTTCTTTTTTTGGTCGAAGGGGCGTTGTAGATGTATCTTAAACGATTAGAAGTTTCAGGATTTAAGTCATTTGCTGATAAAACAGAACTCGAGTTTGGTACTGGGATTACTGCAGTCGTCGGTCCAAATGGTAGTGGAAAAAGTAATATTTCAGATTCAATGCGCTGGGTGCTTGGTGAACAAAGTGCCAAGTCTCTTCGCGGCGGCAAAATGGATGAATTAATTTTTGCCGGAAGTGATACCCGGCGTCCAGTAAACATTGCAGAAGTAACATTAGTCCTCGATAACTCAGATAAAACGTTACCGCTCGAGACGGAAGAAGTGACAGTGACAAGACGTGTTACGCGTAACGGCGACAGTGATTATTTGGTTAATCGCCAGGCATGTCGACTGAAAGATATTATGGAATTATTTATGGATACGGGGCTTGGGAAAGACGCGTATTCTATTATTGGACAAGGTAAAATAGATGAAATTCTCAGTTCGAAAGCGGAAGACCGTCGTGCCATTTTTGAAGAGGCATCCGGGATTATTAAATATAAATCGCGTAAGCGTGATGCAGAAAAGAAATTAAACGATACACAAGCGAATTTAACAAGACTCGACGATATCGTAAATGAGTTGGGTAAACAAGTAGAACCACTTCGACGTCAATCCGAAAAGGCGGAGAAATTTAAAGGGTTAAAGGCTCAAATTAAGTCCGTGGAAATCGGTCTTTTTGTTTATCAGATGGAACAACTTCAGACGTCTTGGACGGAACATCGCGCAAGTGCCGATCGTACAAAGGAATTATCCATTTCCGCAAACGCTGAATTATCCAAAGTGGACGCTGCACTAGAAACGACACGTTGGAGTATTGAACAACTTGAAATGAAAATCCAGCAATTGCAAGAGCAATTGCTTCATGCTAGCGAAGAATCAGAGAAAGAAGAAGGAATACTTGAACTTTGCCGTGAACGTGAAAAACATGCATTAGAAACGATAGGGATGGCAAATGATCGCTTAGTGTCATGGGAAAATCAACTTTTACAATTAAAAACACAAGAAAATGAATTTTCCGAACATTCTGACCAACTCAGGGCCGAACTCGTTGAATTGCGAACAGATTTGCAACTAGAGGAAACGAAACTTGAATTACTTCAACAGGGGTTGTCCGCGAATAGTCTATCGATTTTACAACAACAATTATATGATGTGTATCAATTACAGGCACAAGCAAGAAATGAACTGCGTCATTTGGAGCAAGTAGACATATTAGCAAAACGTAAGTTAAGCGGACGATCGGAACAAACGCGTACGTTTGAAGATCAACGAGAAACGTTTTTGGACGCTTACAACCATCATTTGAGTGAAGCGGATACGTTTGTAGCTCAAATCAAAAAAATTAATTTTGATTTATCTGCTGCTCGTGAAGAAGTGAAATTAAATGAAACGAAAGTGATATCGCTAACAAGGGACATTCAACAAATTCAACAAAAGATTCAATCTGCGAAAGCGCGATTGGAAACATTGCAAGATGTTTCTGCAGACTTTGAAGGCTATGCGCAAGGAACTCGCGAGGTATTACGGAATTCCTCACGTGGCGGCGATTTGAAAGGTGTACATGGAGCGGTTGCAGAGCTCATTCGTGTCCCTGCAAAATTAGAAACAGCGATGGAAATTGCACTTGGTGGTTCGCTTCAACACATTATTGTTGATCGAGAAGCTGATGCGAGGGCGGCGATTTTATTTTTGAAACAACGCCAAACAGGACGAGCTACTTTTTTACCGATTCAATCAATTCAAGGTCGAAGTGTGTCTGCTCGTGAAAAAGAGACGGTTACAGGTATTGCAGGGTGGGTTGGTGTTGGAAGTGAGTTGGTCGATACGGATACGTCGTATCGTTCCATCGTTGAACATTTACTTGGTAATGTTCTTTTTGCCGAAACGATTGAACACGCCAATAAAATTGCCGCTGCATTGCATCATCGGTTTCGCGTTGTGACATTAGATGGTGATGTTGTGCATGCCGGTGGTTCAATGACCGGAGGTAGTGTGCAGCGCAAAGGTTCATCTTTGTTAAGTCGTCAGCGACAAATGGAAGAACTTGAAGCTTTGATTGTTAGTGAATCAATTCACTTAGAAAATGAACAGATTCAATTGGATCATAGCCAGCGCATGCTTTCTGAGGGAGTGCTTCGTGTGGAGCAACTAGCTACCGAACATCAAGCAATTGATCGCAACCATTTAACGATCCAAAGCGTGTTGTTGCAATCCAAACGTGAATTGCAACAAATGGAAGATCAACTTGACTGGTTGCTTGAGGAACAACGCACACAAGATGAGGAACAGCGTGAACGTGAAGGACAATTTACAAATTTCACAAAGCAATTAGACGATGCAATCTTAAAAGAACAAGCAATCCAACAAGCAATGCAACGGTTGGATACAGATCGCAAAGAACAGGAATTCAAAAAAGAAAATCATTATCATCGCGTTACTTCGTTGCATGTTACGGTGGCTACAAAAGCGCAAGAACAGCAAAACGTGGAAGAACAATTTGAACAATTGCGTGAGCGAATCCACGTATTGCAAAAATCAATTTTAGCGGAACAACAACATGTTCATAAATTCCAAAAAGAACTTGGACATAATGAAGCAGCATGGAAAACATGCGAGATCGCACTTGCGGATTGGCGAAAACAAAAACATGCGTTGACGGTTGAATTGGAATTGAAGCGCGGTGAAAAAACAGGATTGGTTGAACTCGTGCATATTCATGAATTAGAAACGAAACATCAACGTGATCAAGTAAAAGAATTAGAAGATACGTTGCATCAACTCGAAGTGAAAATAAATCGCCAAGAAGTCGAATTGGACACGGTCATTCGTAAATTAGCGGAGGAATACGAACTAAGTTACGAATTGGCCAAAACAAAATATCCAGTGCCAGATGATTTAAATAGCTCCGCGCAACAAGTTCGAGACTGGAAGCGGCAAGTTGCTGCACTGGGTGACGTCAATCTGGGGTCAATTGAAGAATTTGCAAGAGTTTCCGAGCGTTTTGAATACTTAAATGGACAACGGATTGACTTGATGGAGGCAAAACAAGCCCTCGAACAAATCATCCGTGAAATGAATCATGAAATGGGTAAAAAATTCCTCGATACGTTTCAACTTGTGCGCGGTCATTTTAATAATGTTTTTCGTCAATTGTTTGGTGGTGGAAACGCAGATTTGATTTTAGAAAATCCGTCCTCGCCACTTGATAGCGGTGTCGAAATTGTTGCACAACCACCAGGTAAGAAATTGCAGAATTTGCAACTGTTATCTGGGGGGGAGCGGGCATTAACGGCAATGGCGTTGTTGTTCTCCATTTTACATGTGAAACCAGTTCCATTCTGTGTACTTGATGAAGTTGAGGCGGCACTGGATGAGGCAAACGTTTCTCGTTATGCGAAATATTTACGCAAATTTTCAGAGAATACACAATTTATTGTTGTTACACATCGGCGTGGTACGATGGAAGAGGCTGATGTCATGTATGGAGTTACGATGGAAGAAGGCGGGGTATCAAAACTCGTGTCCGTACATTTAGAAGAATTAGAAGAACGTATGCCTGCACTTGCAGCCATGTAATTTACGAGAGAGAAATGGAGCGATGGGCAATGAATTTTTTTCAAAAAATTAAAGAGAAAATTTCTTCAGCAGCTGAAGCGGTAACACAGACGTTTAAGACAGGATTAAGTAAGACCAGTGAACAACTTGTTAAGCGTGTTGAAGCATTATTTTTTAGAAATTCGAAAATTGATGAAGGGTTTTTCGAAGAGTTAGAAGAAATCTTAATCATGGCAGATGTAGGTGTGCAAACGACCTTGCAAGTCATAGAGGCAATGCGAAAAGAAGCGAAACAACGTCGATTAACTAATTCAATTGAATTAAAACCAGTTTTGGTCGAGTATTTGCTCGGTTTATTTCCGGAACAATTAGACCAAACCATTATTTATGCAAAAAGTGGTCCGACAGTCATTGTGTATGTAGGCGTAAATGGCGTCGGGAAAACCACGACAATTGCGAAAATGGCACACCGATTTAAGCTGGAAGGAAAGCGTGTCATGGTTGCAGCTGGGGACACGTTTCGCGCTGCTGCAGTTGAGCAATTAGATATTTGGGCGAATCGTGTGGGTGTTCCAATTGTGAAGCACGAACAGGGGTCAGATCCCTCTGCTGTTGTTTTTGATGCGATTCGGTCTGCAAAATTGCAAAATATTGATGTTTTAATGATTGACACTGCAGGACGTTTGCAAAATAAAGCGAATTTAATGGAAGAGCTAAATAAAATGGTTCGTGTCATTCAACGGGAAATCCCTGATGGACCGCACGAAGTGTTAATGGTACTTGATTCGACAACGGGTCAAAACGCATTATCACAAGCAAAATTATTTGGCGAGAAATCAGGAGTTACCGGATTAGTATTAACAAAACTAGATGGAACGGCAAAAGGCGGTATCGTTATTGCCATTCGCAGAGAGTTAAATCTACCGGTTAAATATGTAGGTCTTGGCGAGAAGGCGGAAGATCTTCAGCCGTTCGACCGTGAACAATTCATCCATGCACTATTTGGTGAGTGGATGGTGAATATACCTTCAGATTAGCTTTTGACGACATAAGGGAGGGCGATTCACTTGAAAAATGTGTTGCCGATTGAGATTAACCAAGAAATTAGACTCATGGACCAATCGCAAATCCGAAACCACTTTAAGCAGTGGCTCACTTATTTATCCGCTCAGGCATTTATGTCAGAGGGGTTGTTAGTGTTGTGCGATTCTAGTGGGTTTCAGGTAGACCATCATTTGTTTTTCCAAGATGCGTCTTTGCAGTCCATTGTTGATGATTCTCAGTTCCAAAGTGAAGGAACCTGGAATGCGTTAACATTGGGAAACAATGCGATTTCGCAAACGACAGAGTCATTCCAATCTGTTGTTTTAGACCCAGATACACATCATCAAGGGAAATTGCAGAACTTGCGTTCACTCGCAGTCCCTGTTCAATTCCGCGGTAATGATTCACTGGTTATTTTGGGTTGGTTCGTCCATCCATCTGACAAAAAAGAGCAACAATTGGCTTTGTTGAAATCGCTTGCGATTTCATTCCATCAATATGTCATTCATGAGCAAACGAATAAAGCGAATACGGAATTAAGAGATAAACACAATCAAATTGCACTTGAAGCGAAACGCAAAGACATTTTGTTTCAGTGTACGAAAAAGTTGTATTCGACAATCGATGTGGACTCTGTCCTTTCAGAAGTCATTTCGAATATTCGTTTGTTGTATCCGTCGATGACATTAGATTTATTCTTGTCAACTGACTATCAAAGTACGATCATTCCAGTAAAACCGATGGTTTTCAATAATGACGAAACTGATCCGATGACACGTGCATTTATGGAAGGTCAAACCGTTGTAGATGCCAACAAAGCACAAGGCGGCAACACATTTTTTATGGCGACACCTCTTTGCGGAAAACAAGGAGTATACGGAGTATTGACGTTAAATTCTGCAACGTTAAAACTTGAAATGCCGGATATTCAATTTATTTCGATGTTGGCGGATACTGCGGGGATCGCATTTGAAAATGCGAAGCTTTATGAAGCGTCCAACGTTTTGATTAATGAACTTCGGATTATTAATGAAATTAATCATCGTTTGAATCAAAGTTTGAAATTAAGTGATATTTTGAACCTTGCTTCAACCGAATTAACAAAAACATTTGGTGCAGACTATAGTTGTATTGTTCAACTGGAACAAGATCCAGAGCGCGCAACGCTACTATCTTCGAATTTAACTTCTTTCATGGAAGAGCAGTTTATTAGTCAACAAGAAGTATTCAACCAAATGACGGTAACGAAAGAGCCTGTATTCGTAACGGATGTGAATAAGTATCGTTTACAGAACTCACTTGAAGTTCGTTACATGGTAGCGACAAATTCGAGATCGTTGATTTCGTCACCAATCCGTGTGAATGGTGAAGTACAAGGGATTATCTTTATCTCAGATAAACGTCAAGATTATTTCACTTATGAGAAGTTTAAGTTATTGCAAGTTTTGGCAAGTCATATCAGTTTGGCAATGACGAATGCATCACTTCATGCCGAAGTGCGTAGAATGGTTATTACGGATAACTTAACCAAATTGTTTGCGCGTCACTACCTTGACGAGCAGATGGGTATCATGTTAAAACGTGATGCTTGCGGTACGCTTATCATGGTCGACGTCGATCACTTCAAAAAAGTGAATGACACGTATGGTCATCAAATTGGTGATGAGATTTTGAAACAAGTTTCGAATATCATTAAAACGAGTATTCGTGAAGGTGATATTGCCGCTCGTTGGGGCGGAGAAGAAATGGCGATCTACCTACCTGGCGTTCTGGTAGAACAAGCACTCCGTATTGCAGAGCGCATTCGGGTACGCGTGATGGAAGAAACGGAACCGAAAGTGACGATTTCTAGCGGTATCTCTGTATGGCAGCGCAATTCAACGGAAAAGCTAACGGTAGAAGCAATTTTCTATAAAGCGGATATGGCGCTTTATCAAGCGAAACATGGTGGTCGTAACCAAGTGAAAATTGGTTAATTAACAATTTCGGAGGAATCAAATATGTTTGATCAACGTTTACAAGTGTTAGCACAACGTCTTGTACATTACTCATGTGCAGTGCAACCCGGTGAAAATGTATTGATCGAAGCAACCGGCAGCGTACCAGAATTGGTACGCTGTTTGATTGCAGAGGTATATGCAGCGGGTGGTAATCCTTTTGTGCAATTAAATGATCCTAGAGTCGTTCGTAATTGGTTGCGCGGTGCAAATCGTGAACAATTAAAAATTCAAGGTGAAATCGAACTTGGACGAATGAAGCAAATGCAATGTTTTATCGGTGTTCGTGCTGGGGAAAATGTTAGCGAAATGTCAGATGTACCCGCTGAAACGATGAAAGCTTATACGGAGTTGGTCGTCAAACCAGTTCATTTAGAGCAACGTGTCAAACATACAAAATGGGTTATTTTGCGCTACCCAAATCCGTCGATGGCTCAGCTTGCGCAAATGAGTACCGAACAATTTGAAGATTTTTATTTTAAAGTCTGCACCCTTGATTATGCAAAAATGTCTACTGCGATGACACCGCTAAAAGAATTAATGGATCGCACGGATCGTGTGCATATCATATCACCTGGTACTGATTTGACGTTTTCAATCAAAGGGATACCATCAATTAAATGCGATGGTAAAATGAACATTCCAGACGGTGAAGTGTTCACATCTCCAGTGATCGATTCAGTGAATGGTGTAATTACGTACAATGCATCTACACTGTATCATGGGGCAACGTTTGATCAAGTTAGTTTAACATTTGAGAACGGAAAAATCGTAAACGCGACATCTTCAAACACGCAACGTTTGAATGAAATATTGGATACAGATGCCGGTGCACGTTTTATTGGGGAATTTGCGGTTGGTTTTCATCCAGATATTTTGCATCCGATGAAGGATATATTATTTGATGAGAAAATAGCTGGTTCAATTCATTTCACACCTGGTCAAGCGTATGAAGAAGCGGATAATGGAAATCGTTCATCGATTCATTGGGATTTAGTACTTATTCAACGTCCGGAGTATGGTGGTGGTGAATTGTATTTTGATGATGTTCTCATTCGTAAAGATGGCATTTTCGTCATCCCTGAATTACTTGGACTGAATCCTGATCAATTGCAATAAGTTTGAGTTTGTCATAAACTGATACGTGGAAACAGAGTGCCAGAATAGGAGGGATGTCCCGTTGTCTATCCAATGGTCTGCTGAACAAATGGAGTGCATCCATAATCAATTGGTTGCCGATGCAAAACGTATCGAAAACTTAATTGAAGTACAGTTAGCGAACTTGAACACACGGAAATGTCCGTTATATGAGGAAGTTTTAGATACGCAGATGTACGGATTTTCACGTGTTATTGATTTTAATGTTCGCTCTGGTTTATTGCCGGAACGAACAGGAAAACAAATGTTGCATACCCTTGAATTGAATTTGGCGAAGCTTTATGAAGCGATGGAACAAATTCAGAAAAATGCACAAGCTTAATGTTCAGTTCTCAAAAAAAAGCCCGTTCTGATTTCACGTTCGTAAAAACGTGATGTCAGATCGGGCTTTTGTGAACTTAGGCTTTAATCCAGAAAAACGCACAACTTAATATGATATAGACGAGAAGTAACAGTGCACCTTCAAACCAGTTTGTTTCACCATCTTGGGAAATTGATTTCGCAATAAAAACGGAAACAGCGATTGCAATTAACTCAGGCATGGAGAAGACCATGTCCATTGGTTTACCCATAAAGAAACTTACAAGTACAAGAATAGGGGCAACAAAAAGGGCGATTTGCAAACTACTACCAATTGAAATTTCAACGGAAGCACCGATCCGGTTTTTCCAGGCCATCAAGACTGCTGCACTATGTTCGGCAGCATTTCCGATGATCGCAATTACAATTGCCCCTACAAACAAGTCAGATAAGCCTAATTCGTGCGCTACGGGTTCAATTGTATGAACGAACCACTCACTTAGAAAAGCGATTAGAACCGTCGCTCCGCTTAAAATTGCGATGGACGTCCATTTTCCCCATTCGGCCTGTTCATCCTTAAGCTGTTCTCCTTCAACAAGTATTGCGGGATTAGAAGGATGTTCAGTTGTAAAATGCGTGCGATGTGTAATCATGGAGAAGACGAGCCACAAGATATACGCAATAATTAATGCGACCGCAATGATCATGCTGAATCGGCCAATGCCGTCTTCTTCAAAACGACTTGCAAGAGACGTGGGAATAAACAATGCAAGTAATGCAAGCATCATTAGGGAACTATTGTGAGAAGCTAAGTTCACATTAAAATATTGAACACGATGTTTGATTCCGCCGACAAATACGCTTAAGCCAAGCACGAGTAACATATTTCCGATGATTGATCCAGTGATACTTGCTTTTACCAGATCAAACAACCCTTCTTTGACAAGAAAAATGGCAATAATTAATTCGGCAGCATTTCCAAATGTTGCATTCAGAAAACCACCAAGCCGCTCACCTGCATAATGTGCAACTGATTCGGTAGCTTGACCGAGCAAGCCTGCGGAAAATACGATTGCTACACACAGAACTGAAAATGAGACGAGCGAAGGGACGAATGGCGGATTTGAAAAATGTACCCATGCACTAAATAAAAATGTTAATAATAAAATCACATAAAAAATTTTCGTTCGCATAAATATTCCTCCAAAGATAGTTTTCGATTCGGATCCTGCGTGATACAATTCAATTAGTATTGATAAAGGAGGGTTGTTCATATGCAGGATACGTTGGCAGTTCAAGGTGGCGTAATACGTATTGCGGATGATGTTGTTGCAACCATTGCACGCATTGCCGCGGAAGAAACTCCAGGCATTACAAGTACGGTTGGTGCATTTATCGAAGACTTAAAAAAACAATTTAACGGTAAGGGACCACATCGCGGTGTTTCCGTTGAAGTAGGTCAGTATGAAGCCATTATTGATATTCGTGTAGAAGTTCAATATGGTTCCAAAATTCAAGATGTATGTCTACAGTTGCAAGAAAACATTCGTGATCAAGTTGAAAGTATGACAGGATTAACAGTTAAAGAAGTGAACGTGAAAGTTGAAAGTGTTCGCATGGAATCGCCTAAATCTTCAAAAGAGGAAGAGGCACCTGCCCCTACTCAAATTGAACAACGTGTACGTTAATTTTTATCTTAATGTCAAATCAAAAGGGCACCTATATGGTGCCCTTTATTAATTGCTCTTGTCTTGTCGGGATGCATTCAAAATAATACCAACACCCATTAGCGTCACAATTAATGAAGAGCCCCCATAACTTATTAACGGAAGCGTGACACCGGTGAGTGGGATTAGTCCGCTAACGCCAAATAGATTGACGATGGATTGCACCATTATACAAGTCATAATTCCAATACCTACAAGTGAACCAAAGGCATCTCTGCAGCGCATAGATAAAATATATCCGCGTAAAATAAAACATGCATATGCAATAAGAAATAATGAAGTCCCCAAAAATCCGAATTCTTCTCCGATAATCGCAAAAATAAAGTCGTTGTGCGCCTCTGGAAGGTAGTGTAATTTTTGGATGCTTTGACCGAAACCAGTACCAATGATATTTCCATGTGCAAAAGCGAACAATGATTGAATGATGTGATACCCGGTTTTTTGCGGGTCATTCCATGGATCGATAAACGCAGTAAAACGCGCAACACGATAACTATGTAAGAAATCCGGATGAGTTAACATGTAGCCCATTCCTATAATTAAAAGAAGAATTACACCTGCCACCGTTAGCATCACAAATTGTTTGAAGTTTGCTCCCCCAACAAACATAACGATATAAGCAGTGAGTGCAATAATGATTACACCGCCTAAATCGGGTTGTAAAATGACAAGTCCACAGATTAGCCCTGTAACTATGATTGTCTTTAATAAGCCTTCTTTGAAAAATCGGTATTTATCACCTTTCTTGCTTATAAATGCGGCAAGATACATGATTAATCCAAGTTTAGCGAATTCTGTTGGTTGAATACCAAAAGAACCAAAACCAAACCAACTTCGAGCACCATTGACTTTGGAACCAATCAAAAGGACGAGAACCAACATTCCGATACAACCAATTAAATAAAGTCGATGCACTCGCTTGATCAAATCAAATGGTGTTTTCATGATAAAAATCATAAGCGCAACGCCGATAACCGCGAATATCATTTGGCGGATAAAAAAGTGCCAAATATCATGGTAAGTATAACTCGCGGTCATCGAACTTGAACTGAAAACCATTGCAATTCCAAAACCTAGGATTCCGAACGTAAGAATTAAAAACAAGAAATCAGGTGTGCCCGAAAGTGCATGGGTACCTGTTTGCCGGCGTAATGGTTGTCGATTTTCTGGTTGTCGATTGATCATCGGTCGCTTAAACGAGCGCCGCCTTAAGATCACTCAATTTCTGTTTTGCAGCTTTAAGTATCGAATCTGGTACCGCTGATTCGTAATCCAAACCGTGTGGGAACGTTGCGCGGCCCATATAAGCATCACCAATTACTAGGATCGCTTCAGGGTTTTCTAATTTACCAGTTTCCACACGCGTATCAACACGAAGAAAATACGCTTCATTTGTTTTCGAATCTTCGTATTTCAAGTCGTATGTGGCGCGGTAGTAATCCCATTGCCAACGGATGAAACCGAGTTTATCGCCTACTTCATCTAAATGAGCTAATTCTGATTTTAAGCCTTTCAATCCATTAACGTCTAAAATCAACACAAACGCCTCCTTCGATTCAATCATTTTTCATGATAGTATGTTTACGAAATAGGTGCAAGAGGAATAGATGAAACCTTGTGTGTAATTTGTTAAAATGATTACATTGATCACGTTTTTCGGAGGGAAATAAGGATGACAATCGATTGGTCTTCGGTAGAAGAGCTGCGTTCAGATTTGATTTCATGGCGTCGACATTTGCATATGCATCCTGAACTCTCGTTTCACGAATCTAAGACGGCTGCTTGGATCACAGAAAAATTACGGTTATGGGGAATTGATGTTGAGATTAATGTTGGCGGACATGGGGTTGTAGGCCGCTTAAGTGGACATGCATTTAACGATTCCAATAAACCATCTAAACATATTGCACTTCGTGCGGATATTGACGCGTTACCGATTCAAGATGAGAAAGAAGTATATTATAAATCTCGAGTGCCTGGTATTATGCATGCTTGCGGACACGATGGGCATACGGCCACATTACTTACGGTTGCTTGTTGGCTCGCAAAACACCGAGAAGCTTGGAGTGGTAACGTTACTTTATTATTTCAACCTGCTGAAGAAGTGAATCCTGGCGGGGCCAAAGGAATGATCGAAAGTGGTTGTCTGGACGGAATTGATTGTGTGTATGGAATTCATTTGTGGACACCGATTCCCGTTGGTGTCGTCGCTTCTAAAGAAGGCGCACTACTTGCATCGGTGGACGAATTTTCGATTGAAATTCATGGGCGGGGTGGACATGCTGCATTGCCACATCAAACTGTAGATAGTATTGTTGTTGCCGCATCACTTGTTCAGGCTTTTCAGACGATTGTAAGTCGAAATATTGACCCGCTTGATCATGCCGTTGTAACGATTGGATCAATGCATGCTGGACATACGTTTAATGTCATCGCCGAACGTGCGAATTTACATGGGACAGTTCGTACTTTTAATGCTGAAACGCGAACGTATACCGAACAACGTGTTCGAGAAATGACGAAACATATTTGTGAAATGAATGGTGCAAAGGCAGATATCACGTATTATCGAGGGTATCCGAGTGTAATCAATCACAAAGACCATGTTCAGCGAGTACAAGAAAAAGTAACAAAACATATTAAAGATATTTCCTGGGATAATGCAGTTCCTGTTATGGCAGGAGAAGATTTTGCGTATTATTTAGAAAAGGTGCCGGGTTGTTTTATTTTTGTCGGTGCTGGTAATGCCCAAATTGAAGCTACTTTCCCGCACCATCATCCCAAATTTAATATTGATGAATCAGCTTTAATGTATGCGGTCAAAGTATTTTTGTCGCTCGTAATTGATCCATCATGAATGGTTTTTTATAAATTGGTTCATACTATCTTTCGAATTCAATTGAAAGATGGGGGATTAATAAATGGCAAATAAAACGATTGGTGAAGTGGCAACGGATGTGTTAATTACAATTAATTTGAATCAATCCGTCATTGAGGCAGCTCAAATGATGCGCAAACATGATATCGGATTTTTACCGGTCATGAATGGAAGTGATTTTGTAGGTGTCGTCACGGATCGCGATCTCGTGTTGCGAATTTTTGCGGAACAGCGCCCTCCGGAAACTCAAATTAAAGAAGTAATGAGCGCAGAAATTCGCTCGATCGATAAAGACGTTAGTATTCAAGATGCTGCAATCCAAATGGCAAAATGGAAAGTTCGTCGTTTGGCGGTAACAAGTAGCGGAAAATTGTGCGGCGTAGTTGCCATTGGTGATTTGGCAGTGCGTGAAGAGTCAGACCAAATGGCTGGAGATGCATTACAACGAATTTCATCAAAACAATAGTTAAAATCACGGTCGTTGTGACTTCACAGCGACCGTTTATATTTGATATGATTGCAAATGACTGAATGGGGGGTGAAGGCGCTGGATCAGCATTTTGATTTTCAAGCGGTTTTGGATAAAGCGTCTGACTTGGGAGAACTCATAACCCGATCTCAACGTTCTAATGAATATTTAAGCGCACGTAAACGTGTGTATGGCCAGCAAAATGTGCAAGAGAAATTACAACAATTTGAATTGCATAAACAACAATGGGAAGAAACAGAACGTTATGGTCATTTTCATCCGCAATATCGAGAAGCATTGGATCGGGTACAACAATCTCAACAAGCGCTTGATGCACTTAAAGATGTACAAGCATATGTTAGTGCCGAAAGTGCATTAGACGAATTATTGCATGCAGTATCAAGAACAATTGCCTATTCAGTTTCAGATCAAATTAAAGTACCAAGTAATAAGTTGTCAGACAATGCAGGTGGATGTGGTGGCAATTGCAATGGTGGATGTGGTTAATTTTTGATGGAGGAGGAACAGTATATGGAAAATGAATATGGAATCATTCCGAGACAAGGTTTAATCGTTTGGTTGTCTGATACTCGCCAAGCAAAGCAATTAGAAAGATATGGTAATTTACATTATGTATCCAAGAAGCAACATTACGCCGTTTTGTATGTCCAATTCGAAAAAACAGATGAATTGATGAAACAAATTCAAAAACTTAGTGGAATTAAACGAGTGGAAAAGTCTTTTCGAAACGAAATTTGGGAACTGTATACAAACTCTGGTCATCAACAAAACATGGTGAAATCAACTGAACAAGAAGTGATTACAGCACCTGACGAATCCGATGAAACATCCGTTGTTTAATTCTATGTAGTATACTTTGATACGTTTAGGAGCGAATGGAATGGCTTTTGGTTTAAAGAATACGCGAATCATGATGCTCATGGTTCTAGTCATCGCACAATTTTGTTTTGTCTGTGCTAATTTTGCAACTGGTGCATCAAGCTCTTCCATAAGTTCAAAAAATGCAGTAGTGATATTAAATGGTGAATATCAAGATGAACTAATTCAAGTTGTCATTCGAAATCAAACGGTATATCTTCCGATTACCGAAATTGATCGTTGGTTAAAAACGAAAACGATTTCAAACGGTTTAAATAGCTATGTAACATCTTTTGGTACATCCATTGTGAAGTGGAAAAGTGGAATTAAAGAAATTTCTTGGAAAAATACAAAATATGTGCTCCAGTTCGCTCCGTTTAAATTAAATTCAAAAACATTCGTGCCTGCAATTGCTTTTGCGAAGTTATTTGGTGCAAAAATCGCGTGGCAAAATCGCGTTGATGATGATGGGACGATTTCAATCCAAACCCAATCAGCGTTGACAGCGGTTACTACTATTTCAAAACATGATTTTATAACGAAAATGGGAACAAAATCGATCGATTTAACGTCCAATCTTACTGAAGCGCTCGACTCGATATCCTTGAATTACACAACCACATCCAAAGATCTTATTACCGTTTCTTCAGGAAATGCCGGTATTGTTTTTCATGAATTTAAATATGGAAAATCAACCTCGCCGGTACTTGTTACGTCTGTTGCCGAAGATATGGTTTCATACAATCAGATTGCAGCAGAGTGGAAATGTAAAGTTTGTTCGACGAGTAGAGGAATTAAAATCGGCTCTAACGCAAGTTCAGTATTAACAAAATACGGTAAACCCAATGAAATCGTGAAAATGGGTGTCAGCAAGTTATTTATATACCGTGCCGGCAAATATAATTTGACGTTTGTCCAAGGGAATTCGAAAATCGATAAAGTGACCGAAATCAAATGGCAAACGCCTTTATATGATCGGTTACAACTAGCACTTGATAATGCAAATGATCCTTCCGGACAATTGATTTGGGGCGAGGGAGACCAACCGACTCCGACGTCAACACCAATTTCAAAACCACAATTTTATATCGTTCCAAGTAATTTACCGCTGGATACACCAGCACCAATTTATACAGCAACACCATCACCACCGCCGATTTTGTGGAACACACCGACACCAATACCGACGCTAACACCGATCCCTTCACCAACAGATTCACCAGAACCAACGCCTACTCCGGTTCGGACAATGAAACCGCAACCGACGCCGGTAGATTACATCAAAATTTATTACCAAAAATCATCGTCAGTTGCATATATGCATTATCGAATTGCTGGTCGTAATTGGACGGTTGCTCCTGGTGCGGTTTTGACTGACAGTGGTACACCTGGCTACGTTACGGTAACCGTACAATTACAAGGTGCTACCGGCATTGCGGAAGCTGCTTTCTCAGACGGAAACAATAACTGGGACAATAATGGTGGATCAGGCGTAAACTATTCCTTTGCACCAGGTACTTGGACGGTCACGAATCGCCAAGTAACAGAAGGAACACCAGCGGATCGAACGATGCAACTACAAGGTTCTGCACCGAATGGTCCAGGAGTATCTGGTAAATGGGCAGATGGAAGTAAAGAGTTTTTAGGATCATCTGTCACGGGGATGTCACAAGTCATTTTTACTGGCGTAAATGGTGCACTTAGTGAAGTGTATTATCCTTCACCAGACCAAGCACAGAGCGTGACGACTCGGCTATTAATTGGTGATTCTAACCATACATGGATGGATGATGAAACCAAACAACCGCATACTGTTCGTGCCCTTGATAGACGTTCACTCGCTTGGGAAGTTGTTACAACCGATTCAGATAAACGATATCAACTCACGAAAACATTTTTCACCGATCCTGATCGTCAAACCGTTATTGAACGTGTAAAATTTGATGCGTTGGTTGGAACCGTATCTGATTACGATGTGTATGTCGTGCATGATCCTGCACTTTCGAACTCAGGTAGCAGTGATACGGCGATGACTGCTTTGTATAATGGTAAACCGAATTTAGTTGCAAAACAAAATCAAGTTGCTTCTGCGGTTGCTGTGTCCACTGGATTTGACGAATCCATGATTTCTAATGGATATGCAGGTGTAAACGATGGAATGTCACAATTAATTTCGACGAGACGTATCGCTCAAATGTATGACAAAGCACTCAATGGTAACGTGATTCAAACCGGTAAAATTAACCTGTTGAGTAGTTCTTCTAAACAAGCATCCTTTGATCTTGCAATCGGTTTTGGAACAGATGTTGAATCGGCTATGGATGAAGCGAATGGTTCATTAGAAAATTCATTGTCCAAAATTCAAAATGCATATGTAACTGGTTGGAAAACATATTGCTCTCAATTGAAAAATTGGAACGGCGCTGCAGATGATATTTATTATTTATCTGCGATGACATTGAAATCGAGTCAAGACAAAAAGAATGGTGCAATTGTTGCAGCGCTTGGTACTCCTTGGGGTGAAAACATCCCTGATAGCGGAAATTTCACGTATCATCTTGTATGGTCGCGTGATTTGTACAAATTTGCTACGGCATTAGCGACTGCGGGAGATACCGATAGTGCTAATAAAGCGGTCGAATATTTATTCCGCGTGCAAATGGATTCAAATACTGGACGTTTCCCGCAAAACTCTAGAGTTGATGGAACACCGGAGTGGAGCAATACGCAAATGGACGAGCAAGCAATGCCGATTATGCTTGCATGGCAGTTAAAAAGAACTGATCTTTGGTCATATATTCAAAAGACAGCAGATTATTTAGCGTCAAATGGACCTTACACCCCTCAAGAACGTTGGGAAGAAACAGGTGGGTATTCTCCATCAACGTTAGCTGCAGAAATTGCCGGACTCGTATGCGCATCTGACCTTGCACGCCAAGTCGGCGATTCAGCACGAGCTGCAAAATACTTGAATTTAGCAGATCAATGGCAACGTAATGTGGATAACTGGACATTTACATCGACGGGAACGTTAGGAAATGGGAAGTATTATGTTCGAATCGATGCTACTGGACGGCCGAATGAATACAAAACGTTAAAACTTGCAAATGACGGTGGAACTGTTGATTCAAGATCTGTCGTTGATATGGGATTCCTTGAACTCGTTCGCTATGGCGTTAAATCAGCAACAGATTATTCAATTGTTGAATCGTTGCAAGAAGTTGACCAAGCGATAAAACAGACGATCAACGGAAAAGGCGACGCATGGTACCGTTACACGAACGACCGGTACGGTGAAGCGATCAATGGACAAGCTTGGAACTTCACGCCTGGAAAAGGACGTTTGTGGCCGTTTTTAACAGCAGAACGTGGAATGTACGAATTTGCTCGTACAAAAAATACCTCGACCGGCATGACCTATTTGAATACACTTCGTTCATTTGCTGATCCCAATGGCTTTTTACCAGAACAAGTATGGGATAATCAAGCGCCAAACGGCAAAATACCGGGTACAGCAACAGGCTCAGTTCAACCACTGAACTGGACGATGGGTGAATATATTACATTACTCGCTTCCGTTTCTAGTGGAGAAGTGATTGGTACACCTTCGATCGTGAAAGATCGATATGCTAGATAATTTCTAGAAAAATTTCATAAAATGATCAAGAGCGAACATCCAACATTTGATATGCTCCCCGTTAAGTAGACAGGTTTAATAATAAACTTTGTTTACTAGATGGGGCGCAGATCAATTACAACTTGGAAGTTCGCTTTTTTTATTTGTATTTCAAAGGGAAAAAAATTAATTTGTCAAATTATTATATATATTAAGTTTTTTAAAATAGAGGTGAATTTATGTGGTATCAAACTTATATAAAATATTCTTTTACTATATTTTTAGTGCTGTTCATCCTGTTAAGCGGGAATGTTTCTGATTTTGAAACACAAAAGGCTCATGCCGTCGATCAAACAACTTTGATCGTTCATTACAAACCAAACCCGAATTCTAACGAAAATTGGTCTGTTTGGTCATGGACAGATTCGATTGCTGGCGCTGCGGTTTCGTTTACTTCAAAGGATTCGTTTGGGTTAATCGCGAAAAAAACATTTCCTGAATTAACAGACAAAATTGGCTTTATCATTCGGACTGAAGATTGGAAAAAAGACATTGGTGATGATCGTTTTGCAACGCCTGATTTGAATGAATTAGCTGAAATATGGTTGGTAAGCGGAAATCCTACCGTTTTTACAAAAGAACCTGGAGCAAATGAAGTAAACAAAGTGACGGAGGTTAAATTGCCAGTCAATATTACGTTTCATTATCAGCGTAATGACAAGAACTATTTAAAGTGGTCAATATGGGCTTGGCAAAAAGGAGAAGATGGTCGGACATGCAAGTTTGAGGGTGCCGATGATTTTGGGGCCATCGCAGTGTGTTCGTTGCCGAAGGCAGATGAACAAGTTGGTTTTATCATCAAGGATGACAGCAATCCGAATGAGTGGATAAAGGATGTGACAACCGATCGCGTTGTCCAACCGAATGGCCAAGGGAGAGCGGAAGTGTGGCTATTGAGTGGAGACATGACAATTTATATGAAACCACCATCAAAATCTGCACAAACGGCTGCTGTTATCAATAGCAATCCAGTTGAAGTTACATTTCACTATTTGCGCAACGATCAATATTACAACAACTGGTCAGTGTATGCTTGGTATGACGGGACTTCAATTTCAACGAATTGTATATTCAATGAAAAGGATACGTATGGTGCCATTGCAATCTGTAAGTTCCCAAAAGGAAAGCAAAAAGTTGGTTTTGTTGTAAAAGATGATCACAATCCGAAAAATTGGATTAAAGACATTGCCTTTGATCGGTTTATCGATCTTCAAAATAATAAAGGTGAAGTATGGTTAGTAAATGGAGATGTGAATATTTACAAGCAAGTTCCAACATCAGGAATTCGCAAATCTGCTTTAGCAAGTATAATTAAACAATTCGGTACAAATGTAACCGTTCATTATCATCGCTTAGATAAGAATTATTCAGCATGGGGTGTCTGGTCATGGGGATTGCAAAAAGATGAAGCTGGTGGATTATTCAAATTTACACAAGAAGATGAATTTGGCGGATTGGCAAATATACTTTGGCCCAAAACGATGAAATCAATGGGACTTGTAATAAAAAAAGACAATCCTCTTTCGAGTACTTGGATTAAAGATGGTACGAAGGACAGGCTTATCGCGATAAAAGATGGAAAAGCTGAAATTTGGATATATGAAAATGATCCTGTCACGTATCAAACAAGGCCGATTAATTCAATTAAGTTAACATTGCACTATAAACGGAATGCTTCCGATTATTCGGATTGGGTGATCTATTATGGCACAAAAAAAGAAGATCGCGTGAGAGTAACATTTGGTTCAGACGATGAGTATGGGAAAACGGTCAATTTAACATTGCCAATATGGAAACTTGATAGAATGTTACTCTGGGTTGAAAAAGCAAATGCGAAACCAGGTGCTGCAGGGTCATCGGACGGATCGATTCGCTCGATTCAAGGCTTGAAAGATCAAATGTCTGCAGATTATTGGATTCGTCAAGGCGACTTAAAGGTTTATTCAGAAAATCCAAACGTGAAAAAATGAGGTGAGACGTGTGCAACGTGTCTTTTACGCACTTTTTACAGTATTGTTAGCGGTTGTCATCGCATGCTGGTGGTCATTTCAAAGTAGTTCAAATACGATATCCGCCCAACTCCAAGACGCAACGAAACAAACCGTGCAACAATCTGCTCACGCGTTATCCTTATGGATGGAGCGTTATGATCAATTAATGGAGCGTACGACACGTGAATTGGTAGAAGACCAAACGAGCGGATCACTTTCACTAAAAGAGAATGGAATTAATGAATATTTAAAAAGTATTAAAGATGCAAATCCAGCGATTTCACAAATCTTTGAATTTCCAGCAGATTTACGTACATTCGATCCCGAAGACTTTAATTTTCATTCTGACTCGATTGCTGCCGATCGTCACAATAGTAAGTTTACCGTTAATGAAAACGTTCAAGGGGTATGGTTAAATGCGATGACTGCTGCAAATGGTAGATCATTATGGTTTCCACCAGTAATGAATGGTTTTAGTCAGTTGGCATCAAACAATTCGAAACAAATTATCTTTGGACGAACGTTTAGTAATGGTGAACGCATGTTGATTATGGAAGTCAATGTGAACGTGCTACTTGAACAATTTCCTGATTTGAAAATAGGGAAAAATGGTCATTTTGCGGTTATCGATTCGAAAAACACGGTCGTGATTTCTGATGTAGCACAGTGGATTGGCGTTAGCTATCCAACTCCCCTCGGAAATACATTGTTAAATGGGTACGGCGATGCGGTCAATCCAGACCAAACAAACGTGAGATTAATGGTGTCACAAATTGAAGATCATGATTGGTTTATGGTTGGATCACTTCCTGCGGTGGAATTAAGCGAAGCAACTAAGCAACCACTATTCACCATGCTAGTTAGTGCGGTGTTGTTGTTAGCGGGACTACTCCTTACATTTGTACTTTTCCGCCGACAACAGTCAATGTACATCGAATTAAGTAAATTACACGAGACATTAAAATTACAATCCGAAGAGTTGATCGTAAAGAACGGTCAACTCGAACAATTAAACAAAATGAAAGATCAAATCTTGGCGAATACGTCCCACGAATTACGAACGCCGCTAAATGGGATTATCGGAATTGCTGAATCATTACTCGATGGTGCTGCTGGATTGGTTACAAAAGAGGTTTCGTCGAACCTGCAGTTGATTGTGAGTAGTGGAAGGCGTTTGTCAAACTTGGTTAATGATATTTTGGACTTTTCTAAGATGCAAAATAAAACAATTTCACTTCGAAACAAACCCGTTTTGGTACATGGAATCGCTCAAATGGTATGGAATTTATCCAAACCAGTCGTTGGTTCAAAACCAATTGAATTCAAAAATGAAATTCCAATGTACGATTGTTATGTGTGGGGTGATGAGGATCGTATCCTGCAAATTTTCCATAATTTAATAGGAAATGCAATTAAATTTACGGAGCGCGGAGAAATTTGTGTTCGTGCAAAAATGGGACAACACAACATGGTTGAACTGACGGTTCACGATACAGGAATGGGGATTCCAAAAGATCAATATGAACGAATCTTCCATTCGTTTGAACAAGGGGATGGAAGCACTGAGCGGGCATTTGGCGGTACCGGCCTTGGATTGTCTGTAACAAAACAATTGGTAGAATTACACGGTGGTTCAATTCGAGTGGAATCGGAAATTGGTAAATACTCGGATTTAATATTTACAATGCCATTCGCACGTGCTGGTGATGTTGTGAATGTGGATTTATCTGCTCTTCCTGTTGAAAGCGAACAGACGTTCAAAAACGAACAACAGGCAATTGAGTTCCAAGGCGTATCATTCGCTGGTGAAATGAATATTTTGATCGTTGATGATGAACCGATTAACTTGCAAGTATTGGTGAATCATTTGAAACCACTTGGATATGGGTTGACGACTGCAACGAATGGTCTAGAGGCACTTGGATTAATCAAACAACGCGGTGATTTTGATTTGGTATTGTGTGATGTAATGATGCCAAAATTGTCAGGTTATGATGTTTCTCGTAAAATTCGTGAAACCCATCATGCAATGGAATTGCCGATTATTTTATTGACTGCAAAAAATCAACCCGACGACTTGGCAAGAGGATTCGAAGCAGGAGCGAGCGATTATGTGACGAAACCATTCTCAAAATCGGAACTTGTTTCACGGATGCAGACACATTTGAAACTTGCACGGTCGACGCGTCAAGTAAAAGCGATGAAAAATCGTCTCGAACAAGTATTAAAAGATAAAAAAATTGAACTTCCTCAAGAGGAGACAACATCATAATTACTTGTTGCAGTTTCGAAGCAAAATGACCATTGCTTCGAAACTGCTTGTTTGATTTAATTACTTATTTTTGCTGAAAAAGTTGGAAAATTTCTATGAATGACGTATAACTGTAAAGAGGTGATTTTCGTGCGTGTGTTATCAATTGAACCAACACCAAGTCCACAAACATTGCGTTGCCAACTCGACATAACAGTAGCGGATGGCTTACGTTTTGAATACACAATTGCAAATAAGTTAGAAGCACCAGACTGGATACAGCCTCTATTTACGATTGATGGAGTCCGGTCCGTATTTCACGCAGCGGATTTTATTGCAATCGATAAAAAATCTGAAGTGGAATGGGATGGAATTGTTATTCAATTTCGCGGTTTATCGCTATTCGGTGCATCTGCAGATACACTTAGCGTCTCGGAGGATGGGGCACAAGCCATCATAATGGATGAGCAAGAAGTTCACATTTGGGTGCAGATATTTGCTGGATTACCAATTCAATGGAAGTTTGTTATTGGTCTACGCGAACAACGAGTAGCCGCTCCCGATGAGTATCGTCAATTGGTCATGAAATTGTCACGTCAAGGTGGGAACGTTGTTGAAGAGCGCAAGTGGGTTGAATTAGAACATCGTTATGGAAATGTGGAGTCAATTGCGGAAGAGTTGATTTTGGAATGTCCCGCGGCATATGGGGCGATATATGATCAATCATTACAATTGATCAGCGAAGTGATGAACCCTGTTAATATTCGTCAACAGGTATCGGTACAAGAGGCAGCAGTTCAGGCGACTGATTCAGACTGGAAAGTCCGATATCAATTATTATCCTTGTTGCAACGACAACCGTTGGATGAAACATATTTTCCAGTCATCATCCCCTTATTGAATGATAAATTTATGGCGGTTCGCAGACTTGCTGGTGTTGTTCTGAATACAATTCAAGAATTTGATGTAGTACCTGCATTAATAGATGCATTACATGATGAATCAGCGATTGTTAGGCGAACCATTGGTGATTCACTTACTGACCGCGGAGATTTAAGAGCACAGCAAGCGATGGAATCATTACTGGTCGATGCTAGCCGAATGGTAAGATGGCGTGCAGCTAGGTTTTTATACGAATTTGGAACGGAACAATGTTTAGAACCATTGAAAGAAGCGAGTGATGACGCCGCGTTTGAAGTGCGAATGCAAATTAAAATGGCAATTGTTCGGATCGAATTAGGAGTAGCGGCCGCTGGTTCGATATGGCAACAGATGGGCGGAGGACACACATGATTGGCGGAATAGGTACAGATCTTGTCGATTTAATGCGGGTTGAAAACTGCTATGAACGTTTCGGCAAACGATTTGTTTCGCGCATTTTAAGCGATCGAGAACAACAGATATTTACACAATATAAATCACACAGACGTCAAATTGAATGGTTGGCGGGACGTTTTGCTGCAAAAGAAGCGATCGCTAAAGCATGGGGGACTGGCATTGGCGAAGCATTATCGTTTGTGTCAATTGAAATCTTACCTGACCATCATGGCAAACCGCTCGTTTATTTACCTAATGGAATCGTTCATCATGCAGGAAGTTCGAGTTTCCAAATGCATTTATCAATTACACATACGGAAACGCAGGCAATGGCATTTGCGGTATTAGAACTAAGGTCTGAAGAAGTTGGAGGTCGAAATTCATGAGGGTCATTGCAGGATTACGTAAAGGACATCCACTCAAAGCGGTACCTGGATCATCAACTAGACCGACAACGGATAAAGTAAAAGAAGCATTGTTTAGCATGATTGGCCCATATTTTGATGGCGGAATCGCACTTGATTTATTCGCTGGAACAGGCGGACTTGGAATTGAGGCGCTGAGCCGCGGGGTAGAAAAAGCAATTTTGGTTGACCGAGACGCAAAAAGTATTCAAACGATCAAAGAAAACGTTGAAAAAACAAAATTTCAAACAGAAGTTGAAGTTATTCGCGGGGATGCGTTAAAATGTTTGGATCAATTTGCGGCACGTGGTTTGTCATTTGAATTAATTTTTATCGATCCGCCATATCAAGGTGGATTTTATAGGCCATGTTTGCAACGACTGCGTGAATCAAGTATGATTTCCGAAAGTACGAGGATTATTGTCGAATCCGATCCGTCAAATCGTGACATGGATGAAATCTTGTTAGGTTGGCAACGCTTAAAGCATGCGGAATATGGGTCGATTTGTATTGATGTCATCGCACTGCCTATGACGGAAGGAGAATGAATCTCATGGTTACGGCGGTTTATCCTGGGAGTTTTGATCCGGTTACAAATGGACATTTAGATATAATCTCCAGGTCTGCAAAGCGATTTGACCACGTGATTGTCGCGGTGTTAACGAATAGTTCGAAGCAAAGCCTGTTTTCAGTGGAAGAGCGGAAACAATTGTTGCAAGAAGTGACGGCGGAATTTTCTAATGTCGTTGTGGATAGTTTTGATAATTTGTTAGTCGATTACATGGTCAGCCAACAGGCGAGTATTATTATTCGCGGGTTGCGGGCAGTATCTGACTTTGAGTATGAACTGCAGATGGCATCTACGAATCGGACGTTAAATGATGAAATTGAAACATTTTTTATGATGACGAATCCGATCTATTCGTTTCTTAGTTCAAGCATTGTTAAGGAAATTGCGCGGTATCATGCTTCCGTCAGCGAACTAGTGCCCGCACCGGTTGAGCAGGCACTGCGATTAAAGTTCAAACCATGACGGAGGCTTGTTCATGTTCATGCGTGATCGATTTATACTTTTTTTAAAAAAATATCAAATTTGGTTATATACCGCGATTTTAGTGGTTGTTACCAATTGGTCTGTTCCATACGTTGCATTAATGCCTGGTACAGTGTATCCAATTTCTTCGATGTTTACGAAAGACGACCATGTACAAACGCTTGGAGACTGGAATTTTCTAACCGTAAAATTATTGCATTTGACGGTGCTTTCGTATGTATATGCAAAATTAAATCCGAATGATTACGAAATCATTCCTGAAGAATGGTTAATGAAACCAGGGGAAACCAATTCACAGTATACAGACCGTCAACATAAAGTAATGACAGATACCATTGAAATTTCCAAATCTTGTTCATCAAAATTGCTAAAACAAACGCTGAATCAGGATGTTACTTTTCAATTTAAGCTAGAGGGAACCGATGTTGGTGGGCCGTCTGCAGGCAGTGCATTTTGTCTAGCATTTGCCGATTCGTTAAGTAAAGATGAGATGGCAAAAGGTTACCGGATTGCGGCTACTGGAACCGTAACAGAAGATGGCGAAGTTGGTGAAATTGGTGGATTGAAGTGGAAAATTAAGTCAGCAATTGATGCTGGTATCCAAATTGTATTTGTTCCCTTCGAAGAGGAGCAAGAAGCGATATCGTCTGTCGATTTTTGGAAATCAAAGCAAATTGCAGGTGCAGATTCGTTACGAGTGTACCCGATCAAACATGTGAGTGAAGCGGTTTATCAGATTCAGACTTTACAGGTTTTCAGACGCTAACATCTTTGATATACTATTTAAGAATTTTATTTTACATTGGGAGTGAGCAGATTGGCGCTCATCGTCATGAAATTTGGAGGCAGTTCCGTTGGAACGCCTGAACGTATGATGAATGTTGCAAGACGAATCATTGCTCGTCAACAAGAGGGCAATCAAATTGTTGTGGTTGTATCGGCAATGGGAGATACGACGGATGATTTGATTGATTTGTCGAAGAAGATTAATAGCAATCCTTCCGCTCGCGAGATGGATATGTTGTTAACGACTGGAGAACAAGTATCGGTTTCATTATTGTCAATGGCCATTGGAAGTATTAATGGTCAGGCAAAATCGTTTACTGGATGGCAAGCGGGGATTAAGACTGAGGCTGTGCATAGCAAAGCGCGCATTTCTTCAATTGATCCGCAACGTATTTTTAATGCTGTAGATAATGGAAATGTAGCGATTGTAGCGGGTTTCCAAGGGGTTACAGAAGAAGGCGATATAACCACACTCGGGCGTGGCGGTTCGGATACAACCGCAGTTGCACTTGCAGCGGCGCTCAAGGCTGATTTGTGCGAAATTTATACGGATGTTGATGGGATTTACTCTACGGATCCTCGAATTGTTCGCGTCGCACGTAAACTTAATGAAATTTCATATGATGAAATGCTTGAATTGGCGAACCTTGGTGCGGCTGTTTTACATCCACGCGCCGTTGAATATGCCAAACATTATCACGTGAAATTGGTTGTTCGATCCAGTTTTACACAACAACCAGGTACATTGGTTGAGGAGGATGCAGATATGGAACAAGGCGTAGTCGTTCGTGGAATCGCCTATGATAAGAGTGTAGCAAGGATCAGTATTTTGGGCGTTCCTGACCGAGCAGGGCAATTAGCTAATGTATTTACTTCACTCGCAAATGCAGGGATTGACGTTGATATTATCGTTCAAAGTGGTGTTTTGCATGGAAGTGCTGATTTTTCATTTACAGTTGGACTAGACGATTCAGACAAAGCAGTTGAAGTCGTTCAAAGTATCCAATCGCAAATCGGTTATCGTGAATGTGAAGTTGAGAAAAACTTAGTGAAAATATCTATTGTTGGAGCCGGAATGGTCTCAAATCCAGGCGTTGCAGCCAAAATGTTTGATACCATTGCAAAAATGGGCATCAGCATAAAAATGGTCAGTACATCAGAAATAAAAGTATCTTGTGTGGTTGAATTGGATCGTTTCAAAGAAATCATTGCAGAACTGCATACAGCGTACGGTTTAGATACTGCAACAGAAGCATTTGTTGGTGGACCATCAGATCGTCGATAAAATGAGGAGCAATTCGTATGTTAATACGAGTTGTTCTTTTTTATTTACAAGAAGTACTCATAACCCGTGATTAGACCTCATAAGTTGGAAACACAAATGAACTTGGAGGATGAGCGGAGATGCACAATAAACGGCAAGCGGTTTGGTTAGTGACAATGTTCAGTTTAATGGTTGGGTTTTCTGTATTCTATGTGATGACGGATCCGATAAATCCATGGGATGGTGTTGACCGGTGGGTAAGTAAAAGTCTCGTTTCCGGAGACAGTGGAATCGAAGTTAATGCATTGAAAACAAATGGTCCGATGGCATCGCCTGAACCGAGTCCTTCATCAAAATCAGCACAAATGTTCCAAACGATGCATGAACAAAAACAACTTGAAATTTCTAAAAAAACAGATTCCTATTTAAATGTAATTAATGACACACATACTGATTCAGAAACGATGAATGATGCATATCAAGCCGTATCAAAACTTGAGGATCTGGATGAGAAAATGACGGATATCGAAGAAAAATTAAGTCAAACGTATCACGATGCGGTTTTACTTGAAGAACAAGATCAATATCGAGTGATGGTTCAATCAAAGGGATTAACGAATCATCAAGCAACATCGATTATGAAAATGGTCACCAATGAATTACATGTTGGGCCAGATCAAGTGATGGTTCAGGCGATACCATAGATTTACAATTAAAAAGACCCTTGTTCATGCGATTCAATTCGCAGAATGAAGGGTCTTTTATGATGTCGAAAACAATTGTGATTCAATAACAATTCCCTCTGGATATGGAATTTCGATGCAAAATGTTGTGCTTTTACCGAAAATAGATTCAACTTTTATGTTGCCTCTAAATTTTTCAACCATATCTTTTACTGCACTTAGACCAATACCACGTCCAGAAATTTCACTAACTGTCGTTTTCGTAGTAAACATAGGATGAAAAATAAATTGAATGATCTTTTCATCATTTATTACTGTAGATTCTTCAATGCTAAGTAAACCGATTTCTACGGCTTTTCGTTTCATTCGAATTGGTGAAATCCCTTTGCCATCATCTTCAATCCGAAACCGAAGAAATTGATGGTCACAATGAAAGGTACAACGAATTTCACCACGCGGTTCTTTATAATTGGATACTCGATCTTCGAAAGATTCAATCCCGTGATCTACTGAATTTTTGAAAACATGCAATAGAATTCTTGAGAAATCATAAAAATGTTCTTGATCAACTAACATATCGTTACCTTCAAAACGAAGTGGTAAAACTGATTTGTCGAGGCGATGAGCAATATCAGTCAATAATTCGGAGTAAGGTTCAAGCAATTGTTTGAATGGTCGGTAATACATTTTTTTTAATTCTTGATGCAGTGGAACGGATTGTCTTGCAGGCAAAATCGTATGCAATAATCGTTCAACATGTTTAATTTTCTCGGGATCGATTTGAATGCTTTTAGGTTTCGTCAAAAATGATTCTCCAAGTGTTTCTGAAATGACTTGTAATTCATCATCTAACCACCCTAAAATATTGCATTTTTTTAATTTTTGTGTAAAAAATTCCAGATTGAGCAATGGTTGTTCCATCATTTTTTCAATCTCAGTTTCTAATTCATGCAATTGAATTGGTAATTTCACAAACTGCATTTGTGAAAAGGCACCTTTAAACGTATGAATGGATTGAAAAAATTGTTTATATGCTGTTTTTGGTGATACACCAATATAAAAGATATCGTTTAATTCTTCTAGGCAAAATCGTTTATATTTTTCAATAAGATCAATGAACTGATTATGATTTGTCATCGAGTTCACGATAAATTGAAGTCGTTTTCGTTCATTCAAAAGCGCAGTTTGGAGTGCAGTTTCTTTGTGAAGATCTTTAACGATGACCATCATATGCATAATTTCTTTTTGTTCATTCAAGATTTCGTGGAAGTCCATTTCAAATAGATATGTTTCGTTGTTTACCCTTTTTGGAAGTAAATCGATCATAATGGCACGTTTTACTGAATCTTTCGATTCCATGATTTCTGTTAAAATTTCGTGCAGTAACCGCGCCTCATGAGACTCTTCTTGCGCAATCAGATTTATAAAATGTTCTTTTGCAATTGGTTTTTTAAAAATTCGGTTACAGGCTGCACTATGTGAATCATGTACGATTAAATTTGAACCAAAACTTAGATATCCATTTTCTGCATGATCTAATAAATTTCGGATTTGATTAAATTCATGCTTAAATTTTTCATCTTTTTGGCGTTGTTCGTATGCCATTTCCAAGTGCATTTTGATCATTGAAACGAGATCTTTTTCTGTTATCGGCTTAATTATTATGCCATCTAGACCAACTGAGATCATTCGCTCTGCTGCAATCAGGGAAGAAGGGTGTACCATCAGCAATTTAAGTACGAATTCATCCAAGCCAAGCATAGTTAATAAACTTAATACTTGTTGAATTTGTGCTTGATCGTCAACATCGATTAAGACAATATCTGGTTGCGATAACGTCGAAATATCCGATTCATCATTTAGAGAAATACATAAGATATTTTCTTTCATTAACGAATGTTGGACAGAAAAAATTATATCAGGATCTTGTCCAATGACCCATACGGTACCATGTATAATTTCTAATTCTTTGGTTCTTTTTTGTTGTTTTATTTGTTGCGGGTGAGGTGTTTTGATTGCCGGCGTTTGATAACACATTCTCAAAGTCGATTCTAAATCATGTTCAGGACGACTAGAAAGTTCAAAATGAATCGAATCAGGGATCATCTTGTGAACTTCAAGGTAAAGATTATGATCTTTTGATATTAATCGTTGTTGTTCGATCAATAGTCTCAATAGAGGTAACCCATGAAAAGAAAGGTGTTCACAATTTTCATCGATAGATACATTCCATTGCCGCGAATCTTTTTTTGTAAATGACTCAAATAATGCATGTAATTCACTGATGTGTACCGATGGACCTTCCCATTGTGGGAAGTCTTTCTTTATCCAATGATCGATTGTCGTTGATATTTGTTTTGATCGACACCAAATCCAGTCCAATAATCCAAAAACACATAAAAGGGTAATCAAATGAAGGAATGGACTTGGAACAAATAATTGAACAAGTTGTACGATGAAAAAGATCACCATTGAACTAAACCATATTTTTTTTCGCATTGAAGTTTCCTCAGACTTTGAGTATAGCGCTTGTAATCCAAGCATAAACTCACACCCTTTCGGATTTTTCAAAGCGATCGCGCATGATGCGAATTTGTTTTTGTGATTTACTTAACCGCAAGTGTGTTTGCATACGAATAATTAGTTCTTCTTTTGCAAAAGGTTTTGTCAAATAATCATTTGCACCAGATTTAAAACCGGTAATAATATCTTCTGGTTGATTTTTTGCTGTAAGTAATATTACTGGAAGTTCATTGAGTGTGTACGTTTGACGTATCGTTTTGCATACTTCATAGCCCGATAATTTGGGCATCATAACGTCAAGCAAAACCAAATCAAATTGAGTTTTACTTGATTTTAAGATCGCTAGCGCCTCGATACCATTCGCTGCTGTTGTGATTCCAAAATCATTTGCTATCAGATGATTCGCTAACACTTGTAAATTGATTGGTTCATCGTCAACCACTAAAATGTTTACTTCACCAATTTGTTCAAATTTAACAGGTTCAAATGATTCAGCGGAGAGAAGAGACTTGTCCGAAAACATGACAGCAGAATCTGACACAGGTTGTGAAGTGATTTGTTCTTCACTTGCGACCGGTATCTCGAACGTAAATGTTGTACCTTTTCCTAGTTCCGAAGACACCTTGATTGTACCACCATGTAATTCGATCAATTGTTTCGTTACTGCTAAACCAAGTCCAGTTCCGCCATAATTACGTTGTGTTGAGCCATCTACTTGTTCAAATGATTTGAAAATGACATCATATTTATCCGCAGGAATTCCAATGCCTGAATCGCGCACCCAAATATCAATAAAATCACCCTTAGAAGTCGCCCCAATGGTAACAGCGCCTGATTCAGTAAATTTAATCGCATTAGAAATAAGATTATGGAAAATTTGTTGCAACCGGTGATCATCCGCAAAAACCATAGGTAAGTTTTTGGGTAACTCTTGTTTTAATTCAATGGTTTTATTTCCGACTAACGGCTTAGAGAGTAGAAGTACCATTTCTGCAATGGGTTCCACTCGAATTGCACGTTGCGTAATAATTAATTTTTCGTTTTTCATTTTTGAAAAATCGAGAATATCATTTACTAAGTTTGTTAATCGTCTTCCGCTATTCACAATAATTAAAATGTTTTTGCGTGCAATCTCATTGAGTTGTCCAGCAACACCATCAATTAAAGATTCTGCGATCCCAATAATTCCGTTAATCGGTGTGCGTAATTCATGGGACGTGTTCGCAAGAATTTGATCTTTTACGCGGTTCAATTCTTCAAGTTCTGCATTTTGTTGTTCCAGTTTTGTTGATTGGGTACTTAAAATGTCGTTTTTCTCAATCAGTTCGTTGGATTGTCTTTCGATATGAGCATTCTTGTCTAGTAATATTTGATTTGATTCTTCTAATTGAATGGATTTAAAACTAATTTCATCAGAATACGCACTTAATTTAGCAAATAAATTTCGGAATCGGTTAAATAAATAGATAGTTCCACCAACAACAAGTAATAAAAGAATCATAGTGACGATCGTGTAGTTCGTGATTTTTTCTACGTCGCGATGCAATGAACTAACTGGGACACGAGTAACTAAGTACCAATTTGCATGTCCACTTTTTGCGTATGTCGTGAGCCAGGATGTACCATTCACATTGATGGTCTCAGATCCTGTTTCATGATCAAACGAAATTCCAAAAGTATCTTTTTGACCAATTGTTTTTTCGTCTTTTGAGAAAATAATATTGTGATTATTATCAACAACTTGGAAATCACTTTCTGGTCCAAGGTCTACGTTCTCCATAAGTTTTTCAATTGCGGAAATCTTTACTTCAACGGTTACAATATAGCTATTTTCTGGGTTTTGTAAGTTTTTAAGCAGCATCCCCATGAGGAATGAGTAACCTCCAGAATTTTTTGCAGTATCGACGTCTTTACGGAAATATCCAGCTTTAGTCGTATTACTCCAATATGGGTTTCCATCATTTTTTATAATGGTTTTAACTAATTCTTCGTCTCTAGGTTGAACTCTCATCGATGGTGATGGGATGCTTGTGAAGTAGTCCTGATTATCATTTTTCCAACCATTATTTTTAAGTATTCGAACATATGCAACATTAGGAACGGAATCTTTATATCCGTTCAAAAGGCTTTGCATGTAATTTCTGTTAAAAATATCGTATGCTGCAGAGTTGTTTTTCCAACTTGGTAATGCACTTAATTTTTTTCTTAAATCATTATTTCTCAACATTTGCTGACCAATGGATTCGTAAACGGTTAACATCTGATCCATCTTACCTATTGCTTGGAGTGAAGTTTGAACAGTTGCATTTGAAACTTGAGTTGTAATTGAATTTTTCGCAAGATTATTCCCATAAAATGAAATGATCGTTGACAAAAAGACAATTGATATAAATGCAATCATAAACCACTTGAATCCAGATGACATTTGATTCGATGTAAATTTATTTTGTTCCATTTGAAAATCCCCCTAACCATAAATGCGAATTATGTTTATGTCATATTTTAAGAATATTCGATTTATAATATGTAAATTCCTTCAAAATATTTTCCTGTTCCATACAATTACTATGTTTTTCATGAGGTTAGTATTAAGTTAAACGTTTTTTCCCTTGTCGCTTCAAAACATTAACGATATAATACAAAAGATATTGAAACGTAATGGAACTTTTATCTCGGGGGATGACATTCATGTTTAAAATGAGCGAGATCAAAGAACTGATCAAGCTGTTGGATCAATCCAACATTCACGAATTAGAAATCGAACACGATGGTTCAAAAATTGCCATTCGTAAACCAAACCGTACGGAAACGGTTATGGTTAGCGCTCCTGCACACACGATGTTTCCGCAAGCAGCGCATGCACCAATTTCAATTCCTGCAGCGGCTGCACCGCAAGCAATTGTTGCTGCAACGCCTGCAATTGCCCAAACTTCAGAAGTGGTTGATGCAAATCTACATAAGATTACGTCTCCAATGGTAGGAACGTTCTACCTTGCTCCTGCTCCAACTTCGCCTAATTTTGTGAATAAAGGCGATTCAGTTACAGCGAAGTCCGTTGTTTGTATTGTTGAAGCGATGAAATTAATGAATGAAATCGAAGCGGAAGTTGACGGAGAAGTCATTGAAGTTTTGGTTGAGAACGGTCAATTGGTTGAGTTTGGTCAACCGTTATTCCTTGTGCGTAAAAACTAGTAGGTTAAGGGAGGCAGGCATCTCGCATGTCTTTTCATAAGATTTTGATCGCGAACCGCGGGGAAATTGCGGTTCGAATTATTCGTGCGTGTCGAGAACTAGGGATTCAGACAGTTGCAGTGTATTCAGAGGCGGACAAGGAATCATTGCATGTTCGTTTGGCAGATGAGGCATATTGTATTGGGCCTACATTATCTAGAGATAGTTATTTAAATCAGGCAAATATTATTAGTGTTGCAAATTTAACGCATTGTGAAGCGATTCATCCAGGGTACGGCTTTTTGTCTGAGAACGCGGATTTTGCAGATTTGTGCGAAACATGCGGTATTACTTTTATTGGCCCTTCTTCAAAAGCAATAAGTAAAATGGGCGATAAATCCGTTGCGAAGATCACAATGAAGGACGCTGGGGTTCCTGTTATTCCGGGATCTGAAGGAATCATTGAAGATATGAACGAAGCTGTTCTCATTGCACGCGAGATCGGTTATCCGGTCATTATTAAAGCAACTGCAGGCGGCGGCGGTAAAGGCATTCGAATCGCAAATGATGAAGAAGAATTAATACAACAAATTACTACGGCTCAAAGTGAAGCGCAAAAGGCGTTTGGAAATGCAGGCGTTTATTTGGAGAAGTTTTTGACGGGAATGAAACACGTTGAAATCCAAATTATTGCTGACAAACATGGAAACGTCGTTCACCTTGGTGAACGTGATTGCTCCGTTCAACGTAGACGTCAAAAATTGGTTGAAGAAGCACCATGTCCAATTTTGACACAAGAAACCCGTTCAGCGATGGGCAACGCTGCTGTGCGTGCCGCATTAGCGGTTAACTATTCTGGAGCTGGTACGTTAGAGTTTTTACTTGGCCCAGATGGCAATTTTTACTTCATGGAAATGAATACTCGGATTCAAGTTGAGCATCCTGTGACAGAGATGATTACTGGTGTTGATTTGATCCAAGAAATGATTCGCGTAGCAGAAGGCAATGTGCTGTCTTTCCGTCAAGAAGACATTAAAATTAACGGTTGGTCAATAGAATGCCGAATTAATGCGGAAGATCCGAATCGTCAATTTTTACCTTCACCGGGACGAATCTTAACGTATTTGCCTCCAGGTGGGTATGGCGTGCGCGTTGATAGTGGCGCATATACGAATTATATGATTTCACCACATTATGATTCGATGATCGCGAAATTGATTGTTTGGGGACCGACTCGAGCTGCTGCAGTCGCTCGTATGAAACGTGCATTGAAAGAGTTTTTCATTTCAGGAATTCAAACTACGATTCCGTTTCATTTACGGTTGCTTGATCATGAAGTTTTTTTGTCAGGCCAACATGATATCAAGTTTTTAGAAGAGCATGCCGCTGATTTCGAAAAAATGGAAGTTCCGGTGTCATAACTTAATCATTTTATGCATACAAATGAATCGCGAAATGAAAAGGAGGTTGGAATGATGGCTGAAACGGGAGAAGAAATTCGTTCGGATTTAGGCAGTATCCAGATTGCACCTGAAGTTTTGGCGGTCATTGCAGGTCTAGCCACGGTTGAAGTGGATGGGGTAGCGGGAATGAGCGGCGGAATTGCTGGAGGAATTGCGGAATTGCTTGGACGTAAAAACGTGGGTAAAGGTGTAAAAGTTGTTGTTGCTGAAGAATCCGCAACGATCGATGTATCCGTCATTATTCATTTTGGGATGCGTATTCCAGAAGTATGTATGCAAATTCAAGAAAACATTCAAGAAGCCATTTCTGAAATGACTGGATTGCATGTAAAAGAAGTCAATGTACATGTTCTGGATGTTTTATTCAAACCGGCTGAAACAAAAGAAGAAGAACCTGCAGTTCAAGTTGCACCGAGTGTTCGTGTGCGATAAGCGATTGCGAAAAGATAACCCAACAGACAGAAGCCCGGCATAATGCGCGGGTTTCTGTTCGTTTCATTCTAAAGGGGGATTGGACATGCGTGGATGGGATCGATTGTTATTAGCACTCAGCAGTTTGATCGTTGGAGTTGTTTCCGTAGTCTTATTTTTGTTTGGTATTGAATGGTTAAATTGGACATACTTAAAACAGTTTATTGATGAAAGTTTACAAGTGGACTGGGTATATCAAGTTTATCTTGCGATAACAGTATTTTTATTTCTTGCAAGTGTTAGATTGTATTTTGTTAGTTGGCCCCCGCGTAATTTTGAAGCAAAATCAGTTGCGAAGATCACAATTAATGGTGAAATTACAATTTCTACGTTAACACTCGAACATTTAGCGCTACGTTCAGCCCAACAAGTGCCTGGTATTTTTGATGTGAAAACAAAAGTTCGGATTAAAACAGACGGAATTTCAATTGAACTACGGGGTTTTGTTGATGGTGAGCATCATATTCCAATCATGACGGAAGAAATGCAAAAAAAAGTGAAACAAGATGTTGAGTCTGTTTCAGGGGTATCCATTACTGCTATTGATGTTCGGATTGATGATCTGATCGCTGTAGAGCGTTTGAAAAAGACGCAAGATAAGAGGTGAGTTCACAAATGTGGCAATCTTCTGGGGAGTCCGATGAAACGCAAAATCAGCTTGAAAATTCGATTCACAAACGCAGTTTGTGGATTGCGCTCGGAGTAGGTACAATATACTTATTATTCGGGCTGAAACGTACGATTGTTTTTTTCATCATTGCAGTGATTGCTTATCTTTGCAGTCATCCAAAGTTGAGAGAACGTTGGTTACTTCCACTTTGGATCTATCTAGTGGAATGGATTGATCGGTGGGCGTCCGGGAAACGGTCGTAATTATTGAGGAGTGAGAGTTTATGCGTCGTCGCTTGGCGCGGGAAATTGCGTTGCAATGTTTATACCATTTGGAGATTAATGAAATTTCTCAAGATCAAGTCATCCAAACGGTACTTGAAGAAGCACGCAAAGATAACGAGACAAATTTAGAAATGCCAGAAGAACCATGGCAAATCGAATACATCCAATCGTTGATGCAGGGAGTTATTATGCATCAGGATGAATTGGATCAATCATTGGAACCACTGATGGACGAGTGGTCGATGGATCGATTGTCACGTGTGGATAAACATATTTTGCGAATTGCTGGTTACGAATTAAAATATGAACAGGAAACGGTTCCGCCAAAAGTAGCGATGAATGAAGCAATTGAGCTTGCGAAACGTTATGGAAGCGATAATTCCGGTAAGTTTGTAAATGGTATTTTGGGACGATTGTTTAGAGAATCAGGAGTGATTGAAGAATGACGACAAGTGCTCAAGTTATTTCCGGAAAAGTAATTAGCGAAGCGGTGAAAGCCGAGTTGCGTGACGAAATCGCGCAAGTAATTGCTCAAGGGATTACGCCAGGATTAGCAGTGGTTATTGTCGGAGAAAATCCTGCTTCACAAGTATACGTTCGCAATAAAGCGAAGACATGTCTGCAACTTGGAATGCATTCCGAAATTCATGAATTACCAGAATCGACATCGCAAGAAGAATTACTGGCAAAAGTTACAGCGCTAAATAATGATGCTAATATTCATGGGATTCTGATTCAATTGCCGTTGCCGAAACATATTAATGAGTCACTCGTTCTTGATGCCATTTCACCGGATAAAGACGTCGATGGATTTCATCCAATGCAAGTTGGGAATATGGTGATTGGTAATCGCTCGTATTTACCATGTACACCCGCCGGTGTAATGGAAATGTTGAAACGATCTAATATAACTATTGCAGGTAAACATGCTGTGGTTGTAGGGCGAAGTAATATCGTTGGAAAACCTGTAGCGATGCTCTTACTTCGTGAACACGCAACAGTAACGATTTGTCATTCGAAAACACCTGATCTTGGTGCAATTACACGCCAAGCTGATATTTTGGTTGTAGCAATCGGTCGTGCGGAAGCGATTAATGCCGAACACATTAAACCTGGTGCAATTGTTATCGATGTAGGAATTAACCGCACTGAAGATGGAAGACTTGTTGGTGATGTCGATTATCAAAGTGTTCTAGAAGTTGCTGGAGGGATTACGCCTGTTCCTGGTGGGGTTGGTCCGATGACGATTACAATGTTAATGAAAAACACACTGGATGCTGCTCGCACGATTCATCAATTATCATGAGCGTTCCAACTTCTTTCCTATCCGTTACGCAATTGACGCAGTTGATAAAACATCAAATAGAACATGCTCCGGCATTAAATAACGTATACGTGAAGGGTGAAATTTCAAATTTCACCCTTCATTCTAGTAAACACATGTATTTTACGCTTAAAGATTCAACGAGCAAAATGAAATGCGTTATGTTCCAAGGGTATGCAAGTAAATTGAAATTTATGCCCAAAGATGGTACGCAAGTCATCGCCTTTGGCAATATTTCATTATTTGAACGAGATGGCAATGTGCAACTGTATGTTACACAAATGCAACCAGATGGTCTAGGGAGTTTATATTTAGCATATGAACAATTAAAACGAAAGTTGGAACTGGAGGGTTTGTTTGATCCCCGCCAAAAAAAAGCGATCCCAACCTTTCCAAAAACCGTTGGTGTAATTACTTCTGAGACTGGCGCGGTATTGCGGGATATACGAACGACTCTCGCTAGGCGCTATCCGTTAGCGTCTGTATTGTTGTATCCAGTTCAAGTACAAGGTGTGTCTGCTGCAGATTCTATCGCAAGGGCAATACGTATCATGAATGAATTACAAGTTGCCGACGTACTGATTGTTGGTCGTGGCGGCGGATCAATTGAGGAACTGTGGGCATTTAATGAAGAAGTTGTCGCACGGGCAATCGCTGCGTCGAACATTCCGATCATTTCTGCGGTTGGTCATGAAACAGATGTAACGATCGCCGATTTTGTTGCCGATCAACGTGCTGCAACGCCAACTGCTGCTGCTGAATTATGTTCTCCTGATATTTTTAAAATTAAACGTGATGTCATGCTTTCAAGAAATCGAATGGAATCAGCAGTAAAACAAATACTCTCAATTAGAAAACAGCGTCTACTTACACATCAACGTAGTGCGGCCTTGCGTGAACCGAAACAACGGGTTTATTTAGCGATGGAACGTGTTGATCGAATGCAAGATTTGATGCACACACTAATTCGCGAACGGATTCGACTCATTCGTGACCGAGTCTCCAAAATGGAACAAATTTTACATACGAATCATCCAGTTCAGCGAATTCGTTTGCTGAAGCAAGAATTGTCATCTCGCAAAGCCAGAATCGTATTAGCGACTCCGCTTTCGATCAAAAAAAACAAACAATTGTTACTTGGCGTTATTCGCACATTAGATGCACTTAGTCCATTAAAAGTTATGGAACGCGGGTACAGTTTAGTATATGAAAAAGCTGAACAACAACTAGTAAAATCAATTAATCAAGTACAAATCGGTCATAACATTCAAGTTCGTCTTCAAGACGGAAACATGAATTGTACGGTTACCGGAGTGGAGGAATCGAGATGAGTGATGCGTTGCAACAATCAGTACAAACGGAGTGGGGCGGGTTTGAAGATGCTTTTAAGCGCTTGGAAATGATCGTTTCTAGACTTGAACGAGGGGATGTACCGCTTGAACAAGCGATTGAATGGTTCCAAGAAGGAATGAAGCTTTCGCAATTATGCTCCAAAAAATTAGAATCTGCAGAACAACAAATTGAAAAAATAATAGAACAGGATGGAGAGTTCGTCAAAAAACCACTTCAACTGGATGATCGGGAGGAGCGCTAAGTGTGCGCGAATCAATCGTTTGAAAATTATTTAAAACAAGCAACCCGCGAT
>CANHGK010000008.1 GCA_947460235.1 Paenibacillaceae bacterium | reverse complement strand
TTTTGTATTGGAATTAAACCCAAAACCAGGACGTAAATTATTCACTCAAATTAGCGATCGGGAAGCATTTGAATTTACACACACTCGGCCGATCGACTATGCCATGTGGTTGTATCATGAACGACAACTTCACAAAGAAACATCCAAACGAAAATAGAGACTGTCCCCGAAATTTTTCTCGGAAGACAGTCTCTACTCATTTTAAATGGTTTACTTAACCCTTAATTGTTAGTAAGCGCTAACAAATTATAAATCGCTACACTTGCTTCCGCACGTGTTGTGGACATTGCCGCATCAAACCGGTTTCCATGTCCTTTGAACAACTCTAATTGTTGCGCCGCACCAACATATCCGCGTGCCCACGATTGAATTTTGTTCACATCCGCATAATCTACCATCGCATCCGTACTTACCGTCATGCCTGCGATGCCTTCATATGCACGTACAACCATTGCCGCCATTTCCTGACGTGTAATTTTCGCATTTGGTTTGAAAAGATTCGTTCCTTTGCCCGTCACGATACCTGCACCGCTTGCCGCCGCTACTGCATCATAGTACCAAGCATTTTTGCTTACATCGGTGAACGTTGACGGTTCTGCAGCTTCTAGTCCTAATGCACGAACGAGAATCGATGCGAATTCTGCACGAGTTACCGCTTTATTTGGCGCAAATTGTGTATCATTTACACCAGTAACGATATGTTTTGCTGCCAATTCACGTATTGCTTGCGACGCTTCATTGGAGTCATCAATATCATCATAATTTTTGTAATACTCAAATGATCCATACGTACTAAAATGTTTCAATGTCGCAGAAACGACACCACCGACGACACGGCCACCGACGAATTCCAAGTTCCCTTCGTCATCAACATGATAAAACCCGATGACATTCGAATTTGCACCTGCAGGAAGTTTCACTTGCACCAATAATGGTTTTTCGAATTGTGAAATCGCATACGAGTCACCCGATTTTGTTGTTAAATACAAATCAAAATCGTAAAGGTCTCCGCTAGGTTGGGCTGCGTCATTAGACATACGTCGTGCCTTTTCGAACAAATCTGCTTTTGTCTCAGGGTTCGTTTGCGTGACTTGTAAGGATAACGACTCTAATTGCAATTTATTTTTTGAAGCTGCTTTCAAGATCGAAGTCATTAATTCCGAAGTAAACGTCATCGACACATTTCCGATTCCCAACTCAATACCGCTACGTTTTACCAACTGCAACGCATCATTCGGGAGCACAATGCGGCCATTCAATTCATTTAATAGAAGTGCTTTTTTTGCTTTGATTGCTTGTTGAACTTGAGCGAGTGTAAAACTTACTTCAACTTCCTCATCGCTTGGCGATGGATCTACTGCAACTTCCTCGGTTGGCTGTGGCATTGGTGTTTCAATTATTGCAACCGGGGTAGGTGTAGGTCTCGGTGTTACCACTACTTTAGGCGTTGCCGTTGCCTTATTTCCGCTAGGTGATCCTGATTTGATGGTTCCCTCTGAACTACCACTACCAGGGTTAAATGTGGATTCACCGACTGAAAAAGTGTAATTTTTCATGTTCCGGCTATCCCAATGACCATTATTATCATTGAATGCAGCTTCAATACCAGATGCACCGCCCAATGGAATCGAAATCGATGCATATCCTTCATTGTCTGCTTCGTTCAAAGCAAGAGTTTGCGCCGTTCCCCATGCCGTTCCAGCTTTATGAAAATAAATATATGGTTTCGCAAAACCTGATTTCGTTTGATAGTAAATGGTTACTGCATCTTCCGTCGTAGTTCCACTGTCCGTCGTACCGATTACATCCTCAGTCGGAACCGGCGTTTTTGGTGCTACGGTTGCTTTGGGTGCAGGCGTATCGTTGACAGGCGTCACCGGTTTGCGCGGCACATCACCTTTCATTACATATACAGAAATTGAATGATCATTCACGCCAAATTCTGCGGATCCATCCCCACTAATGACGACGGTATCGCTACGGTTGCCCGTCATATCGTACCACGTTTCACCTGCGTGGTTTTTACCAACATTCATTGTTTTCGTTCCCGCTTGTCCATCAGTAATCACGGTTGCAAGCCCGGAATTGGGATGACTTGAATCTCCCTGGCGCGTCCAACCGATCACGTCCGGTGCATCAATATAATCCGTTTGTTTCCCATATGCATAAAGCTTACGTGCTTTTAATAACTTGTCGATCTTTTCTTGGTATGATTGCATGCCGTGACCATTATTTCCGTAATAGTCGCCGTAAAACACTAATGGAATACCTTCTTGGCGGGTCAATATGAATCCGTAAGCTTGTTGCTTAAAGTTCTGACCTACAAATGATTGAAGCGCTTGTCCAGGTTGTGTATCGTGATTATCAACGAAAGTCACTGCGTACTCAGGTTGTGTACCACTCAATGTATCTTTCAAAATTTCACGCATGTCGTAGTTTCCGTTGCCTTTGGACACATCGTTAAACCGATAATGCAGTGGGACGTCAAATAATGATGCTACGCCTTGCGTTTTCTTGATGTAATTAGCAAGTAATTGTACGTTTCCAGACCAGTATTCGCCAACCGCAAATATGTTTTTACCAGTTTGTTTGCGTGTATTTGAAATGAAATCGCGCATAAAATCAAATTTAATATGTTTTACCGCATCTAATCGGAATCCATCCAAGTCAAGTTCGTTTGTAAACCAAGCGCCCCATTTTTTCATTTCGGTAACGACTTCTGGATTGTTGTAATCGATATCTGCAAACATTAAAAAGTCATAGCTTCCGTTTTCGGTATCGACTTCTGTATTCCAACCTTTACCTGGACCAACGAATCGAAAAATACGACCGCCCGGATCGTTGCCCGTAAAGTGATTTGCATGCCACTTAAATGATGAATATTTATCGCCGCGTCCCCAAAACTCAAATTTCGTGTAGGCTTGAATATCATATTCACCTGAAGTTTCGCGATTGCGATTACGCGGGTCTACTTCAACAGCACGAACGGTTTCAGAACCGTCTTGATTCCCTTTATGGTTAATCACCACGTCTGCGTAAACGCTTACATTATTCTTGTGCAATTCAGTGATCGCACTCTTCAACTGATCTTTGAATCCATACTTGGTTCGAACAGAACCTTTTTGATCGAACTCACCAAGATCGTAAACGTCATAAACACCATAACCGACATCTTCAGAACCGCCACCTTTGTATGATGGTGGGATCCAAACGGAATCAATCCCTACATCCGCTAAATGTTTCGCATCACGGTTAAGTTTATTCCAAAGTTCACCGTCGTTCGGCAAATACCACTCAAAATATTGCATCATTGTAGGATTATCTTTTGATGGAAGATCACCAATCGTAGCGGCCATTTCAGCAACATCACTAGAATTCGCCGTTGGAGATGCCGCTAGTGCAATCGCAGGCGCGACTGAGAAAGCGTTTTCATATGTAAGTGTATGAATTGGAAAACTAAGTCCTGTAACGAGTAATGCAAGTGCCCCACACAACGAACGTATCACTTTGCGATTCACAACAAAAACCTCCCGATGCTCTACAACGAAGCAAATATTAAGCGCTTTCACGTATTGATAATCATACATAAAAATATCATCATTCGCAACCGAAAGGATGTTCTTTTTTAAAAAATAAAAGCGCTTACTTTTTCACCTGTGAGAAGTAAGTGCTTTCGATGTAATTTCTTTTATACTTTGTGGCGTAAACGGTTTTAGTGTAAAGTCTTTTGCTCCACATTTGAGTGAATCCAAAATTTCTTTTTGTTTGCCGAGAGACGTACATACGACAATATATGCCTTCGGATGTTTTTCAGTAATCGCATGAATGGCATCCGCTGCTTCCATGTCTGGTAAAATCAAATCCATAAAAACAAGATCCGGCGATGTTTCTTCAAACAAGTTAATTCCAGTCGTTCCATTGGTGGCTTTACCGACGAGCTCAAAACCAAGATCTCCGAGTATTGCACCCAATACCATTTGCATAAATGGGGCCTCTAAAACTGTAATAACTCTTCCGTTAGACATATCGATCCCCTCCCTCGTGTGTAAACTACACATACCAAATGGATTTGGAAATAAACGTTCGATTTCTTATTCCGTGGAGGGGAACAGAACCTGAGCAATCATAACTTGGCTTCACATTTTTAAACCGCTTACTTTTTTACTAATGGGATCACTTTAGCAATCACTTCTTCTTCATCTTTTCCTGTCACATAACGTCCGTTAATGTAAACAAACGCTTTCTTGGCGCAAGGACCGCAATACGATTTGCAGCCAACTTGAATTTCACAATCGCCTGCCATTTTCTTCAACTTTGGTACGATCGACTTTAATTTATAAAACTGACAGTGATCACACACTCTGATGTCATTTGTAACCATTTATTCATAAATCCTTCCCAATTACACCTTGAGGTGTGCATACGCTTACACTACAATTTGATTATACACTATATTTCAAAACTTTTCGAGTCTTATATTCCATTTTTTGGAGGTTTTATCTTGACAATTTTAAGTATATTCAAAAGATTCTCGCTATTTTCTTGGATCCTAGATTCAGTCATCTTGTTTTTATTTATATTAATAGGACTACAACAACATGACATTCATAATAACACATGGTACCCTGTGCTGGCCTATTTACCATTCATTATTAGTTGGACGATCATCGGTTTCGCATCGCGTGCATTTTCGTTTTGTCATGAAATGAGCTCGCGCGAACGACTCATCCGGGTCATCGCCGGATGGTTCGTTGCTTTGGGTCTCGCACTAATACTTAGATATTACTTTTTTGATAAACTTCCAATTGCATCATTCGCGATCGTTGCATTTATATTTAATGGTGTTTTATTTGTACTTTGGCGGGTATTCTTTGTTCGTTGGTGTATGCCCCGCAATGAAATTGCATAATACATTCATCATCGCTTCAAATTCAATTAAAAGTGTTGAATGGTACTTAATGGGCAGTGGATTAACTCCGCTGCCCATTTCAATTGTAAAACCATATTTTCTAAATTCCTGAATAAACCAATCTTTAAATCCAGCATCACTATTCGATAGTTTCACTGCTCGGTATGCATTTTTGGTTACAGCCAACCCCATTTGCTTTGCCAACCAGGCCGCATCACGCGGTTCAAAATCACGATAATTATAATAAATTTCTCTACCTTGTGTATGTAAGGCAACGACAGCATCAGGAGATGTTCTCTTAACAAGATCATGCAATGCCATCGATTCCGATTCTGACAATGGTGCATCTCCACCAAAATCACGCGCGCCCGCTTTCAATTTCCCTCGCCGCTTACGTTCAACTTCCCAACCCGCCGGAAATTGATCATTCAAATCAACACCTCGAGCATTCGCTTTCCAGTCGCTTCGTCGTCCATTCATGACAAGATCGACTCCGTCCGGATTTACAAGTGGCACGACCCAAATTTTGATTGCATCTTCATTGAGATACGTTTTGCGATATCGTCTGTTCATTTTCATGAACCATCGCAATAAAACAATCGTAGTAATCCATTCGTTCGCATGCACTGACGCATTAATATGCAAAGACTTCGGACCGTTCCCACAAGTGAATGCCCAAATCGGACGTCCCTTAAATGAATATCCAATAATATGTTTTTGTGACTGCTCCAATTTCCCGCCCAACCGATCAACAAGTTTAATGATATCGGAAATTGCAGCTCGCCTCCTTTTACATTAAGAGAAAACTAATCAACTCACTCGCCGACAGCAGCAGTTTGCCAAACGATGGTTTGCTGTTTCATTTCTTCTCCAAGCCAATCAACGGCAATATCGTGAAATTTCTGTGCATCACCACTTGAGAAAAATTGATGCACCGGTGCATCCGCCGTGTGCGCCAATTGACTGCGATGATACAAAATCGTACTGATTTCCCGAGCTGTCTCATCCGCTGAGCTAATTAATCGGACATTCGGACCAACAACCGCCTTCATTGGCTTCATTAAAAACGGATAATGAGTACACCCTAAGATTAAACAATCTAATTCAATCGATAGCAGTGGCTTCAACGCTTCCGCAACCGTGGCAGTGACTTGACTGTCTTTGAATAGGCCACTTTCAACAAGTGGCACTAACGTCGGACACGCCAAACTAATTACATTGATTGATGGCGAAATTTGTTTCAACGCCCGTTCGTAGGCACCGCTTTTAATCGTACCTTCCGTACCAATAACACCAACCACATTTTTCCGTGTGCTTTTGATGGCTGCACGAGCGCCTGGGTGCACGACACCTATGACTGGAATATTCAAGCGTTGTTTCGATTCTTCTAAAGCCACCGCAGTAGCTGTATTACAAGCAATGACAATCATTTTGGGCTTATATTGCATTAAAAAATCAATAATCTGACGCGTAAACAATCCGACTTCTTGGGCAGGACGCGATCCGTATGGCGTGCGGGCAGTATCACCAAAATAAATCAATTTTTCCTGAGGCAGTTGACGCATCACTTCTTTCGCTACGGTCAAGCCGCCAACGCCGGAATCCAATATTGCAATAGGTTGTTGCACAGCAAATTTCGCATCCTTTTTGTCATATGATATGTATCGTCAAATTATTTCGTGCATCGCGATTATAACTTGTCCATCAACTCGAATTCGTAGCCAGCATCAATCACAGTTTTCAAGATATTTTCCAATGCATCCACATTATCTTTGGAACCTTGATGCATCAAAATCACATTTCCATCATGAAGATTATTCATCACATCATTGTACGCGTCAATCGCGCCATTTTTGCGAGGTAACCAATCTTTCATTGCAGTCGACCAAAAAACAGTTGTATATCCTTCTGTTGCAATCAAGTCAAGCGTGTGTGACGTGAACTTCCCGTATGGATAGCGAAAATACTTCGGACCTTGTTCGCCGGTAATCTCTTCATATACTGCTTCCGTGTCGTGGAGTTCTTTCAAAATTTGTTCATCCGTCATCGCAGTAAAATCGTGATGCGTGTATGAATGGTTACAAACCATTTGACCATCGGCTATCAATCGCTTAATTTCATCCGGATGCTTTTTCATATTTGTTCCCGTAATAAAAAAAGTTGCTTTTACTTGGTAGTTATCCAGAGCGGCAATTAACCGATCAATATCTCCCATATCCGCACCGTTATCAAAGGTCAAATATACCTTTTTGCCTTGACCAACCCATTTCACATGTTGTTCGGTTTTAAACCATGCCGTGATCGGAAACCGTGGGACGTTGCCTTTCCCTCGTTTCATATAGTACCATGACTGTGCTTGATCTCGTTCTGGTTGCTTTCCAAAAAGTTTTGGATTTGGTGTGCTGGTTACGATTGGTAAAGCGGACGAACTTACTTCAGATTGCAATGAATTTTCAATCGACGCGATCGGTGTTGAAGCAATGGTTGTTTCCGTTGGCGGGATGGTAGCTGTTTCTTCAATTAACAATTCAACAACTTCATCTTTTGGCGCGACCTCTTGTTGCGATTTGTTTGAAGCAATTGAATGATGAGTAGTTTGTTTTGACGTTGAAAAATAACTACAGCTATTGAGCACAACGATCAAACCGATCGACAAACTACATCGTAAAAAACGATCAAAAAAACGATTATATCTTGTTGTCATTGAATATTCACCCTTAGCTATGTATTGTCGATTTCCGATAAGATATGATAGAACAAATCAGCGTTACGAATTTATGCATCGAAAGGAAGACGGCATTGAGTGAATTAAATAAACATCAATCAGTTGGCACGCTCAGTCGTCTTGAAAAATTCGGCAAGCACAAGAAAAAAATAGTTAATCCGTTTTGGCGGCGTCTCCGCTGGAGTACTTTAGTAGCGGTCCTTGGATGGTTTACTTGGTTTTACTTTACGGATACTGGTTCACAAGTCCGACTCGTTATTGCTGATTCCGTTATTATTACGCAACACAGAGAATGGGCAAAATATTTGATTGGAACGGAAGCACTTGCGAATCGCGTTAAATTTTGGGTAGACCGCGCAGATGAGTATGCTGTAATTCCAGATTTGCATCACGTACATATCGTTGAGGAACAGAAACCATCGGTCACCTATGAAGTAATTTCAGGTAGCGGATGGAGCGGATATTTACTAACCATTTCAGACCCAAAAAAAATACGCGTCATCGTTACTAGCACCGATGGTACTGGAGAACAAGTATCTCATATGGTGTCCCGTACCGGTGCAATTGCAGGTGTCAATGCCGGCGGATTTGTAGACACAAATTGGCGAGGTAACGGATTCAAACCAATTGGACTTGTCATGTCGGGTGGTCGTCTCTATTATAATAGTACCAGTAGAACTGTCCCACAACATATTGTTGGAATTGATCGTGACGGTAAAATGGTCGCCGGTAAATATACGGCAAATGAGCTCGATCAACTGGGTGTTCAAGAGGCTGTTACGTTCGCTCCAAGGTTTATCGTGAATGGTGTCGGACAAATTCCCGACGCAGCAAGCGGATGGGGAATTGCACCTCGAACAGCAATGGCTCAACGAGAAGACGGATCAATCCTGTTTGCTATTATTGATGGCCGGCAACAACGCAGCATCGGCGCGACGCTATATGATGTTCAAGAATTATTTTTGAAACATGGTGCAGTGATTGCCGCGAACTTAGATGGCGGTGCATCTACGGTGCTCGTCTATAAAAATCAAATCATTAATAACCCGTGCAGCAAATATGGCGAACGCTATGTCCCAACGGCATTTCTCGTTTACGACAATCCTGCAAAGGTATTGAACCCAAACATTTGGGAAGGGAAAAACCCAAAAAGCATTAATGCTGTAAGTAAGAAAAACAGGAAAAACTACAATCTCACAAATCAATAAACATTATAGACGGAAATAGCAAACTAGCGTTGCTACTTCCGTCTATTTTTTCAATTTACAGGAAAAACAAAGAAAATATCGAATACGTAAAAGAAGCAAAAGACCATTCTCCAAAAGGAGGAACGCTCGTGAAATGGACGGATCGGTTTTATACAGTTGGTGCAAAAATGTTTTATTATGCATTTATTAGCTTAATCGCCGTCGCCACGATGGTTTCTTTCATTTCCTACACACACGCGAATCAAACATTAGAAGACGAAGTCACAAAGGCATCAGAATTATCCGTCTATCAAGCCGCAGGTAAACTTGACTTGTTTCTCGATGTATATCAATCCATACACCGACAAATTTTATTGAATGAAACGATTCGCACAAATGGAGAGTTGCTGAAAACCACGAATTTTGGTGAAAAAGTTAAATATGGTGAACCGATCACAAATATTTTAACGATTTATAAAAACTCAAATAAAAATATTTTAGGCGTTCGTCTAATTGAAAAATCCTTAGTTTCGAATCACAACAATATGAAAATACCGTATGCCATGATCTCGAGTACTCCAACAAATTTTTTAGGTATGTCAGATTGGCAATACAAGTGGTGTAACCGAATCATCAAGGCAGACGGTGCACCGGTTTGGATCCCCACAAATTCGGACGGTTTTTTCATTCATCCTTCCCCTCACAAAACCGCATCGTTTTCCATGGGCGCATTGCTCAGAAATATGAAAGATCGTAATCGTGAGTACATTATGCTGATTGAGATTGATGCATCTGCGTTCTCTTCGATTTTAGAAGGTCTTGTTTATAATGATCAGAGCGAGTTAGACCTAAATGATGTTCAAGCAAATCCAATTTGGCAAATTCGAGTGCCAGAATCTCAAACCGAATATTCAAAAATCGTTACTGTTTCAAAATCAATGAATAATGCACCTTGGACGTTAACCGAACGGATACCTATCGATCCGCTGCTCGCATCGATCAACGCGTCGACACGAAACACTTTTTTATTAATGCTATTATTAAGTTTGGCCGTTTCGTTTCTTATTTCAACTTTTGCCGGTCGATCCATTTCACGGCGCATCAAACAATTATCGATCGGCGCACAAACTTTTGCCAATTCCAGAGCAAATTTAACTGGGCTGCAAGTAGCCGATATTGAGTTAGACCAACGCGACGAAATTGGTCAATTGGGCGGGGCCATTCATGTGCTTTCTGATTTGATGGAACATATTCGAGTCACATCTGCCCAACTTCAAACATTATTAGATCAAACCGACCAAGGGTTTTTGAGCATCGGGAATTCATTAGCCGTTCATCCTACCTATAGTGCGGCGTGCCAACGTTGGTTGACTTCACCGGGAGAAACATTAAGCGGTGTGCCAGTATCCATGTTGTTATTTCCCAGAAACGAGCAGGACAGTGCAAGAGAGCAATTAGAACAAATGATGTCTGACGTATTTGAAACAAGCATCCCAATGCAACGACAATTAATGTGTGAGTTGTTGTCCCAAGAGCTTGTGATTAATGATCGAACGATTCAGATGAGTTGCAAAATGATCGATAACGAAACAATGTTGATTATTTTAACCGACCTAACAGAATCAGTGACATTACAGTCCAAAATTTTGCAGGAAAGAAATACGTTAAACATGATCGTCCAATTGTTAACAAATGAGCAAGAGTTTCGTGCGTTAATGCATGATTTCAGAACGTTTTCCTCAACAACAATTCCGTATTGGTTGGACGTAACGGAAAATCATACGTGGTTAGAAGAATGTTACCGTCATATTCACACGTTCAAAGGGAGTTTTGGACAATATGGCATGATGATTGCAGCCACTTACGCTCATGAATTCGAAACCATGTGGGAACAACTCCATGAAAACGAATCTGAACTACTTGCATTCATCCGCTCAACCAATTGGTTAGGTTGGATTCAAGAAGAAATGAGTATGTTAGATCGAATGATTGGATCCCGTTTAAAACGATCTAGAGAAACGATTTCTTTTGAAAAACAACAAGTGTTCAAATTTGAACAACAGATTCGTAAATTACTTGATCAAGCTGTTACTCCTGCTTTTGAATCTGCATGGCGAGAAATGCATTATCAACCACTGAAACAATTGTTATCAAGTTATGTTATATTCACACAACAACTCGCATTACGCATGCAAAAACCACTTGAGGCAATCGAAATCAAAGGTGGCGATCAACTTGTCGACCCAATGATTTGGCATCGTTTTGTGAAATCGCTCATCCATGTATTCCGAAACATGGTTGACCACGGTCTTGAAACGATGGAGGAACGGATTGAAGCAGATAAATCCGAAACTGGACGCATTTCGGTTGAAATTAAACAAATCCATCAAAGCGAATCAACCAATCGACTAATCATCTGTATCGGTGATGATGGGCGCGGAATTTCAGTTGAACGTGTTCGTGAAAAAGCAGTCGCGGCAAATTTGATTAGTAAATCAGCAGCAGACGAGCGATCGGTAACAGAACTTTATGAGTTAATTTTTATGGACGGGTTCAGTACAAATGATCAAGCGGATGCTATTTCTGGACGAGGAATTGGACTTGCAGCGGTCAAATCGGAAGTAGAACGTATGGGCGGTACGATTAGCGTTTCTAGCATCGTTGGCGAAGGAACGATGTTTGAATTTTCATTTGTAATATAACAAAAAAGGGACGATTCGATGAGCGATTCTATCGCGCAACGGCTCGTCCCTTTTTTGATATCTAATTTTTCATTAATTTGCAGAGAAATCTATCGTACTCCATTCATTTGTACTTGAGGACGTTGACGTCGTCGTCGTTACGGAAGAATTCGTCGTGCTATCTCCAAACAATAACACGCCCCGATTCGGATATGCCGATGTGAGTGCAGATGTTCCGCCACTCCAGATTCGTTCAAATGATAACCCATTATATTTATTCGTCGAGGTATCCAATGCGTATGACTGTGTAGAAGAGGAAAACGACACCCCTCTTCCACCGGCCAATATTTTGTTTACTCGCCCATAACTACTAGACTGAGTTGTGTACGTCATCGGAGCCACGGTAACAGTACCTTTTGCCATCAAGTAATTCGCCACTTCCAAACCAGAAATTTGTTTACCGAGACTAATATTTCCCTTCGCAAGCATCGATTTCCCAACAATCAACTTACCCACAGTATTAATACTGTTAATCGAAATATTTGAATTCGAATAGATGCCGCCGCGTACATTCAAGAAAATATCACCATTCACAAGAATATTATTCGCAATTAAATCTCTCGTAATATAAGACATATCTGTGATCGGTAAATTCGTTACAACATCTTTCCAAGCACTCGGAGGATTACTGTATAAATGATTGGAAGTGAATGTCCCGCCGCATTTAATATAACCATCGCCTGAACTTCCTCGATATCCGACGCGCATATACCCAATTTTATCGTTAATGGTTATATTTCCACCAACTTTGATCGATCCGCCAACCCATAGACCTTTACTAGTTCCACCACCACCAAAACTTTTGTTGATTGTCAAATTACCAGTAACGATCAAATCTCCGCCAATTTCTAGCGCATTATCAAACGAGTGATCGATAACCAAATCACCTTTGACAATCATGTCGCCACCGACCTTAAATGACGTAAATTTATTAGAAGCAAGAAATGTACTTCCTCCGCTTGTAAGAACAAAATTATTTGCAATTTCCAAACCATGTTCACCGTTACAAACATAGTTCGCACAATTGTAATATTGATTCAAGTCATAAATCCAGAAATTATTCACAACCATTTCGCCATTCACTTTAATCATGTAGGTTGTACCATTTCCGAATGAATTTCCACGAAGTGACAATTGATTACTTGCATACAGATTCCCGTTAATATCTAACCGCCCAGTGTTTACATCAACATACTTAGAACAAATTGTGCCATTATAGGTTGCCTGGGTCGTTAAATCATTCGAATTGATGGTTGTATTATTATTCGAACAAACAGGCGTAGTATAAGTAGTTGTTGGTGTTGGAGGAGGTGTAGCGAACCCTTCAGAAGTGAATACGGCATCGATATCCGCATCCATTGTCAATTGACTATAATTTGCGAATACATCTCCATCCACAACTTGTTGGAAAGTACCAGTACTCGTTGTTCGGTCAAATTTAGTGACCGGAGCACTGCTCGCTGTCGTAACAATAATACACGTATCTTTATTTGTTGGTGAGCATGACCCGGATGTTGCCGCCGTCACTTTCTTGGAAAACTGAATGCTCAAGTTTCGTTCCTGATTGCCGTTTGTGCCTTTTGAAATAAATTTGATAACGGATGTTTGTGCGTTATAGTTAACACTAAAATCCCCACTACCTTGAGAAAACGATAATTTGGGGCTTGCTAATCCTGTCGAGCAAGCTTTAGCAGTTGAATTATAGGTTAAGCCATTCAGTTGACATGCTACACTCATAATTTCAGCATCCGTAATCGGAATGCTCTTATCCTTCATTACTTTGATTAATTTATGCAAAGTAAGCAACCCAGACTCAGCAATATAATTCGCATCTTCATTCTTCATTGATTTCTCAACGGCCAGATAACTATTGTTTACAATCTGAATAAATGCGAGACTTAACATGGTGACTAACGCCATCAAAATGACGATATATATTGAAACCATTCCGGATTGACGATGCATGGTTGTTTGATTTGACATCATAGTTCTCCTCTCAATTTTGAATATACGTTTACGAATTGCAGTACCTATGTGATCTCGAATACCATTGAAAGAAGGAAAAAGAGGCAATCATGATTTTTGCTTGATGTTACGTTCGGAGTTTTCACGCGATAGCATTGACAGAGGAATTTAAATATAAGACTAATGTAATTTTAACAATTTTTTATGATAAAATAAACAAAAAGAAATGTAATAATTACATATATTATTTCGGAGGACTCCAATTATGAATACGCTTCCAAAATCAAGATCTACTGAACAAGGATTTTCGCTCATTGATGCGATCGTAGGCATCTTTGGACTCAGTATTATTTTGGTTAGTGTTTTAAGCGCAATCTATGTCTCTTATAATACAACAAGAGACACAGCTAGTCGTGATCAAATGGTCCAAATCGCCCGTTCGGTGATGGAAGATATGAAAACAAAATTAATAAATTATCATTCTGGGGATGAGTTGAGCATCAATTATACCGACACAAATGATTCATTGAAGAGTTCACTTTGTGGGACGTCAGGTATTTACAGCTGCATCGCATTTTCTTCGATCAGCAATAAATTTGCTACCATCTCTCCCACCATTATCAACACAAACCAAACCGATAATGTTTTGAATTTGAAAGAGTTAGCAAATGTACAAAGAGAATCTTCTAATTCCTGCGGGACAACACCAATTTCCGTAGGTTACCCAGAGTACCTCGGCATTCAAATGAAAAACGGAGCACTAAGCTATCAAGTTAAAATTGAAGCGGTCATGCCAAATAATAAGGTTACCACGTCAGGTGGTGTTGATTTGTATTTATGTAAATATACACGTAAATTCATCATCACGGTTAGTCCTCAAATCGGAAGTCGTCAATCACCGTATAAAGTTGAAGCATATATCCCGCTACCTTCATAAGTTCACGTTAGAACGAGGAGTTGAAGTATGTTGTATCCCAAAATTGATCGTACCAATAAGCAACGCGGACTTTCACTGGTAGAATTACTCGCAGGACTTAGTTTAATATCTGTTGTCCTCATGCTAAGTTCAATGGCAATTTTTCAATTTACAAAATCATTTAGTAATTCAAGCAGCTTACTTGTCGCCCAAGATCAACTCCGGTTTTTAAATGATAAAATTGTAAGTGAACTTCGCAAAGTGAATACGCAACAAATTTCATTCCCTAGTGCCAATGCTTGTTCATCGATCCCGTTAATGTCAAAAAGCGATGCACAGTTAATCAACTTTAACGATGCACTTCAAGTGATCGGAAGAAAGGTTAAGTTTGATTTCACGCTTGCTTCTTCTGCCTTAGATAACCGAATCAATCAAATTTACATTACAGACCGAAATGACAATGTGATGAACACATTGTACGACGGAGCGCTACCCGGAATCGATGCAATCACATCCATCATTGCGTGTTTTACTCCTGAAATTAATTCTGGTTCAACAAATGCAGAAATTTTATCGATTGAATATAAATTGAATTCTGGCACCGTGAAAACATTTACAACAAAATTAAGTTCATTAAATTGGACAAGCGCACTCGACCAACAAGAGCCCTACACACTTTCTGGAGATTCATCACCTCCAACTACACCATCAAACGTAAGCAATGCCTCAAAATCAACAACGTCAGCAACGTTAAGCTGGACGGCATCAACTGATAACAATGCAGTAAGTTTATATCACATTTATAAAGACGGGATTGAAATTGCAACAAGTACGACAACAACCGTTACTATTTCTAATTTATTTCCAAGCTCAACCTACATGTTTACAATTAAAGCCGAAGATATCAATGGTAATTTATCTGCATTATCCAATTCAGTAAGCGTAACAACCGACGCGAATCCGAACACGGTTACGGTTTATTACAAACCATCTAACACTTGGACATCAACTTACATCCATTATCAACCAACCGGCGGCAGTTGGACGGTATCACCAGGAATGCTTATGTCCGCCTCATCAACGTTTTCAGGATATATGCAGTATACAATCTCGCTCGCTGCTGCAAACGGAGCAACGGTTTGTTTTAACAATGGTTCTGGAACTTGGGACACCAATGGCGGTTCAAATTATGCTGTTTTATTAACGAATTATACGGTTCAAAACAACACCGTGATCGCAGGAACACCTGCACCTACCGCATCACCGTCGCCAACACCGACTGCGACTCCGGTTCCGACATCGACACCAACGCCAATTCCGAATGTTTCGATAACATTCCAAGTGAACTACGTAACATCAGTTGGTCAAAACATCTATATGGCTTACTTTGTGAATAATGTCGAAACTGATCTATTGATGTCTTGGAATACAGGTGGTAATTGGACAATTACTAGATCACTACCAGCTAACTCAACGTATACCTATAAATATTACATGTATCAAAACACTACAAAGACATGGGAGAAAACGGGCACAACCAACCGAATTTATACGATCCCTACGACAACAACTACCAAATCAGATGCTTGGGGCAGTTATTAAAAAAACGACGATGATCTAATTAGATCATCGTCGTTTTTTCTGTCGTTAACGAACCACAGCTACTTGAAAGTTACCCGGATTCAACTCACTTACCCGTACCACGTGCATGATTGGTCCATTACCTTCAAACCAATACTTGTTCTCATAATGTATTGGAAAATCATTTCTAGTTCTTCCAGAATCACTCAAAGCCTCTACATATGGTTCTGGCGGTAATTTCAAATAAAACATGGTATAGATCTGAGCGAACTTTACATTTTTCTCAAAAACGATTGGCAATGCATGACCTTGTATCGCATATTTTTCCGACTGTTGTACTGCTGCTTCGATCGCTTGGTCAACGCCTTGATGAAACTCTTTCCCGACTTGCACCGGCCAATCCTGGACGATTTGCGCATACACATAACCACTACAACCAAGGACGGCAACAATAAATACATGCGTAATCCTACGGATGATTATGCCTTCCTGCAACGCCTCCACAAATCCAATCGCCGCAAACGCAAGCATCGGCAAAAATAACAAATTCAGTCGATTTATATTTGGTGCTGCGAACACGCCGATTGACAAGGCAATGATAAACCAACAGATCAAAACAGAACCTTGATGCCTCGCAAATCGTCCATCCCGAAAACTGCTTATTAACGCACGCCAAAATCCTAAAACCATAAATGGCAGTAATACAACATTTACAATCCAAAACGAATCCAAACCATTCCACACTTGCCCATCGGACAGCAACAACATAATCTTGAGTGTAGCCCAAACATTTTTGCACATTTGAACGAACCAGTCACTATGTGAAAAAATCGAATACTCGATATATCGTTCTTTCGAAGACATGTAAGGAATGGACAACCAACTCGTACGAAACTCATAAAGGTTAAATCGATTAATCAATACAAAACAAATCATCGGAAATGACATGATCCCAAACATCGGAACGAAGCGTAACATGCCTTTCCAGGTCATTTTGCGCGCTACCGCCATTCGAATGAATACGTATCCAAGCAAAATAGGAACTGCAAGATACGCACTACTATATGTATACAGGCACGCTGCGAGTGACAGCGCCATCAGGAAAGACCTTACCCATGATGGTCGATCCATCCAGCGTAATGTCGTTAAAATTGCACATAAAAATACAAATGGTAATAAATTAGATTCTAGCGCCCATTTCGATAATAAAATGTTCCACGGACTTAGTGCCAAAAGCCACGCAGACCAAGCGCCAATTCGTTTGGCATTCACAGGATCTGATGGAGCCAATCGTTGCATCACAAGGGCGAACAGCGGCACACTGAGAACACCGCAAATCAGCATTGGCAAGCGTACTGTCCACTCCGATAATCCAAACCAACCGATCCAAGGCATTGCGAACCAAGCATATAAAATATGTTGTCCACTCCCCCAGGAAATCAAATGAACTGGCCACGAATAACCATGCCTGTCCATCCCATAAAACAACATCGAAAATGCTTCATATCCAATGGATGCTTCATCTTGATTTAATCCCGGAGGAGAAAACGGCCAATCCCATACTCTCGTCGCGATGGCAACGACCATCACGATCAACCAAGCCCATCGATTCATGCTATGTACACTCCGTCCCGTTCGAATACGATTCGGGATTAGCTTACCATAGGTCGGCGAAATCTGAAACAATAAAAAAAGAGTCGTGCCCGGCTGCAACTTGATCACAAATTGCAATTCGAGACGACTCTTTAATTATTTCTTATTTTTCAACAAACATCGCCATTGCACGTCCGCCAACTTCGTAGTTATAGGATTTATCTCCTCCGAAGTTTTGTGCCCCTGTATCCGTCCACGATCCATCACTTACAACATCTACCGAATCCATCGAATCGATATTGTTTTTGATCGAATCGCCTTTTTCCGCCCATGGTGCAGTATCTAAAACGCGATACCACTTCTTGCCTTTATGGTTCGGTGGCAATTGGAACGTCGTTGTGCTTGTATTGTGATTGGCTGCAATAAAGAAGTCGTTATCATCTTTAGATGCACCAGTTTCTTCTTTTGCGCCATCAATACGCCATGCAATTTGTTTGCTTTCACCAGTCCAATCTGGCTTGTTAAATTGTGCACCGGACCATTGAATATCGGAAATTCCATCACCATTGTGATCTTTGCCTGTATAGAAATCTCCACGTTTCAATGCTGGATGTTGATTGCGCCATCCGATGATTCCTTTAAAGAATTCATACGTAGAAGCGTTCGTTTGCATCCAAGTCCAGTCGTAATAGTTGATCTCTGTATCCAAGTTGTACGTGTTGTTATTTCCTTTTTGCGTGCGGCGCATTTCGTCACCACCGAGCATCATCGGTGAACCCGCGGATGTAAACAAATACATGGCTAGATCACGAATTGATTGTTTACGTAATGCATCATCACCATTGTGATCCCATGAGAAGTTGTTATCAGGACCGCCATCTGATGGTCCGTAAGGATATTGCATATTGTTTTGTTTCTGATTGTAGCTTACAAGGTCATTCATCGTGAACCCGTCATGCGATAAAATATAGTTCACGCTGTGGTATGGTTTACGTCCATCATCACCATAAAGATCGGAACTACCTGCAAGTCGCGTCGGAAGATCTTTGACCGCTGCTGGATCAGAAAGAATGACTTTCTTCACGGTATCACGGAATTTATCTTGCCACTCCGCCCATGAGCTATCAGCACCCGCTGGGAAGTTACCTACTTGATATGAACCGTCACCAATCGCCCAAGGTTCTGCAACCATTTTTGTATTCGGAAATTCCTTAATAATTCGGTTGATTAGTGGTGATTGTTTGTTCCATTGGTAGCCGATTTCAACACTATTCGTGAGTACGGATGCCAAGTCAAATCGGAAACCGTCGACATGCATATCCTCAACCCAGTAATGTAAGGAATCTAATACGAATTGCGTTACTTTCGGATTCGCTACGTTAAAGTTCGATCCACAGCCCGTGTTATCCGAGTACGTTTGTTTGTCTTTGGATAAGCCATAATACGATGCGTTGTCAATCCCTTTGAAGCTAACAAGCGCAACACGACCGTTATCATGAACAGTCTCTGTTCTGCTTAACCAGTACACGCCGCCTTCTGCCGTATGGTTAAATACAACGTCAAGGATGACTTCTTTGCCAACTTTGTGCATTCCCTTAACCAAATCACGGAACTCAAGTGTTGGTCCAAGTGGTGATTTGTCAGAGGATAATTTCCGATCAGGCGTAAAATAACTCGTCGTCATATAGCCCCAATAATTTTCCTCAGCAGGCGGAACTTTGTTCTCGTTCGGCGTTTCGAATACAGGCATTAATTCAATCGATGAAACGCCCAAATCTGAAAAATGCGATGCTTTTTCTAACATTCCTTTGAACGTGCCCGGCGCACTTACACCTGAGTTTTTGTTCGCTGTAAATCCACGTACATGCACTTCGTAGAACGATGTATCTTGCCATGGCGTCATAATCGGTTTATCTGATCCCCAGTCATATGATTTCGCATCATGAATGACTGATTTCCCTTGATCTTTAGCCGTATCGAATTGACGGAATCCAGCGCCAGTCAAATAAATATGGTTATTCAAATCAGGTTCTTTTGAAATTGCTCGTGCATATGGATCGATCAACAATTTGTTCGGGTTAAAACGGTTACCGTCGCTATCTACATCTTGTTTAAATCCAGCTTCAGTACCAGGTCTCCATTCAGGGCTATAAGCAAAGTTTGGACCCCAGACACGAAGGCCATACATCGTGCCTTCTCCGAATGTTACAACTGAATCCGATTTGATATCGGCAGCCCAATACGTCCCACCATATGCTTTCTCTGTTTGCGGCGCCAAATCAATGATTTTGACTGGTTCCCCTTTATCTTCGGAACCATAAATCCACACTTGAACTTTTGTCGCTGGTTTGGACCAAACTGCGAACCGAGAACCAGTCACTTTGCCGTTTTCTTTGATTAACGTTGTTCCGTCTTTGATTCCAGTCATTGTAAATGAAGGAGTTTTCTTCTCGATTTTTCCAACTTCTGCAGATGCAAGAATCGTTCCAGAACTATCTTTTGCAACAAATTTTACTTTTAATTCTTTCGTATCCGAAAGTTTCGCAAAATCAGGAGAGAAGAAATAATCATCATGACCTGTCACTGCTTTTTGCGTTAATGCCGGTTGTTCAGGGAACGCTTCGGAACCAATTGCATAGTACATTTCAACCAATGCCGTTTTTCCTGCGATGGAAGCATCCAATTTCAAACGCGAGTTTACAACGTGTGTGTATGATGCACCAGTAACTGGTTCTTGAATTCCGAGCAATTGTGCATTTTTATTATCAACTGTTACCGGTTTCGGTGTTGCTGTCGGTTCAACAGTTGGCGTTGGAGCCGGCGTTTCAACCACTTTAGGCGTTGGTGTTTCTCTGATTACAGGTGTCGCGGTTAAAACTGGTTTCGGCGTGTTTGTTACGATTGGTTTCGGTGTTGCGGTCTCCGTAGGCGTTAAATTCGTATCATCTTGCAATGTCTCCGGCGTACCTTTAATCACTTGACCATCTACAACGGTAAATGTTCCACCAGCCGCAAATATAAAGTGCTTATTATTGTCATCATCCCAAATGCCTTTACCATTTGTAAAAATACCTTCTACAGATTTAGAACTACCTGCAGGGACCGTCAAAGATACAAATCCCTCAAAATCGGAAGCAGTCATCAGTACGCCTGGCGTTTTGACCCACGCACCGTTTTGTGGCTTAAAGTAAAAATATGCTTTTGGAAATGGATTACTGTAATAGATCGTTACTTTTTGTTGCGGTGCCGTAGGAATTCCTGCACGTAATGTGCCTGCTTCAATCGTACTTGATCCTTGATAAATACGATATGGCGCATTGCCTTCACCCGGATCTTCGTTACCTAACGTATCCATAAATGTCGCTTCAATTCCACGAGAAGTCCCAAGATTAATCGTAGTTTTGAAATATCCATTACCAATCGATTTCATTGGGTATCCGCCATCCAATGGCTTCCAAGCTCCGCCAAATGTACGGAATCGAACAAAAGCTTCATCTGCGTCACTTTGATAATAAACAACAGCTGTCCCTTGCGGTTTCGCAACAGAACCTGCTTTCGCTGTTGGTTTTGGCGTTGACGTTCCTTTAATTACCGTTTTTGCAGTTGCTTTTGGTGTAACTTTTGCAGTTACTTTTGGTGTTGCTTTCGGTGTTACTTTTGCTGTTTGTTTCACGATTGATTTCGGTGTTGGCGTCACAATCGGTTTCGGTTTGATAATTTTCTTTGGAGTAGCCGTTGGAACTTCTGTTTCAAGCGGTATTTCCGTCGGTTCTGGCGTTACTAATTCCGGCGTTGGTGTTGCTGTCGGTTCTGGTGTTGCTGTTGGAGCATCTGTCGGAATTACTGTTGGTGTTGGAGTTGGCGTTGTAGCCGGTTCCGGTGTTGCAGTCGGTTCTGGTGTTGCAGTCGGCTCTGGCGTATCGGTAAGTGTAGAACCCTCAATCGGTTGAACGCCGGCCAAAGCCGCTGTTAATGCGACCGGGAATCCTTCATCCAATGAACCGCCATCGACCGTGTAAACACCACTTGATATGGTGTAGTTTTTCATATTGTTGCTATCCCAACCATCTTTACCGTCATTAAAGGCAGCAAGCATCGTTTTGGAAGCACCTAAATCTTTAACAATGTACGCGTACGACGTGCCCTCGATCATTTTCATTGGCTCACCAGGTGTTTTTGTCCATCCTGTTTTGCCGTCAGCTGCAAGCGTGTAATGCACAAATGGCGTCGCCCATTTTCCTGCGTTGAACACTAATAATACTTTTGAACCTTCAGCACCTGGTGCGCCGAGCTTCCAATTCGAGCCTCCACCGTCTTCGGATGTGCCGTAAACGGTGTACGTACCCGCGGGGAATGAATAGTTCTTCTTATAGTTATTATCCCAAGCTTTTTGTGACTGGTCAGTAAAAACAGCCGTCAAGGAATCTTGACTACCAAGGTCAACTGAAATTTTGAAAAACCCTGGAATTTCTGACGCTTCAAGCGCCGTTCCCGGTGAAACGGTCCATTTACCGCCTAGATTATGATGGATATAAGGCGCCTTAAAACCCGACTTGTAATAAATCGTCAAATTCTTTGCAGCTGACGTACCTGCTACTGCAGCAATTGGAACCAAACTTAGCAATAAAGCAACTGTGAGTACAAACGAAATCCATTTCCGCGACTTGTTTAACATCTGAAACATGATCTGATGATTCTCCCTTCACGTTTTTGAAATCGTTTTCACTAATCACAGCAAACGTTTGCTGATGATGGGAGAAAACCAGTTCAATTGGTCGTATTACGATTATAAACGAGCCCTTCTCGAGTTTCAACCATTGTTCGAAAATTTTGAAAGCGTTTTCCATCTAATAATAAAGTTAGCCAAAAAAAACACAATGGCTGTCCATGAAACTCGATGGACAGCCGCTGTAATTTCTAAAAATTCAAATTAAGATAATGCTTTGTTTGCAATTTCACTCGTTAATTGAGTCAAAATCGTTTCAACGGTAATGACAGGTTGCGATTGATCTTGTGAACCGCGCTTACGAACCGCGACACTTTGCGTTGACACTTCATTGTCACCGACAACGAGCATATATGGTGTTTTGGACAATTGAGCTTCGCGGATCCGATATCCGATTTTTTCATTGCGATCATCAGCAACCGCGCGGACTCCTTCAGCTTTTAGCTTTTCCACCACGGCATTGGCATATTCTGCGTGCACTGGTGCAATTGGCAATACAATGGCTTGAACAGGTGATAACCACAATGGGAAAGCTCCTGCAAAATGTTCTGTAAGGATTCCGATGAATCGATCAATTGACCCGTATATCGCACGGTGAATTACGACTGGACGATGTTTTTGACCATCATCGCCGATATATGAGAGATCAAATTTCTCTGGCATTTGGAAGTCCAATTGGATCGTCGCACACTGCCAGCTTCGTTTCAGTGCATCTGTGATGCGGAAGTCGATTTTCGGACCATAGAATGCGCCATCAGCCTCGTTAATTTTGTATGGGATTCCTGTCGCTTGTAGAACGCTATGAAGTGCAGATTCTGCTTGATCCCACAGTTCAGGATCGCCCATTGAATCTTCTGGCCGCGTAGATAACCCAATGCTGTATTCAAATCCGAAACAACCATAAATTTCATCGATTAATTGTAATACGCGTGAAATTTCATCTTGAATTTGATCTGGACGCACGAAAATATGTGCATCATCTTGACAGAATGTACGCACGCGCATCATTCCGTTAAGTGCTCCGCTGAACTCATGGCGATGAACTTGACCGAACTCGGCAATTCGGATCGGCAAATCACGGTATGAACGCAATGCACTTTTGAAAATTAACATATGGCCAGGACAGTTCATCGGTTTGAGCGCAAACTTCACTTCGTCGACTTCAGTAAAGTACATATTTTCTTGGTAGTGATCCCAGTGACCGGATTGCTCCCATAGACGTTGGTTCATAATAAATGGAGTACGCACTTCTTTATAATCGCGCGCGTTTTGCAAGTAACGGGAATACTGCTCCAACTCGTTGCGAACGATCATACCTTTAGGCAAATAAAACGGCATCCCTGGCGCTTCTTCGCTGAACATAAACAATTCAAGTTCTTTGCCGAGTTTACGGTGGTCGCGTTTTTTCGCTTCTTCCAATTGGAACAAGTAATCATCTAGTTGTTGCTTTTTGGCAAATGCCGTACCATAAATCCGTTGTAACATTTTGTTTTTAGAATCTCCGCGCCAGTACGCGCCAGATACGTTTAACAATTTGAATACTTTAATTCGTCCAGTTGAAGGAACATGCGGCCCACGGCACAAGTCAAAAAATTCACCTTGATCATAAATTGAAATTGGCGCATCGCCAGGAATCGCATCGATCAACTCGAGCTTATAAGGATCTCCAAGCGCACCGAAAATATTTTTCGCTTCTTCACGCGACACTTCGCGGCGGCGAATTGGTACATTTTCGGAAACAATTTTTTCCATTTCTTTCTCAATCTTACGCAAATCATCTGGTGTTAATGTTTGTTCAATATCGATATCGTAGAAAAATCCGTCTTCGATGACTGGACCGATGCCGAGTTTTACATTTTCTCCACCGTAAAGCCGTTTAATTGCCTGCGCCATCAAATGGGCCGCCGAGTGACGATACACTTCTAAGCCTTCCGCATCATCAAGAGTGACGATTGCAACTTTGGAGTCTACTGCGATTTCAGTTGTCAAATCTACGACTTGACCGTTAATTTTACCGACCAAGGCATTTTTCGCAAGACTTGTGCTGATCGATTCCGCCACGCTTGAAATCGATGTGCCTACCTCGTATTCGCGCTGCGCGCCATTTGGTAATGTAACTTGAATTGCCATCTGTTCTAGTTCCTCCTAAAAATTGAAATAAAAAAGCCCGTCCGGATCATAACGATCGGGACGAGCGAATTAACTCGTGGTTCCACCCTAATTCAAACATCTCTTGGTCAAGTCGAACATGTGACCCAAAAAACATTCCTTAGTTTGACGGGTATCGGTGTCGGCCGGCGTCATTGTGCAATTCACAAGAATTGCTTTCTGTGACGCGCGCTATCAAAGTGGTATCCGTTCGTTCGTCAGGAAAGTGCTTGCAGCCGAAGGCACTTCTCTCTGGGCCTGCGAGGCCGGACGGACATGGCTTTGGTCCATGCGCATTTGATTATGCAAATATACTACGAGTTGAGTATAAATGCTGCAACGCAAAAGGTCAAACATCACTTGCGGCTAAGCGCCTCTTTCATTGCTTCAAAGGTCACTTTCCAATGTGACGCGTGCCAGCGCACTTCCCCATCAACGATAAGCAACGCTTGCGGAGATTCGTGTGTAACCCCGGTCGCCTCCGTAATGCGATTCGACACTGGACGTGATTCAATCACCTTAATCAGTACGGGTTTGAATTTTTTTTGGGGCAGTCCCGCCAAAATATTGAACTCTTGAAATGCCGCCCCGCTGATCGGACATGCGGTGCTGTGTTTGAGAATGAGCCATGTTCCGCCCGTCTCAACGACTTCATCCCATGCGTTCGTTTCTGTCCACTCGGCATATTTGGGTTTCATGGCCATCCCGCCTTATTTTTTGATGATCGTTTCTTTCATCGGTTGAATGAGACCACGATGTGAAACCGCCGCTTCATACAAATCCGAAAATGCCGGATTTTTAAGTGTCACATCTTTCCAAGGTGATTTCTTCACGCCAAGTACTGGACCGCGTTTCAAAATTCGATTGAAAATAATCGCAACTTCTTTTCGCGTGACCCATTGCCACACGTAATCAAATGTCTGCATCTTCTTCAAATCCCGACGGATTAACCATGAGATCTTCGTTTTTTGAATTTGTTTTGTATCCATTTTCAAAAAACCAGCTTTTTCGAGCCGGAGCAAAATATAAATCATTTCCTTGCGACTAATCGGTTTCGTTGGATTAAACTGATGGTGCGATCCACCATGAATCCAAGAGTATGCACTTACCGTTTCGATCGCTGCATAATTGGCACTTGATTTCGGAACATCCTGAAAGCGCGGCACTGAAGGCTTCAATTTCGGAATCGAAGTCACTTTTATAATCGTATCTGCTAACTCGGAGCGACTCACCGGCTGTTCCGGCTTAAATGTACCATCCGGATAGCTCTTCATAATTGCCTTGTGCACTTGCGGCGTGTTTTTTATTTCTACATGAATCACTTGAGGATCTGATTTGGCGTCTCCATGCATAGCTACAATTGCAAATTGATCTCGTCCCGAAAACCCTTCTTTGGGAACATAATGATACACTCCCGTCTTGGAGTTTACTTCTAAATTTCCGAATTTCGCTGGCATACTTACGACATATTCAATCAGTTCTGGTTTTGCCATGTCCGCTTGGATTTTACCGGACACTTCTGCTCCTGGTGCAATTTGTAGCATCGTTGGCTCTGGTAGTAACATCGGAAATTCAGAAGCTGGGCCGACCTGAACGGTGACGTTCATCATTAATTCATCTTCACCATCAGATATTCGAACCCTGAATTGATCTGCCCCTTTCGGGCCTGTTGAAGCGTATTTTAACGCGCCTGAATGCGGGTTTAAAAGTACATTTCCTTTATGCGGACCAACTACCATTTGATATTGCAAAGGATCACCATCAGAATCTGAAGCAACAATATTCGCATCAACACTTTTTCCTGAACTTACTTGCAATTGTAATTCCTGAACGATAGGGGCGTGATTCGACTTCTTGCGGTCAATCGCAACGGAAACCGGCGAAGACGAGTTCTTGGAATCATCCGACGCCAATAAAGTAAATGCTTTTACGTTACCGTACGTTTTTAACGGTGCGGTCCATTGCAACGTATCACCAGCGCTAATCTTTGTCTTACCGGGTTCGACCGGTTTGCCATTCTTTTTCAATTGACCATTTTCAATGTTTTGCAAAATAAATCCGATTGGTTTTTGATCTGCAGATTTTGCATTACTGTGATCGAACAATTGTGCAAATGGAATCGTTAATACCTTTTGGCCGATCGGATCATTGATTGGTTTGATTTCACTCATCACCGGTGCATCATCAACTGGAGAAATCGTTATAGTAATTTGTGCTTCGTTGGAATCTTGATTCCCGTCCGATGCGACAAATTTGAACCGATCTTCGCCGTTAACATCTACATCTGGGATATAGGTAAGTGTACCCGTTTGTTTGTTGGTGATCTCAACTTTTCCGTGTCTTGGTTGTTCCGTAATTCTGTATGTTATTGACGCGCCTTCAGGATCCGCGGCTTTAAGCGTCGTTTTTAACGATTGATCTTCCGCAATTGTAAATTGCTGATCTTCCGCTGTCGGCTTTTCATTCGGTACGATCGGCGTCGGTTCTTCAGGTGTATATGGTATAAATGGCGGGACCGGAGGCGCTTCGATTTGAATCGTTACGGTCGCGATGTTCGAATCTACTTTCCCGTCATTTGCCTTGAACGTAAACGTATCTGTTCCATTTGCAGTTGAACCAGCAACATATAAAAATTGTGCCAATGCAGCATTTTTGATACTTACGTTACCCTTCGTCGGTTTTGTAACGATTACGTAGCTTAGTTTATCCAAATCAACATCTTCTGCATGCAAAACATCCGCTTTTGAAACATTCTGTTTCACTTGAATGGTAGAATCATGTGCGATTGGAGCATCATTCACTTCCGAAATGGTGAAAGTAACCTTCGAAACATTCGATTCCTCGTATCCGTCATTGACGATGAATTGAAATGTATCTTTTCCATTTCGGTTCGCACCCGGTTTGTACTTAAATTCACCGGAAGATTGAGATGTAATATCTACGTTACCTAATTCTGGGCTTTTATAAACGTAAAATGTAAGTGGATCACCATCTTTATCACTTGCGATCATATGATTGAGCAGCTCACCATCTTCAAGTAGCGAAAATGTTCCATCACTCGTGATCGGCAAATAATTTTTTGGTTTGATCCACACTTCAACTTGAGCAACGTTTGAATCATCCGTTCCATCATTGACCTTAAAATAAAAGACATCATTTTTCGTAGCATCCGCTTTCGCAGTATACGTAAACTCTCCTGTTGACGAATTTGTAATTACCACTTGCCCATCCGTTGGTGGTGTAACAATTGAAAAGGTTAGTGGACTTTTATCTAGATCTTCCGCTTTCAATGTTGCTTTTTTCGTAAGTCCGCGTTCCAACACCATTTTCATAATGATATTTTCTGCGACAGGCACTTTGTTTGGAACGTGTATTGTTATGTTTACGGTAGCCACGATAGAGTCAAGCGTTCCGTCATTGCCCTTAAACGTGAAACTGTCTGACCCAGGTAGATTCGAAGATGTTTGATATGAAAATGCGCCTGTTGTCGGATTCAGCGTTACCAATCCTTTGGTCGCCGGTGAAACGATTTTGAATGTCAATGGATTTCCATCTACGTCAGTCCCAATTAATTGACCACTTTTAGAACCGTTAATTTCGACATCGAGCGTACCACTTGAAGCGAGCGGAATATCATTTACTGCTTGAATGCTTACATGCACAGTCGCGATGTTCGAATCAGATACTCCGTCATTTGCAAGAAAAGTAAACGTATCCGAACCGTTTTCATTTGCATTTGGCGTATACGTATATGCTCCCGTTTTTACATCGGTAATGACCACAACTCCTTTACCCGACTGCGTGACGATCGAATACGTTAATGGACTCTTTTCTGCATCCGTCGCCGATAAAAACACATTTTTTTTCAATGTATCTTCTACGACTGCCACGTTCAAATCGTTCGCAACGGGTGGGTCATTCATATCTACAACATTAATTGTAAATAAATACTCTGGAAGATTACTATATAGATTTCCATCAGAAACCTGAAATCCTATCGTTGCATAGGGCGTTCCTAATTCTTTGGCAAGCGGTGTATATACCAACTTCCCCGCATCCAAATCTGCCAATGTAATTTCTTGTTGATTTGTAACATCAATGGAATTTAATTGTAACTTCCCTTTCGATTTAGATGTGATTTTCACTTTAGCAAGTGTGTCTTTGTCAACGTCAGAAAACGAAAATGATTTGGATGTTAATACAATTGATTTGTCAATGTCCATCATCATGGATTGGTTTGCAGATGAAGGCGCATCATTTACCGATGTAACAACAATGGTCATCGTATAATTTGAAACCGAGTACTCTTTTCCGTCAAACACTTTAAATCCAAATGAAGAATATGGGTTCCCATATTTATTCATCGCCGGTGCATACACTAATTTCCCTGCGATAATATCGATCAGGCTAATTTCTTGGTTCATCGTTACAGGTTTGGAGTTCAATTGTAAAATGCCGAACGATGGTAACGATGTGATTTTGACTGTTGTAAATGCATCATTTTCTACATCCAAATAGTTAAACTTATCGAATGTTACTTTCGTTTTGATGTCTTCCATGATTTCGAAATAACCGTCTGTTGCGGTAGGTGGATCGTTAACTGGCGTCACATTCACGGTTAACGTGTACATAAGATCACTATAATACTGGCCATCGTATACCTTAAAGGAAAACGTAGCATATGGAATTCCCGTTCCATTGGCCGCAGGAATGAATTGAAATTTCCCTGAATCGATGCTCGATTTTGTAATCAATTGATTTACGAGCACATCGATTCCGTCCACTTGAAGTTTTCCGGCTTTCGGCAATGAAGTAATTTGGACATGAACAAGTGGATCAAGATCTAAGTCTTCGTATCCTAAATCAGACACTGAAAACGCTTTTGTTTGATCCTCTATCAATGTAATTGTTCCATTCGTTGCTGTCGGAGGTTCACTTACCGACGTGACATTAAAGCTTGTTTTGTAGGAAATGAGGCTATATCCAGTACCATCCGATACTTGGAACATGATATTGTCATATGAAAATCCAAACGCATTTGATACCGGAACGTATGTGAGTAACCCCGCATCAATATCTGCTTTCGTAATTTCTTGATTTAATTGCACATCGTTTGCAACAAGCAACAGTTTTCCGACTTGAGGAAGTTGGGTTATTTTCACCTTGCTTAGTGGTGTGTTTTCAATATCGTGATATCTAAAACTTGTCGTTCTCAATGGATACGTCATATCTTCCAATATGGTTATTGAATCATTTGTCGACGTAGGCAAATCATTCACCGGACCCACATTGATGGTAACCGAATACGAAATCGAACTGTATAATTGTCCATCACTCACTTGATAAGTGAATGTCGTGTAAGGCGTTCCGTTTCCATTGGCTGCTGGGGTATACACCAGCAAGCTTCCATCAAGGTCCGCACGCGAAATTTCTTGAGCGACCGTAACATCCACACCATTACGTTGTAATTTGCCTACACTCGGACTTGGAAGTGACGTGATTTTTATTTTGGCAAGCTGATCGTTTTCGATATCAGAAAATTTTATTAATGGGGTAGTAATTACTTTACTGATGTCTTCTAATGTATTCACAGAAATATTTTCAGCAGTTGGGGCATCGTTTACCGCAGTAACATCTATCGTCATCACAAATGCGGATGTACTATAAGCGCTCCCATCATTCACTTTAAAGCTAAACATCGTATACGTATTCCCGAACTCGTTCGCAACTGGAATAAATTTTAATTTCCCACCGCTAATATCCGCAGCAGTTATTTCTTGATTCAAAATCGTATCGACACCGCTTAGTTGCAAATTCCCCTTAGCCGGGAGTGCAGTAATTTTCAACTTGTTCAACGCATTACCATCGATATCCGTGTACCCAAAACTGTTTAGTGAAAATGAGACCGTCGTATCTTCATTGGTCGTCACACTTTGATTTGACGCGTTTGGCAAATCGTTCACAGGCGTGACATTCATGACGATCACTTGGTCTAAAATGGAATAATCGACACCATCACTGACCTTAAACGAGATCGAGGCATAACTAATGCCATTTCCATTCAACGCAGGACTGAATTTTAGCAACCCTGACGTCAAATTTGAAACCGTGATGACTTGCTCCGTCGAAACTGGAATTCCATCTAATTTCAAGCTACCCTTCAAGGGCAATGCAGTTATTTTCACAGCACTCATCGGTATATTTTCAATGTCATTGTAACTAGAAAAAAGTGACGCGTTAATTGTTATATCTGTATCTTCAAGCGTGGTTATCGTACTCCCTTGTGCCGTTGGTGGATCGTTCACAGGATTAACTTGAACCACCAGATTGCGAGTCATTGGACTTAGAAAATTCCCATCCGAGACCCGAAATCCGATTGTGGCATATGATGCGCCACTTGCATTCGTAACGGGAGTAAACGTGAGTAGTCCAGACAAAATATTCGCTCGGATAATTTCTTGATTTAATGTGACATCTGTACCGTTTAACTGCAACTTTCCATTTACCGGAATCGAGGTGATTTTCACCTTCGTTAGCGCATCATTTTCAGGATCTGAGTATGGAAAGTCCGCTAAAGTACACGTAAGTATCTCATCTTCATTGATTGTATGAGTTGTATTAGTTGGTGTTGGCGGCTCATTTACATTTGAAATTTGAATTGAAAACACTCGTTCAAACGTTCCACCTGCTTGGTCGCTCACTTGTATCCTGATGGATTCGACGGACTTCGACTCATAATCAGGCAAGGCAACCGTCTTTAATATAGCACCATTAATCACGAAGTTCGCATTATCCGTATCGCCTGACCCCGCAACCAACGTATAAACAAATGCATCTCCGATATCTGGGTCGGTTGCACTTAATAATCCGACTGAAGTACCAGCGACAACATTTTCCGCAATCATTGTGTTGTTTAAGTCAATATTCGTTGGTGACGTATTCGCTGAAGCTAGAGATCTAGGTATACTATTATAATCGGTCATCATCACGCCAAACAGGATCACAACCAACAAAAATGTCAACAACAACTTTACAGAAAAACCGCGACCGTCCATGGTCATAATCACCCCTTACTTACAACATTCTTCGTTAACCGTTTAATTGCCTCCCAAAATGTAGTGTCGCTTAAAATTTAATTAGGTCTTTGGAATGCAATTTAAACATAAAAAGGCTTGATGCGCCTTTGCATCAAACCTTTTTACATAAAAGCTACGGATTAGTTTTGCATTACAAAATCGCGTTCCACTTGCGAACCTTCTTGATCGAACGATCGCAAAATCTGATATTTGGTATTCCGTTGCGCAGGAATTTTGCCTGCCTCTCGGATCAATTTTAAGATTAATGATATGTTCACTTTATGTGTCGCACCTGCGGCAGAAACAACATTTTCTTCGATCATCGTACTTCCGAAGTCGTTACAACCATATTCGAGTGAAAGCTTCCCAACTTCTGGCCCCATCGTCACCCATGATGATTGGAAATTCGGAATGTTGTCGAGCATCAAACGACAAATCGCTAAGTTTTTCAAGTATTCTTCAGGCGTTACTTTCTCGCCCTTCAAATTCGTATTGTCCGGTTGAAACGTCCACGGAATAAATGCGAGAAAGCCTGGCGTATTCCATCCGTTCTCTTTGACCAGATCTTGTGCGTCGCGAATACGAAGCAAATGCAAGACTCGTTCTTCCATTGATTCCCCGAATCCAATAACCATTGTCGCTGTCGTGTGCATACCGATGCGATGCGCAGTCGTCATCACATCCATCCAATCACGCCACGAACCTTTCAACCGGCTAATCCGCTTCCGCGTGCGATCATCCAAAATTTCTGCACCGCCACCAGGCAACGAATCTAGACCTGCTTCATGGATATCACGAACAACTTGCTCAAGCGTCAATCCGTCTGATACTTCTACCATCTTATGAATTTCCGCAGGAGAAAATGAATGCATCGTGATCTCCGGAAAACGCTGCTTAATTCCGCGTAGTAAATTCGTATAATAACTGAACGGCAAATTCGGATTCGTACCGCCCTGCATCAAAATCTCGGTACCACCAACATTGATCGTTTCTTGGATTTTATCGAAAATGACTTGATCTTCAAGGACATAGCCACCTTCTTTGCCAGGTGCCCGGTAAAATGCGCAAAATTTGCAATACACATCACATATATTCGTATAGTTTACATTCCGTCCGATGACGAATGTCGTAACCGGTTCCGGATGCCAACGCTTCATCACTTGATTCGCCGCTTGTCCAATTTTCTCTACTTCTTGCGAAGCATAAAGTGCAAGTCCGTCTTCCATTGTCAGACGTTCTCCTGCAACGGCACGCGCCAAAATCGCGTCAATTGCTGTCATGTTGCTATCCCCTTCCACCCTGGAAAAAAGCTATCCAACATATTATAAACGAAAGAAGGCCTGGACACCAAACGGAATCATTCGATTGGCATTTCAAACATAAATATTGTTCCTTCACCAAGCTTGCTTTTGACCGTTAAAGTACCCCCGAGGGCCTCGGTTTCCGCCTTAACAGCGCTCATGCCCACACCACGTCCAGATAGTTCACTGACCGTATCCTTTGTTGAAAAGGAATCCGCAAAAATAAATCCAATTACATCGGCCACTTCGAGCAACGCTGCATCTTCTGGTGTAATGAGTTGTTTCTCAATCGCTTTTTGTTTAACCCGTTCCGTATTGATGCCGCGACCATCATCACTTACCGTAAGTACCATGTTCTCCCCCACTGCACGAACGTCGCAACGAATGGTTCCAAATTCGTCTTTTCCAGATTCCAAGCGTTCGTCTGGGGTTTCGATGCCATGATCGAGCATATTCCGAAACAAATGCACAAAACTTTGTGTCCAACTCCGATAACGATCCGGATCAACAAGCACATCATCACCTAAAATAAGTAACGGATGCACAAACTTTTCCAATCCTTCTGCAAGTTCGGAAACGAATCGCGGATATGCTTCAAATAATTGGCGGATCGAAACATGATTTAAACGACGTAATTCTGCACGTACTAACTCAACCTCGCGTTCTGCAAGTACATCAACGATTCGTTTTTCAAAGGCATGTAATCTTGCCATATCGATGACGGTTCCTGTATTGCGATGAAAGAACGTCTCTCCAAGTACATCCTGTAACATTTCCAATTCCAGTTCGAGTACCTTATCTAGTGACCACGTGGCCACATGTTCCTGCAAATGGCCAATTTCTTCCCACGCTTCCGCCGCTTCAGATAACGATGTTTCCAATTCATGCAATTGTTTCGCTGCTTTACTAAGTCCAAACTGACCGAAACTCCCCTTAAATGTATGGATCGCTCGGTATAATTGGTCGAATACATCCATCCAATCATCGTTTTGACTGTGAATCAGTTCAGAACAATCTTGCGCCACAAAACGTTTCCATTCATCGATTGTGTAAAAAAAGTCTGATTTTTGCTGCACAACCTTAACGATCATTTGCAACATTTTCGACTCCGACTCGATTTTTTCCATCAATCGTCGTTGCATCGTAACATCAGTAAGCACAAGCATTAAGGCAAGTTCATGTCCTCGCATGATCGTTTTATACGAAATTTCAAACGTACGTCCGTTTCGTTTAAACTCTTGCGGAAACAAAGAAATGTACATTTCTCGCTCCGCAGAAGTCGTAGCACCAAAAACACTAACGAGCATCTCTTGCATCGTAAGTTCTTCATGTTCGAAAAGTAATGACGCCACTGATTTCCCGCCGAGATGTTTCATACCAAGCATCCACTCACACGCTTGACTGTACGTTGGCTCGATCGTTAATCCATGCCCAAAAGACAGAAATCCTTGTCCTGAATAGTCGAGCAGCTGACGAATTTGCGAGGTGATCGCATTCACTTTAATTACCAGTTCAGCAACTCGGTTCGTGGCCTCACCGAGTCCCGCTAGTTCATCCGTCCCTCTAACTGCGACCGTTTCCGGAACGACATCTGTTTCACCAACAGCGTTTAATATGCGACCAAGCCGAACAATCGGGCGTGCCACAGATCGTTTCGTGTACCACGCAATGAGAAACGAAATGATCAAAGCAGCGCCAATAAGACCAACATTTAATTGCCATAACGATAGCCAGGCTGCATCATTAATGGCACGAAAATCGATCGTTGTCATCACTTGCCACGGTGCAACGGTGAGCGGTGCATACACAAGCATTTCCTTGGGAAACCGTTCTGGACCTACCGGCATAAATCCGCCGCGTGCTTCCGATTTTTTCTGATCTTGCGCAAGACCACGCTGTCCAGGTTTGCCCATCTTTTGCATCCATGGCGGCGGCGAAGGTTGAACGGAATTGACTTTTTGACCAATTAATTTTGGATCCTGATCATAGATAATGATTTGTTCGCGAGTATCTACCAAACGAGCTTGTTGATCACCCGCCTGATTAAATTCTGCCAAAAAATCTTCAAATGATTGTGGATCAAACTCCAATGTCAAAATGTATTGCGCTGTTGGATCGACACGATTCACAAGTAATTTTCCAAGTAAATAGGATTGCTGATGATCCTCCATCGTCAATAAATCTTTAAACCTTCCCCCGGTAACTGCCGTATCCCAAACAACGGAACCATCCGCGTCTACAACACGTTGCAAAAACTGCTCCGCTGCCGTATCAACAATCACTTCTGAACTGTCATTGTCCGTGATCAATAACGTCGGATCTTGCAAAATACGGGATTGAAGCCCTTGATAGCTACCTTCGTAGTTGGCCTGATTAGTCCACCGAAATAAACGAATTCCCCAAACCTGATTTAAGGTATCAAACTCATTTTGCACGAGTTGCTGCGCCTCATTCACCGCCAAATTACGCAATGAAATTTGACCATTCTTATCTTTTTCTACAATGTTATTTAATGTCTCTCGCAACCGTAAATCTTTATTTAATTTGGTACTAATATCAATAAATGCACCCAAAAAATAATCCAATTGATCGCGCGACTGACGCACGGACATTTGTAATGAATCACGTTTCGTCTGCACCAAATTGTCCACATACTTCGGAAATGCAAACACTTCCGCAACGCCCACTACCGTAAAAATACTGAGCAATGATATGATAAAAAGCCGCTTACCTAAGCTATTTCGAAACAAGGCTTTAAAATTCCTAAACTTACCCATCACCCACCGTCCTTTCACCGTGTCTAAATAAATTCCTGCCCCACCTCACGTTTCCCTTCTATACGTCCAATCCTTACCATCAATCCTAAACGTTATTTCACATCAAAAAAGGTCAATTTCTTCAAGTTCATAAAAAATGAACATGAGAAATCGACCTTTTTATACGCTATTTACCCAATGCTTGATCCAAATCCGCAATTAAATCATCAATATTTTCTAAACCGACAGAGAATCGTAACACGCCATCGGTAATTCCACGTGCCATGCGAACTTCTTGCGGCATCGCGGCATGCGACATTTTGGGTGGATACGAGAGAATACTTTCGACTGCACCTAGACTCACAGCAACGAGTGGCAATTTCACTTTACTCATGACTTCGCGGGCACGTTCACCTGAACCGACGTCGAACGATACGATCGCGCCGTAACCTTTGGACTGTGATTCGTGAACAACACGGCCTGGATGATTCGGTAACCCTGGATAAAATACATTCACAACGCGCGGATCGGTAACGAGCCACTGCGCTAACTTACGCGCGCTCGACTCATGTTGCTCCATGCGAACTGCCAATGTTTTGATTCCGCGCATGAGTAACCAGGAATCAAATTGTCCGGCAACGTTGCCAAGACTATTCTGCAATCCTTTTAAACGGCGACCAATTGAGTCATTTGCAGCGACAGCCAACCCTGCAAGCACATCTGAATGTCCGCCAAGAAATTTAGTTGCACTATGCAATACCACATCGACGCCAAGAGGAATCGACTTTTGGTGATACGGCGTCATAAATGTGTTATCGAGCATCGTGAGCAACCCATTTGCATGCGCCCAATCACAAACCGTACGAATATCCGTAATCCGAAGTGTCGGATTAGACGGCGTTTCCATATATACTGCTTTGGTGTTCGGTTTGAGTGCTGCTTTCACCTCGTCGATATTTGTCATATCTACGAACGTTGATTCGATGTTCATTTGTTTCAGCAATGTCGTTAAAATACGATACGTCCCGCCATACACATCTTCGGTCACGATGACATGATCTCCAGCGCTCAATAAGAAAAATGCTGTGCTGATCGCAGCCATCCCCGACGCAAACGCAAATCCCCGCGCGCCACCTTCGAGATAGGCAATTTGATCCTCAACCGCTTGACGCGTCGGATTACCAGAACGTGTATAGTCATGCTCTGGCGGATTGTCCACATCTTCTTGATGAAATGTAGAACATTGATAAATTGGAACATTCGATGCACCATAGTGCGGATCCATTTCGGAGCCCCAATGAAGTAATTTTGTTTCAAACTGGTGTTGTTCGTCACGATGATTAGCCATGATGAATCACTCCCCTCCGACTACTACGTCGTCAGCTGCTTTTTGCAACGCTTGGCTCAAATCAGCCACCAAATCATCAATATGCTCTACGCCAGCGGAAAGACGAAGCAAACAATCATCCACACCAATTACATTACGGATATGCGCTGGAATATTGGAATGCGTCTGCACCATTGGATAGGTCATCAGCGATTCAACACCGCCCAGACTTTCCGCAAAATTGATCAATTTAATGTGTTTCAGTATTGGCGCAACATAGCGCGAATCTTTCACTCGGAATGAGAAAATCCCCGTATTACCTGTTGCCTGTTCCTTCTGCACTTCATATCCCGGGTGAATCTTAAGCCCTGGATAAAATACATTTTCAACTAGCGGATGTTTTGTCAAATATTGCGCCAACATCGTCGCATTGTATTCGTGACGCTCCATCCGAAGCGCCAATGTTTTCATCCCGCGCATTAACAACCAACTGTCGTTCGCTCCGAGAACAGCACCAATTGCATTATGCAAAAAGGCCATTTCCGTGTTAAGTTTCTCGCCCTTTGTCACAATTAAACCCGCTAAAACGTCATTGTGTCCGCCCAAATATTTGGTCGCACTATGCACAACGATATCCGCTCCAAGTTCAATCGGACGCTGGAAATATGGAGTCATTAACGTATTATCTACAATCGTAAGCAAACCGCGTGCCTTCGCCCACTTTGCAGCTTTGCGTATATCCGTAATCATCATCATCGGATTCGTCGGAGTCTCAATGAAAATAGCTTTTGTTTCTGGTTTGGCCACTGATTCGATGGCCTGTAAATCATTCGTATCCACATATGATGCAGTCACACCCGCACGCGATAATATTTGTTCAATCATCCGGTATGTACCACCGTACAAATCAAGTGAACAAATCAAATGATCGCCTGTACGGAATAAAGCAAATACCGTCTGCAACGCCGCCATACCAGTACTACATGCGAAACCCGTGTCACCGCTCTCAATCTCCGCAATGGCTTGTTCAAGCACGGAACGCGTAGGGTTTTTTGAACGCGAATAGTCAAATCCTGTACTTTGGCCGAGACCCGGATGCCGGAATGCCGTTGAATTATAAATTGGAAAACTTACACCGCCCGTAGCAGGATCCGAATGTGTGCCGATTTGGGCAAGTCTTGAGTCCATCAAAAACCCTTTCGAACGCCAATCCATCACTGGCAAATTCACTCGTTCAACATCGTACGGAGTCGCTTGATAGACGTAATAGTTCAACCAGTTACTAAACATAAGTGATGCATGCGCCCGCCAGGACACCATCACATCTCTGGATGGGTCGTTATTCGGGAAATAGTTCTCCGGGATCGACGTATCTAACCCACGTATTTGATCTCGTTCATATTCTTCACGAAGTGAATTAGCTTCATATTCTGCATGACCAGTTACAAAAACATGCCGGCCATCCTTAGATGCAACTAAATACACACCCGTTTCCTCGGATTCAGACAAGATTTCTAATTCTGGATGTGCATCGACATCTGCCTTGCGAATATAGTTATAGCGGGAATGCGGAACCCAGAACACATCATCAAATCCGCGCATCAAAGGCTTATTTCGCAAACTGCGTTTATGCGGAAAAATTCCGAATGTCTTTTTGTCATCATAAACTTTCTCAATTCCATAATGATGGTACAGTCCAGCAAGCGCGCCCCAGCATAAGAATAAAGTAGAAGTAACATGTTTCTTACTCCACTCCATAATTTGCTTCAACTCTTCCCAATAACTCACCTGATCATATGGTAAATGCCCAATCGGCGCTCCGGTAATGATCAATCCATCGACATTATGTTCCTTAATCTCTTCAAATGTACGATAAAAAGACTGCAAGTACGCTTCGTCTGTATGTTTCGCACGATGCGTTGCAGGATGCAGTAACGTTACTTCGATTTGAAGTGGGGTATTCCCAATCAATCGAAGCAATTGTGTTTCTGTCACTTCTTTATTAGGCATTAAATTTAAAATTGCGATACTAAGCGGGCGAATATCTTGTTGATATGCACGCGATTCATCCATTACGAAAATATTTTCACGTACCAACGTTTCCTTCGCCGGTAAAAAATCAGGTACCTTAATCGGCATACCCAACCCTCCTACAATTGTCACCATTAAAAGCAGTCTAAAGATGAATGTATAACATATGAGTTGACAGGTCAAGGAGCGCATTTTAATCAAGGAAACTTACGCTTGAAAGCATTAGTTTTGAGGAGTATAGTTGGAAAGGATGCGGACATTTCGGGAAATAAAGGAGTGAAATGGCATGGACGGAGAACGACCGAGGCCCTGGGACAATTGTACTTTTTTCAAACATCATATTGGCCGGACTGCCCTTGCCATTACCGTGTAGGGTGTAGTTACGTCCGTTAGGAGTGATTCCCCATGAAGATCCGTTTGGTGCAAAACGGAGTTTTCGAGATCCTCGACAGTGTCGTCGAGGCAACCCGACATCCGGAAAGCGGCTTTTATTGGATTGATGCCGACACCGACGATTTGCTGTTATTACAGAAACTTTTCAACATTGACGACCTTGTCATCGAGGATATTATGGCGGACGAGGAACAACGTCCGAAAATTGAAGTGCATGAACAACTCTACTATATCGTCGTAAACAGTATCCGCTACGATGACGAAGAAATTTTCATCCGCGAATTGAATATTTTCTTAGGTGAGTATTTTGTAATTACCGTTACGAAGCAAAAATTAAATGAAATTCGCGCAGTCAAACCGATTCTTTTGCAGGAATCCGTCGACTCACCGGACTGGTTTGTTTATCATATGATCGACTTAGTCGTTGACAACTATTTTACCGTTATCGACAAGATTGAGACGAAAATTGAAATATTAGATGAAGACATTCTGATTCACAATAAAAAGTCTCATTTGAATGAAATCATGGGGTTACGCAGTGAAATTCTTTGGCTCAAGAAAGTCCTCGGCCCACAGCGTGACTTGATCGCGGCGCTCAAAAACCGAAACTTGCGACTCATTGATGAGAAACTACAGAAGTATTTCAGCGATATCCACGAAAATATGATCAAAATTACGGAGACATTCGAGACGTTTCGCGATCTCGTAGGCAACTTACGCGAGGCATATCAATTGAACCTTGCAAACCGCGCCAACGAAGTCATGAGAACATTTACCGCACTGACGACCATCTTCATGCCAATGACCGTAATTACCGGATTATATGGAATGAACTTCAAAGTCATGCCTGAGCTCGATTGGAAATATGGCTACTTTATGGTCATTGGCTTTTTTATTTTGATGGCAACGACGATGATTTTTATTTTCCGGAAGAAGGAATGGCTCTAACGTTGTAGAATAGTATACAGTAACTGTGGAAGGTATGGATTTTTTTGTCTATCCTATTTCGCAATCGAAGCAATCATATGCAGGCTCAGCACTGTTTAGAGGAGGCCGTTCCATGGACACGGTAAAAATTACAATCGGAGACGAGATCCTTGAAGGTGAAGTCGTTCTATATCACGGAGAATTAATGAAAATTGCGCTTCCAGACGCATCTAGATTACGCGTAGGACAATATGTGACTTGCGCATATGGCGGCAAAGAATTCATCGTGCGAGCGATTAACGTTCATCAAAACAACGTTTATTTGTTCATTCCACTTGCACTTGTGGACTTGAATGATGTTCGACGTAAATATCCGCGCATCAAAACTGGTATGAAAGCGTATCTTATCGATAATCTTGAAGACGACAAAACCGGATCGCATATTCAAATTTCACTTAGTGATATTAGTCACAAAGGTGCTGGTTTTTCTGCTACTAATGAAAACTCGGTTCAAACCGACCGCCACTATACGCTGATTAACATGGACTTGCCGCTTGTCGCGCAAATCAAAATTGTTAACGAAGTTGGTGCTGAAGGAAGCAAACGTTATGGTTGCGAATTCTTAATCGTATCCAAAGAAAATCTACACAATCTTAAAAGCTACATTCTGTACAAACAAATTATGAACAAAGATATTATTTTAGAGTGAAAAGGAGCAAGTATGTCCCCTTTCGATTATCTATACGACCACACCGAACAAACGTCGACCCGTTTTGTATGTTTCGTTGGACAGACTCGCCGCTTTGACTTGGCAATCACCACCACGGATCGATTTTTCGGAAAAAAATTGATTATGGATATTCAATCCGGTCGCACCGCAATTATCGGTCCGGACGACATTGATGAAGAGGGTTATATTGGCTTCGCTTACAATTTGAATGATGAAGAAGCTGAAGAACTTTCTAACTTCCTCGTTCAAATCGTAGGCATGATTACGTTTAGTGACCATTAAAATTAAAGCGGTTTTATCGGAGTGCACTTTGAAATCAGTGCATCCCGATAAAACCGCTTTTTTGTTTCATTCTCGGTCCAACCATTTTCCCCAAGCAGGTGCCGCTTTTTCCATTGCCCACTGTTCAAAGGTCTCCTGCAATTGTTCTCGGTTAGGTGACCACGGTTCATGTAATGCCGATTCCATCTCCACATCAATCGTTGTGCAAATTGATGCGAGTGAATATGACATCAACACTTTATCCTGATGTTCACGCAGTAATGACTGCCATCTCGCTGGTACTTCTTCGATGCGCGCATACAGTTGGTCAATGTTATCAAACTGATTTAATAGTAATAATGCCGTTTTCTCCCCTATTTTTGGGCAACCGGGAATCATATCACTCGCGTCACCCATTAGCGCTTTCAAATCGACAATTTGACCAGGACGACGAACTCCTTTGTATTCTTGTAGTCCGGTTTCGTTTACGACGGCATATTGACTAAAGCCTTTTTTCATGAGAATAACGTCCGTGTTTGCGTCAATTAATTGCAAGGAATCGCCATCCCCCGTCAAAATTGCAGTACGCAGCCCTTGTGCAGATGCTTTTGCCGCGATCGACCCGATGAGGTCGTCTGCTTCATAATCGGTCATCCGATAACTTGGCAAGCCCATCCCGCGCGTCAATTCCCACAGTCCTTCGAATTGTGGGCGTAATGCTTCCGGTGGTTCGGGACGGTTCGACTTATAACCGTCGTACATTTCATTTCGGAATGTTTTGGAACCAGCGTCAAAGGCACAGCAAATATGTTTCGGCGAAAACGTCGTCATCGCATCCAATAAGTATCGCAAAAATTGTTGAAGCCCGTTTGTATATTGACCTAAACGGTTCGGTTCCGGTGTGCGCATGGCTGCGCTGGCAAAATACCCGCGAAATAATAAAGCAAAACTATCGACGATCATCACATCGTACCCTGTGTTTGTTTGTTGATCTGTTTTCATTTATTTTTCCAACCTTCTTCCTGCCAAAATTGTCCCATTAACTGTGCCGCTTCGCGAATTACTTCGACTGCTTGTACAAGTGCGATGCGCACAAAACCTTCCCCATGTTCACCGAACGCTCGGCCGGGCACAACAACGACACCTGTGCTTGAAAGTAATCGTTCCGCAAATGTCTCTGAATCGATACCAACTGGAATCGGTGCCCACACAAACATCGTGGCACGCGGCATCTCGATATTCCAACCCATTTCACGAAGGATGTGAATCAAAAGATCTCTACGCGGTTTATATATCGAAGCTGCAATCGGACTTTTCTTTTGTAAAATTCGTTCGATATCCGTCTCCAACGCGACAACGCCAGTTTGTTGAACGGCATGAAACACGCCATAATCAATATTTTCTTTGAGCGAACGCAAACTACTAATTACATCGCGCTGACCAACAACGAATCCAATCCGTGAACCAGCAAGATTAAAACTTTTAGAGAGTGAATGAAATTCAATCGCGATTTCTTTTGCACCTGGAATGGAGAGCACACTTGGTGGATCGAACCCATCGAACGCCATTTCGGAATACGCCAAATCGTGAATGAGCAAAATTCCATGTGCCCGGCAAAAGTCGACCCATTTTGCCATATCATCGACTGTTGCAACTGCAGTAGTTGGATTACTCGGATAACTAAGCAATAGCATGACCGTTTTTTCGATAATATCTGTAGGAATTGCATCAAGATCAGGCAAATATCCATTCGCTGCATGTAGCGGCATCCGGTATACTTCCATGCCCGCGAGCATTGGTCCTGCATGATGAATTGGATATCCTGGATCCGGCACGAGTGCGATATCGCCAGAATCACCGATTGCTAGCGAGATATGCGCAAGCCCATCTTGTGTACCAATTAACGAAATAAGTTCTTGATCCGCATCAACTTCAACACCAAAACGCGCGAACATCCACTTTGCTGCGGTTTCACGAAAATAGCTCGTCCCTTTGGAAGATGGATATGTAAAAGCATCTTCGTTATGTAATGCGCTCGCCATCTCATCAATGAGTTTCGCCGTCGGAGGCAAATCAGGACTACCAATGCTAAGATCGATCGTCCGTTTTCCAGATGCAATTCGGTGTGACTTACTCGCTGCAAGTCGTGCAAAAATAGACGCGCCCAGTTGCTGAACGCGACTGGACGACGTTTTTTTCAAGTTTCGAAGCTGTTCCATCGCTTTGATCCCCTTACATTATAAAAAATCACGCCACCGTGATGATGCCGATATAATACAGACTCCATCCAAGTGCGCCGGCCAAACCAAGATATGCCGCTCCATAACTTAATCGCACGTTGAGCGGTACATCGTAATAATCTTCCGCTTCATACTGGCGCCCACGAATGACGACCTTCACGTCCGCCGCGACCACATGACCTTCCGCATCCAATATCTTCTTTACACCATATACTTCAATTGCATCCACCAAAATCGCATAGTTCAAATGCAATGTTTCCTGCATACCAACGATCGGCCACTCCAACTCAATTTTTTGTTCGCCTTCCAAAGTTGTATACGTACGAATTTGCAATTGCGCACGATGCTCTTCCCCTGGAATCCAAAATGACCGCTCTGGATCCAACATTACGCGGATGGATGTATTCACTTCCATCGGTTTGCGGCGGTTACGGAATTTAACGAATTTTTGGTATAACTCATAGGCAAACAATGCCCAAATAAACAGAAAGAACCACGCTTGCATTTGTAGAATAATCCACAATCCGCCGACCAAACCAACGAGCCATAGCCAGCGAGTCACTGCGACAGAAATTCGACCACCATCTAGTGGATGAATCGGCAATAAGTTAATTAAATTAATAAACACACCTGTATATGCCAAATGCAGCAGCAAATCATTTTTCATTACAATTCCGAGCCATCCAACAATCCACGCTCCGATTGAGCCAATTAACGGGCCACCAAACGCAATATATGCTTCCGTAACCGCGTCACGCGGATTTTTCTTCATCGTAATTAATGCTCCGAGAAACGGAATAAAGAGTGGCGCTGACGCCGGAACACCTTTTTGTTTTGCCGCAATGACATGACCCAGTTCATGAATAAAAATGAGTAACACGAATCCGATCGCGAATTCAAGTGGTGACGCAAGGGCATATGCGCCAACCGAAATGATCATACTAATTAACGTGCCACCAAACTTACTTAACTTAATGAGACCGATTACCCATTTCAATTTCGTTGCAATAAATATTCCGGTCGTTGCCAGCAGCCATCGAAATGAACCTTTATTCGGTTTAGACATGATGCACCGTCCACGTATCTCCAAACTCAGCCTCGTTGAATCCGACGGTTACCTGTTGACCATCGCTGACAATTGGACGTTTCAACAATTTACCATTGCTTGCAAGCAATCGGATTTGTTCTTCCGGAGTCATCGATGGCAATTTATCTTTTAGCGACAGTTGGCGATACACTTCTCCAGATGTATTAAACCATTTCGATAAGGGCTTGCCGCTATTTGCAATCATCTCTTGGAGCTGTGCTTCCGTAGGCGGTCGATCAACGATTGGTACGACCTCGCACGCGACACCTGATTGCTTCAACCATTTTAATGCATTACGGCATGTACCGCATTTATCATAGGAATATATAACAACCGACATTCTAACCGCTCCTTTACCTTCAATCAATCGTTAATTTCATGAACAAATTCATATCATCTGGTAATTCTGCATGCCAACAACGTTCTTGTTTCGTTAGTGGATGCAAGACCCTTAGTTCGCTTGCGTGCAATAGAATTCGCTCAGCAATGTTGGGAATGATCATTCCGCCATAAAGTACATCCCCCAAAATCGGTGTACCCATTGCCGACAAATGAACCCGAATTTGATGCGTTCGCCCCGTGAGTGGTTTTGCTTCAACTAGACTAATGATTCCCACGTTCGGCAACTCGATGGATCGAATCCCGCGAATCATCGTCGATGCCTGTTGTGCTTCTTCAGGAATAACTTCACCCCGACATACAAATCTACGCACCGCGTGATCATGATCTTTGACAATTGGCAATTCATTCAACACCGACTCGCAAGGAACCTCGCCGCAAACCCAAGCCAAATACACTTTGGAAGCAGAACGTTCAACGAATTGCTCTGATAATTTTTGATGCGCAAGTACATGTTTGGAAAATAAAACGATTCCGCTCGTTTCACGGTCGATACGATTCACCGGTCGAAACGAAATCGTCGGTTGTTCGCGTTGCAAAATATCTAATGCCGTATTGATTCGTTCACTTTTGACCGGATGAACAAGCATACCTGATGGCTTGTTCACGACACATAAATCATCGTCCTGAGCAATGATATCAAGGATTAGATCAGAATGATTACCGCGTCGGTCATGGTTTAATTGGATATCTGCCAATTGCTCTTTCCATTCCAACTCGATGTAATCTCCGGCAGCAACAAGTAAATTCCAGTAATCTCGATTCCCATTTCGAAGTAATATGCCAGTCACTTTTACTCGCCTAAGAAAACGCCTTGTGAAACCCATCCGTTCACGTAGCCATGAATGAATCGAACAATTTGCGTCGTCCGCAGCAACGGTTCCGCTCCAATGATACGTTTTCATTGTCTCGGTCATTTTGTTTTGCGGAATACATCCGCACTGCGAACATACGTAATATCCTGTACACCGGCACGATGATTGACCAAACGCGCGACGGTAAAAAACCAATCGGATAATCGATTCAAATAACGCAGCACTTCCACATTAATTTCTGTCGTTTTGTACAACGTGACAACCAATCGCTCCGAACGTCTAACAACAGTTCTGCACACATGCATCAGTGAGGCCGCTTCCGTTCCGCCAGGCAAAATAAACTTCGTAATATCCGGCGTTTCCGCATCGTATTTATCGATAGATCCTTCCAACGATTTGACCATTGATTCACTTACTTTATAGCCGGAAGCGGATGGATTCACATAAGCTAAATCCGATCCGCAATCAAATAATTCATGTTGAATAATTTCAAGATCTAGCAATACATCATCAAATGTTCCAGTGGAGCCTTCTTTGCGTAATGCTGCAATCGCCAAGCCGACAAAACTATTACATTCATCAATGGTTCCATACGTTTCGATTCGCAAATCATCTTTGGAAACTCGGCCCCCAATCACTGAAGTTTCGCCTTGATCTCCAGTTTTTGTATAAATTTTCATGTGTACAACCTCCAGTTTTACATCACGGTTTTCAATAGTTTTATTTTACTCTATTCCTGCACTAGTTACGAATTTCAGTCATCAATTGATGCGTGATCAAATAAAAAAATCCGATCAAATGAGAAAACCATCTGATCGGATGCCTTAACATACTATTTCTTGTTTTTCATATATTCTACTAATTTCAAATCCAATTGCTGACTAATTGTCACAACTTGAGGCGATGTGAAAGAGAGTCCAGAAAGTACAGCATGTTCCATCATTTTACGCATATGCTCAATTTCTTTTGAGAGCATAAACTGGTTACGGATCAAATTCATTGGCAATTTTTGATTCAATGTAGCTGTGTCTTTTTCCCACGCAACACTCTCATTGTTAACCGTTTGACATCTCGCGTAACTTAACATGCTTTCATCACCTCCGTTACCAAATACACCCATTACTGGTGTTGTGAAAAAAAGTATACCACACATTAATTGGAATTTAAAACGATTATTATATGATTTTATTGGTAAATATATACACAAATTTTTATTTTTTTTCATCTGATAGCATAATAATTAGATTACCAATTCGTTCAATGGCCTCATTTAGTTTGGAAACAGATGTAGCATATGAGCAACGCAAAAATCCTTCCCCACCAAGACCGAAAACATGTCCTGGAACTGCAGCAACTTTGCCTTCTTGTAATAGGCGATATGCAAATTGCTCAGACGTCAATCCCGTTGATTGAATAGAAGGAAATGCATAAAATGCACCATGCGGCTCATGGCATTCAAGTCCGATTTGACGGAACCCAGTTACGACCAAACGACGGCGTTGATTATAGGACTCACGCATTTTATCTTTTTCTTCCATCCCATGCCGAAGTGCTTCGATCGAAGCAAGTTGGCCCATGATCGGTGCGCACATCACCGTGTACTGATGGATTTTGAGCATCGCAGCAATCAGATCCGGATGTCCGCACGCATACCCCATGCGCCAACCAGTCATCGCAAACGCTTTAGAAAATCCACTAACCAATATCGTGCGATCTTTCATACCCGGAAGCGAAGCAAAACTCGTATGCTTCATGCCATACGTAAGTTCTGCGTAAATTTCATCGGAAATGACAATCAAATCGTGTTTCTCGACCAATTGTGCGATCGGCAACATTTCTTCACGCGTCATAATCCCGCCCGTCGGATTGGATGGATAGCACAAAATAAGCACCTTTGATTTTGGCGTAATCGCCTTTTCGAGCGCATCCGCTCGCAGCTTAAATTGATCTGATGCAAATGTCTCAATGCCCACCGGCACACCGCCATGCAAGCGAGTAAGCGGTGAATATGAGATATAGCATGGTTCAGGGATCAAAATTTCATCCCCATGTTCGATAAGCGCACGCAACGCCAAATCGATCGCTTCACTGCCGCCAATCGTCACGATGACTTCTTTCATCGGCTCATAGTGTAATTCAAATTCGCGATGCAAATAGATCGCAATTTCTTCGCGCAGTTCTGGCAATCCAGCATTACCTGTGTAACTCGTACGTCCAGTTTCAATGCCTTCAACCGCCGCTTGACGAACATTCCAAGGCGTTACAAAATCCGGTTCCCCAACGCCAAGAGATATGATATCTTTGCTTGCGCTGGCTAAGTCAAAAAATTTACGAATTCCTGATGGAGGAATCGCTTTTACCGTGCTATTTAAGTAAGAAAGCATTCCCTTTTCGGTTTGAATGGTCATGGCGACACCAGCATCCTCTGATCTCCTTCAGTATCTTCGAAAATAACTCCATCCTGTTTGTACTTCTTCAGAATGAAATATGTTTTCGTCGACAATACTGCTTCAACCGTCGATAATCGTTGCGATACGAACGAAGCAACTTCCTTTAATGTGCGGCCTTCAATTTCAACACACAAATCATAGGCTCCTGACATTAAGTAAACGGACTTCACTTCTGGATAGCGGTAAATCTTTTCTGCGATTCCATCGAAACCGCGTCCTTTTTCTGGATGTATCTGTACTTCAATTAATGCGGTTACTTTATCTTCATCAACTTTTCCCCAGTTCACAACAGGGGCATATTTAATAATGACGTGTTCTTCTTCCATCTCGCGAAGTGCTTGTTTCACTTGCTCTTCTTCTGCGTCGAGCATTGTAGCAAGCGTCGCGGCCGTCATTCTCGCATCCGTGTTTAGCAATTCAAGCAGTTTTCGTTTCAATTGATCCATGACAAGCCCTCCCGGCATCAGCAAACCACCCATCTCATGGGCAAAATAACATTTTCATCATATGGTTTGTTTTCCTTTTTTGCAACCGAATTCATACAAAATAATGTTCATTTTGTTTTCCAATTCAAGTTCATTTTGTTATAATCAGTAGCAGTCTGACACCTCGTTATTAATGAAAGGATATGTGAACATGAGCGAGAACAATAAAGAACGCGATTTGAGAATCCGCAGTATTGCGATTAGCGAAGGCGAGAACCGTACGCCGAACCGTGCGATGCTTCGTGCCGTTGGATTTAAAGATGAGGATTTTAAGAAACCGATGATTGGCATTGCAAGTACATGGAGCGAAGTAACGCCTTGCAATATGCACATCGATCAATTGGCGATTCGTGCGAAAGCTGGCGTTTCAGCAGGCGGCGGCGCGCCATTGATTTTTAACACGATTACGGTATCCGATGGAATTTCGATGGGAACAGAAGGCATGAACTACTCCCTCGTGAGCCGCGAAGTCATTGCAGATTCGATCGAAACCGTTGTCGGCGCAGAGATGCTTGACGGGGTTGTTGCAATCGGCGGTTGCGATAAAAATATGCCTGGTTGTATGATCGCGATGGGCCGGATGAACTTACCTGCTGTATTCGTATATGGCGGTACGATTCGCGCAGGCCATCATGGAGATAAGAAATTAGACATCGTTTCCGGATTTGAAGGTGTTGGTCAATACAATGCCGGAAAAATTTCCAAAGACGATCTTTATAATATTGAATGTAACGCATGTCCTGGCGCAGGTTCATGCGGCGGTATGTACACGGCAAATACAATGGCTGCAGCAATTGAAGCGATGGGCATGAGCTTGCCGGGCAGTTCTTCCAATCCTGCAACTGATCCTAACAAAAACGATGACTGTCATTTAGCAGGTCAAACCGTTGTCGATTTGCTTCGCAAAGACATCCGTCCACGTGACATCATGACAAAAGAAGCGTTTGAGAACGCGATTACTGTTGTTATGGCACTTGGTGGTTCAACAAACGCATTCTTACATTTAATTGCAATCGCACACTCCATTGACCTACCACTTGATTATGCAGACTTTGAGCGAATTCGCCTCAAAACACCTCATATCGCTGACCTACGTCCAAGCGGCAAATATGTTTGGGAAGATTTGCACAAAGTTGGCGGAGTCACTGCCGTTATGAAAGTTTTGCTTGCTGAAGGATTGTTGCACGGAGATTGCTTAACGGTTACAGGTAAAACCGTCGCTGAAAACTTGGCAGAAGCAACACCACTCACACCAGGACAAGTCATCATTCGTTCCTTTGACAATCCAATTCGTCCAACGGGACCACTCGTTGTGCTTTCTGGCAACTTAGCGCCTGAAGGCGCATTAGCAAAAATGTGCGGATTAAAAGTAAGTACAATTACTGGTCCTGCACGTCCATATGATTCCGAAGAAGAAGCAACAGAAGCCGTTTTGAAGGATGAAATTAAAGCGGGAGATGTTGTCATTATCCGTTACGAAGGTCCTAAAGGCGGTCCGGGTATGCCAGAGATGCTATCGATCACTGCAATCCTTGTCGGTAAAGGTCTCGGTGAAACTGTCGGATTAATTACTGATGGTCGTTTCTCTGGTGGAACGCACGGTTTCGTCGTCGGTCACGTTGCTCCGGAAGCACAAGTTGGCGGTCCAATCGCTCTCGTACAAACCGGTGATCAAGTAACGATCGACAGCATCAACCAAAAATTGACCTTGCACATTTCCGACGAAGAAATGGCTGCACGCCGCGCGGCATTCGTTGCTCCTGAGTTGAAACACAAAAAAGGCGTTCTATATAAATTCGCTAAATTAGTTTCTTCCGCTGCAAAAGGTGCAGTAACTGACTGGGAATAATCTTATAACAAATAAAGCCTATGACTCTTTTTTTGAGTCATAGGCTTTGTCTTATTTTGCATAGATCTTTTGTAACGCTTCTTTTTGCTCTGGTTTAATTTGAATGACCGATCGGATTTGTTTTGCCACTTGTTCTGCGTCGTCTATCGTGTCACAAATCCCCAACGAAATCAGTACACCCGCTGCAACGGTACCCGTACGACCTTTTCCACCGCCGCAATGGAGTGCAACTTTTTTCCCATCGTGATATGCACTCACAACTTGATCAATTGCCTGTTTGAATAATACATCCTGACTTTCAAGTGTGTTGTCACCTAATGGGATTTGTATCCACTCGACGTCCGCTTCTGGATCCGCACACGCAGTCGCTTCGCCGCGCAAGTCAACAATAACTTGGATCCCTTCTTCCTTAATCATTGTTTCAACATCTGATGCCCCACCAAAAAAAATGCAATTTTCATGCAGGGACTGATAACTTTTTGCTACATTCATTTCAGAACACTTCCTTGTTCGTTATTATATAATCGATTAATTATATAATTATGCATATCCGTTTTCAAACTGGTAATGTTAAAAAAGTTAATCAAATAAAAGGGATTCTTATGGTAAATGTCGAAAAAAGTGACTATAGATTCAACATAGTGAGGTGATCAGATTGACTGACCAAAATCCCCCTCAAGAACAACCCGCACAACCGGAAACGTTGGATGAAAGGATGGCGCGTGAGAAAAAAGATTTCGAAGAAAACCGCCGGGACCTTCGTGTAGACGTTCCAGAAAAACCAATTGAAATTACGATTTATCACAAAGAAAATGACAAAATCATCACCTCTGTTGCAAGCGTTATCAACTTTTCGCTGGGAGGATTGCTGATCCGAAGCAATGAAACGTATCCCGCTAAAGTACCAATGAAAATTGTTTATAAACGCAAAGCCATTCTTGTTGAAGTACTACGCAGTCAAGGCAATATGTATGGAGTTCGTTACTATCACGTCGACCAAATGGCGATTTATGAATTTTATTTTGAAATGATTCATCAAGTCATTTTTGAAGAGTCGATGCGTCAATAATTAAACCACTTTTTTGCTCCGAACGTCATTCCACCTCAATGCCCATATTCCGATTCCCATTACAATCGGTCCAAGGGCTTTAGCCTTCCGTGAAAGCGCATACTAAATTCTAACCTGCAACTATGTTCCAATTCCAAGACCCCTTACTGATTTTACCCACTCCTTGTCCATCGTGGACATACAAAACGTCCGAATGAAGCGGAATCATTCAAGGACTCCGAATCATTTGGACGTCTTTTTTTATTTTGAGGCTTGGTTGGACCATTCCAACATTAATTGTTTACGATCTTTTTCGGATAATGCTTGTTCCATACGGAAGCAACCTGGACAAATCCATGATGTAACCTGAAATGGAGCCGAGAGCAATGGTTGATTCCACCCGCTTAATGTAATCGGATTCCAATTGGATGATTCGACCGTATGCTCGCTCACTTGAATCATCATTTCTTCGCAATTCGAGCATTCCCACGTCTCGTCATGTGCATCTTGAATATTGCGGACCACTTGTTCAAATGGCCCAAAATAGACCTCAACTGCCTCTTCCGTTTCCGTTTGGGGGTTTGCTTCAGTCAAAACATCTTCGTCTTCCTCTTCGTCCATTCCTAAATCCAAATTAACAATTCGGTAATCACCGAGATCATTTTCACAATGCGGACAGCGCTTGCTATCTTCGCCCAATTCCGATTCTCCATAAATCTCCATTTCACACCATGGACAAACCTTCACCGTACTCGCTCCTTCTCATCTTTCATCCGTTATTAAGCCAATAATTCACGCCAATAAATAAAAATAGCAGCGAGAGAATAAACAATGTTCCCCATAAATATTTCATGCCGGATTCCTCCAAAGCGATGTTCAAATCCATTATTTCAAATCGACTACGGTTACACCCGAACCGCCTTCATTATAATTCGCCATGCGAAAAGAGGCAACATGCGGATGCCGCTGTAAAAACGGCTGTATCGCTTGGCGAAGTGCACCAGTACCTTTGCCGTGAATCAAATGAACAATTCCATATCCACTTAAGATTGCTTCATCTAAATATCGGTCGATCATTTCGATCGCATCTTCGACGCGTGTTCCTCGCAAATCCAGTTCGTTTTTGACACCATCTCGACTTCGCGACATCGAAATACTGATGCGATCTTTTGCTTGGATGTTAAGTTCAACTTGACCTTTTGCGGAAGCTTTACCCACACTTCCATCCGGTGCAGACAATGCTGGGATCATCTCGCTGTTTTTCGCTTTGAGCCGCATTGACCCACATTGGATCCACCATTGGTCCGTCCCTGAACGTTCAAGCAATTGTGCTTTTTGCCCGAGACGCTGATACACAACCCAATCTCCCACTCCAAGTGACTCAATGGAAACATGATGGCCACCGATCGAGGGCGTTTTGGATGGTTGTGACTCCCAACCACTTTCTTGTGCCGGTACAGCATGATCAAGTCGGCGACGAATTGAATTCCACTCGTGTGGTTTCAAAGCCATCGTCTGTCCCGATTCGAATTCCGCTTGTTTTGCTTTCAAATCAGCGATAATTGATTCCGCTTCCGCGCGCGCCTTGCGTACAACTTCCTCTGCTTCAAGTCGAATTTGTTTTTTACTTCGTTCACGTTCGCGTTCGATTTTCACTTGTTCTTTATCAATGGAACTTTGCTGTTGTTCAATGGAACGTCGCAACGCCAAAACTTCTTTACGTTCATTTTCAAGCGAAATTCGCTCTGACTCCAAATTTGCCAACAATTGCTCCAACTTTTGATCTTCAACTTCGACCAAGGTTGCTGCATCCTCAAGAATGGGAGAGGGCAAACCAAGCCGCTCGGCAATCGCAAATGCATTCGAACGTCCAGGTACACCAACAATTAAGCGATACGTCGGCCTGAGCGTCTGTACATCAAACTCCATGCTCGCATTTTGCATTCCCGCACGATCGAATGCATACGCCTTTAATTCTTTATAATGCGTCGTCGCCAGCGTACGTCCGCCGCGCCGATGAATTTCATCCAAAATCGCTCTTGCAAGCGCTGAACCTTCCGCCGGGTCTGTTCCAGCACCTACCTCATCGAGGAGCACGAGCGTCCGCTCAGACAACTTCGGCAACATCGAAACGATTTGCGTCATGTGACTCGAAAATGTACTTAAGCTTTGTTCAATGCTTTGTTCATCTCCAATATCCACATATACCCCTTCAAAAATCGCACAGCGGCTATCTTCTTCTGCAGGAATGAACATACCGCTCATTGCCATTAGGGTTAGTAGTCCAACGCATTTGAGCGTAACGGTTTTACCACCTGTATTTGGCCCAGTAATAATTAACGTCGAAATGTTTCGATTCAGCTGCACATCAATTGGCACGACTCGATCATGCGGAATCAATGGATGTCTCGCCTTACGCAGGCGAACCTCCCCGTGCGAATTGATTACCGGTTTCGTTGCTTTCATCGAATTGGCCAGATTTGCTTTGGCAAACCATACATCCAGCCACGTTGTTGATTGCAAATTGTGTTGTAATGCTTCGTCTTCGAGGGCAACGGATTGTGTCAACGAGACTAATATCCGCTCCACTTCACGCCTTTCATCCAATACAAGTTCACGCAGTTTATTGTTTAACGGCACAACCGATTCTGGTTCCATGTACAACGTCGCGCCAGATGACGATTGATCGTGAACGATTCCGCCAAAATTTGAACGGTACTCTTGTTTCACCGGCAAAACAAATCGGTCGTTTCGGATCGTAATCAGTGGATCTTGAAGCATCTTTTGTGTCGTAGTATTGCGAATCATTTGATCCAACCGATCACGCACCCGCGATTCACTGGTGCGAATTGACGAGCGAATTGACGCAAGTGCCGCACTCGCTTGATCCCGAACACCAGCATCTTCATCAAGACAACGCAAAATTTCCGTTTCAAGCACATTTAAATCCGTAATTTTGCCAGCAACATCCGCAAGCAAAACAATGCTGATCTTTGGATTGGCATCTAAAATAAAGGAACGCAGTCTACGCGCACCTTGAATGGTTTGTGCAATTTCCAATAGTGAATTTGGTGTAAGCATCGATCCGACTCGGGCAAGTGCGAGTGATTGTCGAACATCGCGTATCCCGCCGAATGGCGCTGAACCAAACAAACGACAAATTTCCACGGCCTCATCCGTCTGTTGCAATAACGAGATCACTGTTTGTTCATCAGAAGACGGTTCTAACGCGGAACATTTTTCTTTGCCCATGAACGTCGCCGCATAGCTGGTCAATCGTTCGATGAGCTTCGGATATTCCAAAATGTGTTTTGCTTTGGCAAACAATCTGATTCATCCCTCTTCCCGTTCATCAATTACAGTTTGCTGAGTTCAATTATAACATTGTTTTGTATGTTTTTCGCGTTTTCGGGCATCATATGCAGGCACCATTAAAACGAGAGGAGGTCTCAGCCGTGCAATGGATTGGAACAATCGTCCGTTTTGTGGTCTCCGCTATCGTTCTGCTCATCGTCGGTTACCTCGTTCCTCAATTCACTGTTGGTGGTTTCTGGAGCGCTTTTTTCCTGGCTCTAGTGATCGCAATTATGGGTTGGGTTATTGAAGGGCTGATGGGAACGCGCGTGACACCGTTTGGTCGTGGAATCGTCGGATTTTTGACAAGTGCAGTCGTCATTTACTTGGCACAATTCCTCGTAGTCGGAGTCAGTTCGACGTTGTTGGGTGCATTGATGGCCGCGCTCGTGATTGGGATCGTTGATTTATTTATTCCCTTGAGCACCCCATTCGATACAAACCGTGGACCTGTAACACAGTAAGTGAGAATTCGATGTCCACAACATTGAATTCTCCAAGTCATTGCCTTATCAATGACTGACAAACCACTTTTTTCGGAGTGAATGACGAACTCTGAGAAAAGCGGTTTGTTTTTTTATTTAAAAATTCAATTCAGTCATAGATTTGTAACCTTTTTCACAACTTTGTCAAACGAACGCATATTACGAACGCATACAATAAGGGAAAGCACAGATATCTTGAAGGAGTAAATAACACAATGAAACATCTTTGGATGATATGCATGATCATTGGCACATTGATTGCCATGTTAATGGGCTGTTCCTCAGAAACCAAAAAATCAATTCCAGAACAGGATTTTAAAAATGTCACGTCTTCAGTGACGATTACCGCAACAAATTTTAAGTTTGATCAAACGGAATATCATGTGAAAAAAGGTGCGAAAGTGCTGATCGATTTTGTTGCAAAAGAAGGCAATCACGGACTTTTAATTTCAGATCTTGATTTGAACATCGTTGGAAGTGGCAAACAAGTCGTTACGCTGGAAACAACGGGTGCATATGATATTCGTTGCTCCATTCCGTGTGGCTCAGGACATATGGAAATGGTATCAAAATTAATCGTGGATTGATCGATCTTTGCGAAGTTTTTAGTTTCGTTTCCTCTCGTTTTATCGCTACCCTCTTTTTTTCAGCAACTTACGCTTCATTTTTTTGTAGAGATGTGTTTTATTTTGACGAATACGCTTTTGTCGTGCTATCCTGAAAACGATTGCGCTTACGGAGCAATACAGCTGATTGGGGGATTTCACCTTGGAAACAACCGATAATAAAGAAGTTACATCTGATGTCACACCTGAATCAACAACGGATTCTGAGTTTAAACCTGTCGTCGAAAAAACGAAATGGATTCGAAATTGGAAAAAATGGTCCAGCATCACCGTTGCGGTACTTATCGTAATTTGTACAGGTTATATCACTTATGCCAAGTACGACATGTTCAAATCGCCCTTCCAAATTTATGTTGAAGCTGAAGCACAGAATGTAACGGATATCAGCACATCATTTTCAAAATCATTTGAAGAGATTAACAAACTAATAATTGACGGAAATCAACAACAAAAGGCTAGTTTGAACCTTTCATTAGATGGATTAGAGCGTGTCCCCGAAAATATTCGCCCCGTTTATCAATTCATTACTGAACTTACTTTTAATCAAGAAATCCGTTCAAACAAAGATAAATCAGAACTCGCTGGAGCATTTTCGATCAATCATAATAAAGATCTTTGGGCAAATGTAGACTTTGCATATGGCAAATCGATCGGTGATGGCAAAAGTAAATTTCTCGGTGTAAAATTAATGCCATTTTACGATCGGTGGTTGTATGCAAACTTGGACAATATGAAAGATTCCGGATTGCAAAACATTCCTCGCAAAGTATATACGTACGATGAATGGAAAGCAGCAATCCAACCGTCTATTAGTGAATTTTTACCGATCGCGTTACGCTATTCCGCTTGGTTCAATGATCATTTGAATAAAGACCAATTCAAAATCGAATCAGGAAGCAGTTTTGAAGTTGACGGTAAATCCATACAAGCCCGTAAGTTGACCATTGAATTTACGGAAAGTGAGCTAAAAGCATTTATTGTTGGATTGATGAAACAAGTCGCTTCTGACGACGAGTTATTAACGCTCATTCATACACGTTACGAAAAAGCATTACAAATGTATGCCGATACAACAGGTACACCTCTGACCACGATACAGACTTTGGCGCAATGGAAAACGACCCTGCAAGCAAATGCAGAAGACGCAGACAAAAGCCTCAAACAAACCAAAATCCGCAAAGCTGAAATGGTTGTTTTTGTGGACATGAATGATCACCTATTAAGCAGAACATTACAATTCGAACTTCAAAGTATTGGTGAAAAAGAATGGTCTAAGATCGATTATTCCAGCGCGATTGATAATACTGAAGATCCTAGGGCAAGTGAATTCAAATTATTGTTAACGCAAGGTAATATCACTTATGCGGATACATCCCTTAAAACGCATTATATGATTATGGATGAACATCACCAAATGACACATTTAACCATGAATCAAAAACTAAACATTCCGGACCAAGGGCCATTTATTTGGTCGGCCAATATTAATACCAATGAAGAAAATCAAACGGATTCCAATAAATCAGACGCAGACATTACCTTTGCATACGGCGAAAAAGCAGTCGATACTACATTGCGCGGCACATTTGGATCAATTGTGAAAACAACCAACAACCAAATCGATTCCGATTGGAATTTAATTTGGGATGTTTCAGGTTCACAAATGGCCGGCTTAGAACAATATCCCGCAAAAATTGGCATGCATGTTAAATCATCTAGTAAAGCTGTTGACGAATTGAATTTACCGAAATTCGACCCAATGAAAGACAAAGAGATGACGAAACCAACCGCGGAAGATGAACAAGAAGTCTCTACAGCACTTCAAGACGGATTCTCCAAATGGTTACAAGAACATTTGGTTGAACTTTCTACACTATTTCCATTGTTTAGCGGAATGTAAGTATTAAAAAAGGTCCCTCATGCAAATTCGCATGAAGGACCTTTTTTTAGCAATACAAACATTAATGAAATTTTTGATACGCTTCGGAACGCTCAGTCGCATCCAACAACCAATCTTTTTGCTCCTTCTTCAAGGCAACATTCATGATTGGCATAAACGTCTTTTCTAAATTAACGATCAGATCCATATGTTCTTTTGTCTGAGGGTTATATTTTGCAGAAATAATTCTGCGTTTCACCAAATTTGCTGGGGAAAATTCTACAGTAGCAACTGCAGGTGCACCATGTACCAAAAACTGAACTTGATAAATAGAACGGTTGCGCTTTTGGCCGGTATGACTTACCGTTACAACATCCAACATATTAATCACCTTTTTTGGACTATTAGTCAAATTTATTCTTCGTTGCTTATTTTGACACTATTTGCACTGATGGTCAAGTATTTTTAGACCGTTATGATTAATTTTCGCACGATTATTTGTCCAATCTATAATGCTCTTCCTTAATTCTTCCACCGCTTCCACTTCAGGCCAACAAATAAACGTTACCGCTGCGCCAAATTCAACATCACCAATCAGAACGCCTTCATTTCGCAGGGCAAATTCCAACTTACCATACGTTGAATAATCAACTTCAATTTCAAGTGCTCGATGTGTCCGTCGTTCAAGAACATCACTAACAGCAATCGCTTCCGCCGCAGAATCTCCATACGCGCGAATTAAACCGCCAGCACCAAGCATTACCCCACCAAAATAACGAACTACAACTATAAGCGTATGAAATAACCCGTGATGCTGAATCACATCTAATATTGGTCGTCCTGCTGTGCCAGATGGTTCACCATCATCGGAGCATTTCTGCAGTTGTTGTGGTTCCTTTAATTGATACGCATAACAGTGATGCGTTGCCGTAGGATGCAATTTTCGGATCCGCTCAAGGGCTTGAGCGACATCCGTTTCCGTCCCAACTGGTTCAATAAAGCTAATAAAACGCGAACGCCGCACAACGAGTTCCGTTTGTGCGGCTTTTGCAATCAATCTATAACGTAATGCCATAATTAACGCTTTAATAGTGCTTCTAAGCGCGCTTTTTCTTCTTCAAAGCCTGGTTTCCCAAGCAACGCAAACATATTCTTCTTGTAAGCTTCCACGCCTGGTTGATCGAATGGATTTACTCCAAGCAAGTAACCGCTAATTCCGCAAGCTTTTTCGAAGAAATATACAAGGTTGCCAAACGTATATGCACTTGCAGAAGGAAGGTTCACGACCATGTTAGGTACCCCGCCTTCGTGGTGAGCTAGCAATGTGCCTTCAAACGCCTTCTGATTCACTTCTTGCATCGTTTTGCCTGCGAGGAAGTTCAACCCATCCAAGTTATCTTTATCCGCTTCAATGACAATATCGAGAGGCATTTGCTCAATACGAAGTACAGTTTCGAAAATATTGCGTCGACCTTCTTGAATGTATTGCCCCATCGAATGTAAATCGGATGAAAAATCAACTGCAGCCGGGAAAATCCCTTTGTGATCTTTGCCTTCGCTCTCGCCAAATAATTGTTTCCACCACTCCGACACGAAGTGCATATATGGCTCATAGTTTACAAGAATTTCAGTTGTTTTGCCTTTGCGATATAACGCAGTTCGCACCGCAGCATATTGGTATGCCGGATTGTCAGCAAGATTCGTAATGGAGTATGCATCAACGGAAGCTTGTGCACCGCGCATCATGGATACAATATCTAATCCAGCTGCCGCAAGTGGTAGCAAACCAACTGGTGTCAACACAGAATAACGACCACCAACGTCATCTGGAATGACAAACGTCTCGTAACCTTCGCTGTCAGCTAATGTGCGAAGTGCACCGCGAGATTTATCTGTCGTTGCATAAATACGCGTTTTTGCGCCTTCTTTACCATATTTCTCTTCAAGGAAAGATTTCATCATTCGGAATGCAACTGCAGGTTCAGTCGTAGTTCCAGATTTGGAAATGACATTTACCGCAACATCTTTGTCTTTCATCACTTCGAATAATTGTGCAGCATACGTCGAACTAATATGGTGCCCTAAGAAATACACTTGAGGCGCTTTGCGTTGTTCTTTCGTTAATACAGGACTAAACGCATTTCCAAGCATTTCAAGCGCCGCGCGTGCGCCTAAGTAGGATCCACCAATTCCGATCACGATCAAAATATCTGCTTGTTCACGGATACGCTCAGCACATTCCAAAATTCGAGCGAATTCAACTTTGTCGTAGGAATACGGCAAATCAACCCAACCGGCATATTCATTACCAGCGCCAGTTTTCAAATGTAACTGGTCATGCGCCAACTTAATTGGTGCAGCTAATTGATCAAGTTCATGCGATTGCACAAACGGAAACGCTTTATCGTAGGTTAACGTCAGCAACCGGTCTGGTTGTGCGGGATTTGTGATGATTTTCAATGAAGTATCCTCCTAATAAGACAAGGCCTGCACATTTCACGAACATTGTTAGGCTGTCTTTTCCTTGATGTTCTATTATATTTATCACATAGCATACTTGAAAACAACGGAAAAAAGCAAGTAAAAGCATTCACAGCGATGAAATGTCGTGTTACAATGTACGCGAGGTGATCATTGGATGAAAAAAATAGGCTTTATTGGACTCGGAACTATGGGACAACCGATGGCAGCAAACTTGATCAAGAAAGGTTACACATTAAACGTATATAACCGAACGAACTCACGTGTGAACGAGCTTATTGAACTTGGTGCAATTGCACATGCAAGTGCAGCAGAAGTTGTCAAATCGTCTGAAGTGGTTATTACCATGTTGAGTGATGACAGCTCCATTGAGAATGTTTACTTTGGTGCTAATGGCATCATGGATGGATTACATCCCGCAGTAACGGTTATCGACTGTTCCACAATTTCACCTGGCTTAAGTATCCGACTACATATCGAACTGGCATCACATGGCATCGATTTTCTTGATGCGCCAGTATCCGGTAGTAAACCCGCGGCAATCGACGGTAGCTTGGTGTTCATGATTGGCGGCGAACAAACCATTTTAGATGATCATCGCGATCTTTTCCTGGCAATGGGAAAAGATGCAATATATATGGGGGGCCCTGGTTCAGGTGGATATACTAAAATTGCAGCAAATACAATTGTTGGAATCAACGTATTAGGCCTTTGCGAAGGCTTAGCCATTGCAAGTAAATCAGGGATTGATCCAGAAGCATTTATGAAAGTCGTCCTTGCTGGCGGTGCTAGCAGCCGTATGGCTGAAATGAAAGGCGAGAAAATCCTTTCCCGCGACTTTTCTAATCAATTCTCACTTCAATTAATGTATAAAGATTTACAGATTGCCTCCAAACTTGCAGATGAATATCAATTGCCACTACCAATACTCCAAAACGGCAAAAATGTTTATCAAACGGCAATGCTAAAAGAAGTTGGCGCAATGGATTTATCCTCTGTTGTGATGACATACGAAGACTTGATGAATGCCAAAATTACGAAACGATTCGATCCTGAACAACCAGAAACGAATCGTCGCCGTGCACCGCGTATTCGCATGGGCATCGACGTTCAAATTTCGATTCATCAGTATACAGCAGAAGGCGCATTCGTTGGTCAAACTGTTGAAGGTAAATTCTTTGATCTCTCGGCTGGTGGGATGATGATTACATCAGCAACACCACTTGCACAAGATATGTTTATCGTATTGCACTTCCCTTACGAAGCAGAATTGCCACCATTGATCGGTCGGATTATCCGCGTCGAAAACGACGAAGCCGGTTATAAATATGGTTGCTTACTGTCCGGGGCTGCGATTCATGTTCGTCAAAAATTAACTGCTTATTTAGAAAGTCGTACGACTGCAGAAGCATCCGTATAATTAAAAACCTTCACACTAGTTCATCCACTCGGATTGAACAATTGTGAAGGTTTTTTCATTAAATAAACACCGGCATTGGATCATACTTAAATTGATTTTCCACGATATTCGCTTTGCCGTTCTCAAATACTATTAACCGATGGACAAGTACACTAACCTTATCCCCGATTTTCAATGATGATTTTTCAACCGAACGATTCCCAATGAGCAACTCACCACCGACTTCGACTTCTACTTCCCAACTTGCGCCGCGGTAATAAAGGTGTCGTACCGTCCCTTGAGATGCTGCGGATGGAAGCGCAATTTCATTGGGTTTGCCAATTTCTACGAATTCAGGTCGGATTAACACTTCCCGACCGTCAGCAACGCCGTTAAACCCATGAATTATCCCTTTTGGGACGAATTGCGTAGATTCACCAATAAACCGAGCAACAAAGTCCGTTTGTGGAGATTGATAAATTTCAATCGGTGTACCATGTTGCTCAATGCGACCTTGATTCACTACCAATATTTGGTCAGCAATTTCAATCGCTTCTTCTTGGTCGTGCGTTACGAATAACGTCGTAATCCCCAATCGATCGATCATTTCGCGGAGCCACGAACGCAATTCCCGGCGTACATGTGCATCGATGGCAGCAAAAGGTTCATCCAACAATAAAATTTGCGGTTCAGGTGCTAGCGCACGTGCAAAAGCGACGCGTTGGCGTTGTCCGCCCGATAGTTCATTAGGATAGCGCTTCCCAAGTCCACTTAAATTCGTCAAATCTAACAACTCGTTAACACGTTCTTTAATAAATGACTTTGATTTCTTCTGTACATTTAATCCAAATGCAATATTATCAAACACGGTCATATGCTTAAACAATGCATAATTTTGAAAAACGACCCCGATACCTCGTTTTTGTGGCTCAACTCGATTCATCTCTTGTCCGCGAAAAAGAATCGAACCGTTATCTGGTTGCTCAAGTCCAGCGATCATCCGTAAAATCGTAGTTTTTCCACCACCACTCGGTCCAAGTAAACCGACCAGTTTACCCTTTTCAACTTGAAAAGAAATGTTTTTACTTGCGTGATACTCTCCATAAAATTTATTTACATTTTGCACATCGATATGCCATTGGCTCATGATTCCCATCCTTCCATGATGCTTTTGATGATCAATGTAATGAGCGCAAGAACAACCAGTAACATCGACACTGCAAAAGCTTCCACAAAGTGATATTCATTATATAAAATTTCAATATGAAGTGGTAACGTGTTCGTTTCGCCGCGGATATGTCCTGAAACAACTGATACTGCGCCGAACTCCCCCATCGCTCTCGCATTACATAAAATAATACCGTATAACAATGCCCACTTGATGTTCGGCAATGTTACTTGCCAAAACACCCTCCAGCCACTTGCTCCTAATGTAACTGCCGCTTCTTCTTCATTAATTCCCTGCGACTGCATCAATGGCATCAACTCGCGCACAACAAATGGAAACGTAACAAAAATCGTTGCAATCACAATCCCCGGCGTTGAAAAAATCACCGTAATGTCAGCTTGATCCAAATACTTCCCTAACCAACCATTTGTTCCATACATCAAAACATAAATTAATCCGGCAATAACCGGCGATACCGCGAATGGTAAATCAATTAATGTCAGCAATATATTTTTTCCGCGAAATTGAAATTTTGTTAATACCCACGCCGCAGCTATCCCAAAAAGAGCATTGACTGGCACCGTCCACAGCGCAACTGTTAATGTTAATTTTACCGCAGATAACGCTGCATCATCACTTATAGCCGCCCAAAACACTTCGAATCCTTTCCGAAAAGCGTGTTCTCCGACCACGATAAGTGGTAACACTATGAACAACCCGATTAAAAGCAGGGTAATGGAAATGAGTGCAACTTTCACCCAGCGCGGCTCACGTAACCCCCCAATGCTCGCCGACCGATTCCCGGACATTACGTGGGCTCCTCCTTTAGACATCCTAAACACCTCCAAAGCGATTCTACGTATTTTGCATTCGGCGGCGTGCTAGCCACTGAAGAGTATTTATCACAAACAACATTAAAAAAGACAACAATAACATTACAACAGCGATTGATGCCGCAGCTACGTAATCAAATTGCTCTAATTGGGTAATAATTAATAGTGGAACAATTTCAGTTTTCATTGGCATATTTCCGGAAATAAAAACGACAGAACCGTATTCACCAATTCCACGTGCGAATGCAAGCGAGACACCAGTCAACCAAGATGGTAATAATGTTGGCAAAATTACTTTCCAAAATGTTACCCAGCGCGATGCACCTAACGTAAGCGCAGCTTCTTCAACATCTGTTTCCGCATCCTGCAAAACCGGTTGAATGGTCCGAACTACAAATGGTAAGCCTATAAATAACAAAGCAAGACTAATTCCTAGCGGGGTATATGCAATTTTAATTCCGATCTCTCCAAAGAGTTGTCCCATCCATCCTTTTGGAGAATACAAAGATGTTAATGCGATCCCTGCGACTGCAGTAGGTAGGGCAAACGGAAGATCAATAAGTGCATCCACGAATTTTCGTCCTGAAAATGGATAACGCACCAATACCCAAGCGATTAATAATCCAATGACACCATTTGCAAGTGCTGCACCAAGTGATGTCAACAAACTGACCCGGAACGCCGCAAGTACACGTGGGCTCGTGATGACTTCGATAATGTGCTGCCAGTCACCGCTACCCATTTTGAAAAATAATCCTGCTAAAGGGATCAAAACAATTAAACTCAAATAGACAATGGTATAGCCCATGGTCAACCCAAAACCGGGAATCACGGACGATGTACGGCGTGTACTCACCTGAACAGCCTCCTATTAATTTATTTATTCGTTGTATAAATTTGATCGAACAGCGCGCCATCCGCAAAATGTGCGTTGTGAATTGCATCCCATCCGCCAAAATCACGATCGATTTCTGCGAGTTTCAAATTCGGAAATTGAGAAACATGTTCTTTCAAGATATCTGGATCTGTCGGACGCAAATAATGCTTCGCCAATAATTCTTGAGCTTCTTTTGAATATAGCCCTGCTAAATATGCGGTTGCAATTTCTCGTGTACCTTTGCGGTCAACTACTTTATCAACAATCGCTACTGGAGGTTCAGCCTTAATACTGATTGATGGATAGATCAACTCAAACTCATCGCCAAATTCAGTTTTAACAAGTAATGCATCATTCTCCCATGCCAATAATACATCGCCTATTTGGCGTTCCACAAATGTTGTCGTTGAAGCTCTCGCACCCGAATCAAGGATAGGGACGTTTAAATACAACTTCTTCAAAAATGCTTCGATTTGTGACTCGTTATTTCCATACGTTTGCTTTGCATAGGCAAATGCAGCAAGATAATTATATCTAGCTCCTCCGGATGTTTTAGGATTCGGTGTAATTACAGAAATCCCCTTGTGAATTAAGTCATTCCAGTCCTTAATTCCAAAAGGATTTCCTCTACGAACTACAAAAATAATTGTCGAAGTATATGGACTACTATTTGCGGGGAAACGACTTTGCCATTCCGGTCTAACCAATCCATTTTTTTGGATTTTATTTACATCGTATGATAGCGCCAAGGTGACAACGTCTGCCTTTAAACCCTCCATGACACTTCTCGCTTGTTTACCCGACCCGCCATGCGACTGTTTCACAGAAACATCTTGATGATGCTCATCTTTCCATTGTTGAACAAATTTTTTATTGTAGTCCTCATAAAATTCTCTCGTCGGATCGTAAGAGACGTTTAAAATACTAATTGAGGTAGTTGATTCGGCCCCGCCGCAACCACCTAAAACCAAAGTGCTCAATAACAGAAATATTAGCATGAATTGGTTAGAATTTTTATTCACGATACATAAACACTCCTTATGGCTACAATCAATTTTACTTACATAAATTTATCATCACCCCACTCCAAAGTCAAGTTAACTACTCGGAATTGACGGGATTAAGAGTCCACAAAAAAAGAACGTAATTTAGAGCAACTTCGTTTGACTATCGTTCATTTAGTTGATACGATTTGTATAGCGAGTGCATAAGACTCGTATAACTTACAACTCCTGAGGTGACCGCCACCATGAATTATTACTATCCGACTACTGCACATCCTTACAAGTATGAATTGCATAAGGATATGCATTTTGCCGCAGCGCATTTTATCCCAGATCCAACCGCAGGCATCTGCCAAAAGATGCATGGACACACGTATTACTGTGACATTACAATCGTTGGCGACTCGCTTGATCAAGCTGGTTTTCTCGTCGATTTTAAGACGATCAAAGATCTTGTTCATGGACGATTTGATCATTCTGTGATGAATGAGCATATGGATTTTAGTCAGCGTTTTCCTACAACAGAAGTTGTTGCGGAAACGATTTGCGAAACCGTGCAAGCCTATCTTGATCAACGTGAGAACAAACCGTTAGTTTGGCAAGTTTTGTTGCGCGAGACGCCAACCAGTTACGTTATTTATCGTCCAAAACGCGGATAATCAATTGTAAATAATCATTTCAAATCAGCCCCAGATTTCGGTGTAAAAAACCAAATCTAGGGCTTTTTTTTTGTAAAAAAGCATGGTGTGTGATATGATGTTTTAAAATTATACAAATTCTCCAAAACTTTTATCATATTCGACAATATAAATTTAACTTTGGATTTAATTGAAAACGTATGCGCACAGAGCGACCATATCACATGAGGGAGTTGTTAACCTATTAATAAGACCATTATTATTTCGGAAATGGAGCGCGGCCTTTTGTTTGAACGCGGGATTTTCAAGCGTGTACTCTCACCTGGCAATCATCAACTCTCTTGGTTTAGGAAGTACGAAGTGATTCGTACTTCCATTGAAATTCCATTTCAAGTTACAGGACATCCTCTTGAGCTATTTATCAACCATCCGGAATTACGTGAATTACTTACGACATTTGAAATTCCTGACGGTTCCTTTGGATTACATTACATAAACGGAAGATATCATGAAATTTTATCAACTGGAGTATACACTTTTTGGAACATTCTTTTTCAGCATGAGATCAAACTAGTTAACCCTCAACTGCCCGACATTGATCTTTCGATTGAACCGGCACTATATAAACATGGGATATTATTAGGACCGCTTGTTCAAGTGGTTGAAGTTGCCCCGCATGAAGTCGGTTTGCTGTATTTTGATAATATCTTTCAGCGCGAACTGCAACCTGGACGTTACTTCTTTTGGAACATCTCTGTTCATGTTAGTGCACTGAATGTAGACATGCGTCAACAACAACTCACCTTTAGTGAACTTGAATTAACAAGTTCAGATCAAGTTTCATTTTCAATCCATTTTGTTTGTCAGTACCGGATTAATAATCCAAAATTATCGATTCAATTTAAATCACTTCATGACCAAATGAAACTTACGATTCAATTGCGCGTTCGTGAAATCGTTCGCACGAGAAAGCTTGAAGATGTTCTGCATAAAAAACATGAAATTTGTGCGTTCATTCTGTTACATTTGCATCGTAATCACGCTGATTTCGGTGTTAAATTTACGAATGTTGGCATCACAAGTATTCAATTACCCGTTGAAATCCGCGAAATGATGAATCATGCTATTCTACGTCAAAAAAAGGTTTCCGCAAATCTAATTACACCACAAGAAGAATATGCACTAACCAGCGGCATCTTGAACATTTCAAAAACATCCAGCGATAAACTATTACAGTTTTTATAATTACCAGCGAACGAAGAAAAAGCCCCAATCCGAATGTGGATTGGGGCTTTTTCTTCTATTCTTAGAGGTACGAACAGCAGTAATCCGCTACTGTTTTGACAACCAATTGAAATTTCGCGTTTGCTGGAACGTGGAATGATTCGCCGCCCTTGATCGTTACCCAAGCATCATTACCAGGTAATTTCACATCCAACTCGCCAGCTTGAATTTCCATCAATTCCGCAACTTCTGTTCCAAACTCATATTCACCGGGCAACATGATCCCAAGTGTTTTTTTCGTGCCATCTGCGAACAAAACGGTACGACTTGTTACTTTTCCTTCGAAATATACGTTCGCTGCGCGAACGACTTCTACATTACTAAAGTTGCTCATGATTTTAGCTCCAATCAATATATTTTTTAAAAAGAATGCATTAATCTCTAAGTGCTGCTTCACGCATCGACAATGCGGTGTTCACAACATTCTCTACCGTAAAACCATATTCTTTCATCACGCGATCGCCAGGTGCCGATGCACCGAAGGTACGAATCCCAATTACCTTACCATGATCACCAGTATAGCGCTCCCAGCCCATCGGATATGCCATTTCGATGGAAATACGAGCTTTGACTGAAGAAGGAATCACTTCATCGCGATACTCTTCATCTTGTTTTTCGAACAATTCCCAACTCGGCATACTTACAACGCGGGTCGGAATTCCTTTGGCTTCAAGTTCTTTCTTCGAACTCATCGCTAATGAAACTTCGGAACCCGTCGCAAGCAAGATCAATTCTGGATGACCATTCGTTGCTTCAGAAAGGATGTACGCACCTTTAGCCAAACCTTCTCCTGCATGTTCAACCGTTTCTGCAAGAATCGGTAAGTTTTGACGCGTCAATACCATCGCAACTGGACCTTTTGCTTCTGTTAACGCCCAACGATACGCTTCACGCGTTTCATTCGCATCGGCCGGACGCATTACCGTAATTCCAGGTATTACACGCATTGCTGCTAATTGTTCAACCGGTTCATGCGTAGGACCGTCTTCACCGACTGCAATCGAGTCATGTGTTAATACATATAATACCGGTTGGTGCATCAATGCCGATAAGCGAACTGCAGGTCGCAAATAATCACTAAATACGAAGAATGTACCGCCGAACACTTTCAAACCGCCATGCAAACTTAACCCATTAAGCGCTGCTGCCATTGCAAATTCACGTACGCCAAACCAGATGTTGCGTGCTGCATAGTTGCCTGGAAAGAAATCGCCTAACCCTTTAAGCATTGTGTTGTTCGATGAAGCCAAATCTGCAGATCCACCCACAAGATTCGAAATCGAACTTGCAAGTGCGTTCAATACCGCGCCAGATGCCACGCGTGTGGACATTGTTTTTCCATCCGCAGGGTATGCAGGCAACTTCTCATCCCAACCGATTGGCAATTCACCGTTCATGACGCGAACGAATTCTTTCGCCGCTTCCGGATGTGCCGCTTGGTATGATGCAAGTAATTGTTGGTATTCTACTTCAGCCGCTTCGCCTGCTTTTTTTACTTCTGCAAAATGAGCGCGAACTTCGTCTGGTACGAAGAAAGGTTGATCTACTGGCCAACCATATTGTTGTTTCGTTAGAAGTGTTTCGTCTTTCCCGAGCGGTGATCCGTGTGGACCTTCGTGGCCGCCTTTGCCGCCTTTGTTCGGACTTCCGAAACCGATCACGGTTTTCACTTCGATCAATGTCGGTTTGTCTGTTACCGCTTGTGCTGATTTCACGGCTGCTTCAATTGCATCAACATCGTTACCATCTTCAATTAAAATCGTTTGCCAGCCGTATGCATCAAAACGCTGACGAACATTTTCACTGAATGACATATTTAATTTCCCGTCAAGCGAGATATCATTTGAATCGTATAATAAAATTAATTTACCTAATTTAAGATGACCCGCAAGTGACGCCGCTTCAGACGCTACGCCTTCCATCAAATCTCCATCACCGCAAACAACATACGTATAATGGTTCATCACGTCGAAGCCTTCGCGATTATAAACCGCGCCAAGGTGTGCTTCGCCCATTGCCATACCAACCGCCATTGCAATTCCTTGTCCAAGCGGTCCTGTTGTTGCGTCAACTCCAGCCGTGTGCCCGAACTCTGGGTGACCCGGTGTTTTACTACCCCATTGACGGAACTGTTGAATTTGCTCCATCGGCAAATCATAACCACTTAAATGTAAGGCGCTATACAGCAACATCGAACCATGACCTGCGGACAATACGAAACGGTCGCGATTCCACCATTGTGGGTTCGATGGATTATGTTTCATTGAACGAGCAAATAATGTGTAGCCCATTGGAGCTGCACCCATTGGCATTCCTGGATGCCCGGAGTTTGCTTTCTCTACCGCGTCAATTGACAGCGTACGGATCGTGTTCACCGATAATTGCGTAATCGTTTGTTGCTGACTCATGAAAATAATTCCTCCCAGTTCTCATTCAATATGCCTATTCTATCACAATTCAAGTACGGATTCACAACTGCAAAAATTACGTAAATACGACGGTTTTATTGCCATGCACAAGGATGCGGTCTTCCAAATGCCATCCAACCGCACGTGCAAGCACCGCGCGCTCGATCATCCCACCAATTCGCTTCAGTGAGTCGATATCATTCTTGTGATTCACTCGTTGAACATCTTGTTCGATGATCGGTCCTGCATCGAGTTCCTCAGTCACATAATGCGCCGTCGCTCCGATAATTTTGACCCCGCGGTGATACGCTTGTTTATATGGGTTTCCTCCCACAAATGCCGGTAAAAAGGAATGATGAATATTTATGATTCGGTTATGATATTGCTGTATAAAAGATGGTGAAATAATCTGCATATAACGGGCCAATATCACCAAATCCACGTTTGCGTCTTTCAACAATTGAAGATGCGTTCGTTCTACATCTGCTTTTAACTCGGGCGTGACCGGCACATGATGGTATGGAATGTCAAAGGACTCCGCATGCTGTCTCAAATCAGGATGGTTCCCGATAACCATTGCTATATCCGCAAAAAACGCACCAGAACGCCATTGCCAGAGTAACTCTAGCAAACAATGATCTTCTTTGGACACGAAAATCGCGATCCGCTTCTTTTTCGCCGCCGGATTGAGTTGATATTCCATTTGAAACTCCGCAGCAATACGAACGAAATCTTGTTCGATTCTCGGCGCAGCTTCCAATAAATTCGGAACGTCAAACTCCATCCGCAAATAAAACAATCCACCATCTGGGTCCATCGTATATTGGTCGGACGCCACGATATTCGCCTCATGATCCGCCAAAAATCTTGATACTGCTGCCACAATCCCTGGCCGGTCGGGACAACTAATTAACAAGCGCAGCCGGTTGGCTAGCGGAGTATTGCCATGCGCCAAAAATGTAAAACCATGCGTCTCCATTCACAACCCCCAACATCAACTTTGTTTTGCAGCCTTCGAAAACCATGCCGTTAACCGTTGATTAATTTGTTCTTCTGACAACCCGCTGAATACGCCCGCTTCAATGATTTGATCATATAAACGCTCCATTGGTTCACGTTTGTCTAGTGCAGGCTCGCCTTTTTTGGGTTTAACTGCGCTACGAATCGATTCCCACACACGAAGCACCGTCTCACGAGGGTCGATCGATTCACCTCGAAAAAAATGTCCCAGCTTCTCAACATCTTCCATAAACGCCGCGCCCATGCGTTGCTCGAGCGCATGACCACCTTGCAACAACGCGATTTCCACTTCATACATCGGGCGCTCTACTTTATCTGTTCGTTCGCCAATCCAAGGGGTCTCCAAAATCATTGGAAGATGGGCCAACTTTTCATGCGACACAACACTTCGCATTGCCTCATATCCAATATATCCTGCACCAATCGGAGCATGCCTGTCTTTCGATGCGCCTCGAGGATTTTTGCTGTCATTAAGATGCAGAACCGCCAAACGGTTCAATCCAATTGTCCGATCAAAATGTTCGATGACTCCATCTAAGTCATTCACAAGATCATAGCCTGCATCGTGTACGTGGCATGTATCTAAACAAATCGTTAATCGGTCATTATGGTTAACTTTATCGATAATCGCTGCCAGCTCTTCAAATGAGCGACCAATCTCTGTACCTTTACCGGCCATCGTCTCCATCGCAATATTTACAGTCGGATTTGATGCAGAAAGCACCTCATTCAACCCTTCTGCAATGCGAGCGATTCCGTACTCCGCATCTTTATCCGTAAAGGCACCCGGATGCAACACAATTTGTTTTACGCCCATAAATGCTGTCCGTTCGATTTCGGATCGTAAGAAATCAACAGCAAGTTGAAACGTATCTGCTTTATAGGAAGCTAGATTAATAATATATGGAGCATGAACGATGATCTCGCCAATTCCTGCCGATTGCATTTTTGCTAAACCTTCTGGAACAAAAAAGTCTTCCATCGGACGCCGTTTCGTATTTTGCGGTGCGCCGGTATAAATCATAAACGTGCCTGAATTGTATGAGATTGCTTCTTCCGTCGCTCCAAGCAATCCTTTTTCCGAAAACGAAACATGTGAACCAATCTTCAACATTTGCGTTGTCACTCCTTTTCATTCCATCCTATTGTAGGCGATTGTCCCTGATTGGGCAATTACCGTTTGAGTGAATCGCTTTGCCGTGTTATGATGCTTGAAAATCTTTTTTATAACGGGGTTATCACCATGCGCACCTTGCTCATTTTCGTGATCATGTTCAGCATTATAGCTACCGAAACAACATTCGCCTCTACCACCAAACAACGAACCGTCTGTATTGATGCAGGCCATCAATTACACGGTGACCCAACCAAGGAAGCGAACAGTCCTTTTACCAAGATCAAAAAAGCAAGCGTCACATCTGGTGCAACTGGCAGGAACTCACATGTGCCCGAATTCAAAATCACATTAGCCATCGCCAAGCTCGTACAATCGCAACTCATCAAACAAAACATCAACGTAGTTATGACACGGGAAACACACAATGTCAAAATCAGCAATAAACAACGAGCAACCATTTGTAATGATGCCCATGCAGAGGCCGTCATTCGAATCCACGCTGATAGTTCAACAAACCAAAAGATGCATGGCATTCGTTTATTGTATCCTGCTACTTCTGCCATCCATAATAAACAACTCGCGGAATCAAGTCGCAAGATTGCACAATATGTATTAGATCGTACAATCCAAGCGACTGGCGCCACCTCGCTTGGCGTTTCCACCAGATCCGACCTTACTGGCTTTAACTGGTCTAACGTCCCTGTCGCGCTCATCGAAACCGGATTCCTCAGCAATTCTGACGAAGATCAATTGCTAAACGATGAAGCGTATCAGATCTTGCTAGCCAGCGGTATCGCAGAAGGCATCGAAACATTTCTCAATCCACCAAAAGATGTGAAAGCAAAATGATCGTAGTATAATGATTGTATGGATACTTTTTTGAAAGGCATGTGATGAAACAATGAACAGTCTAGTCGTGGCGATTTGGGGATCATTTCTAATGTTCTTCATGAGTGTCGGCGGTTACTTCATGTTCCGTAAATTTTTCAAAGTATTTCCGATGGCGGATGGCAAGTCAAAGTTGGACTGGCAAAATTACTATGTAGAAACGTCACGCCCCTTGTGGAACAACGAATCCAAAGCGATGCTCGAACGTCTCGTTTCACCAATACCAGGACCATTCCGAGATATTGGGCGACATACGATCGCTGCCAAGATTGGTCAAATCGCACTCGAGCGTAATGCAACTTCTGTTACGATAGACGACTGCGTCAAAGGCTATATTTTAGCAACGCCAAAACGCGATCATAAGTGGCTACGCAGCTTTTTGGACCAAGAACATATCGATTATAGTGCGCACAAAGGACTTTTAGGTAAATAATCGTAAATCTTCGACGTTTTGTTCATGAAATTCGTATTTCACTGAACGAACGTCCTTTTTTTATTTTTTTGAAAACGCATACATTTTAGACTAGTCAAATAACATTGACATGTAGTAAGATATTGGTGAAAATATTTTTTTGCAGTTGGACGGAGGCGAATGCAATGCAACCGAAAAACGGAAGCCAAAATCGAAAATATGAGCGGTTAGAAATCAGTGTTAAAGGGATTTTGACCATTCGTAAAATTCAAGGTCAACCTGTAGAAAACAAGGGCAATATTACAATACATGTGCAAGATGTAAGCACTGGCGGAATTTTCTTTCAATCGAATGCTCAACTTCCGGTCAGCCCAGTCGTTCTATATGAAGTCGTTTTCATACTTGATGAACGCCGTGTCGCATTTAAAGGCACCATCCAACGTAAAACGACAATCCAAATGGGTGTATTCGGATATGGATTCTCATTTGACCATGATTCGTACCAAGACTTCAATTTCTTTTATACATTTATGCAGAAAAAAATTGTATCAAAAAAACAATCCAAATAAACCATTGAAATTAAACCTGTTCTGCCATGAGTTGACTCCTGAATACATCGGGAGTCATCTTTTTTTGTGTCAAGCAGCATGTAACCATTCATTCTGAACTACAGTTTTTAGATCGCTTCAAACGATTACTTCAACTAAAACAAAAGATCTGTACGTCTTTGCGACGTACAGATCTTCATTACTACTATGCATTTCGTTTTGAGCCTTCCGGAGCACCTGTTCTTACAATACCAGATGGTTCAATAATATATTCTCCTGGGAAAAATGTGTAATCTCTTCCCCGATTATTGTCCCACCAGCCTCGACCATCATTAATCGCCGCACCTGCAATATACTCATCGAATTGTAATGGCACACGAATTCGAAGGTATCCATCGGAACCTTCCGCGTTCGTAAATGATTCACCAGGCAAACTCGTCCATGACTTGAAGTTGGTACAATAATGTAAATATAATTGATTGCTTGATCGATAATGAATGACAACTTCCAACTGTTCAAATGAAGCTGGCATCCCGTAAATCAATCCATCAGGTGCAATTGAATACACGGGTTGGTCTTCGGTCTCGATTAAATACATCTGTTCATAACCATTTGCAACGCGCGGGTCCATTGTATCTTTTCGGACACCAATTGCAAAGATCTGTTTTGGGCGATTATCCCACTTGCACCACAAATAACCATTTACATCTGAGGGCTCAACCCGTTGTGACGTCTCTACAGTACGCCCGTCTTCCTGATATCGGATCCAAATCGAAAACGTAGATATACGTTGTACGTCTTTCGGTTCCTGCGAACGAAAATAAATCGTCAACGCACGCGGGCCAACCCCATCTTGAATTTCCAACAATCAACACCCCCTGATTACCATACAGATCTTGTTATTCCTGTTGGATGGAGAAGAAGCATTCATAGGCCAAATTTGTCTGTACTCTAGATTCTTCTTCTGAGAGTTTCCTCACTAGTTTCATTTCGACCTGTGTTACCTCTTCTCCTGCAAAGTTTATTTCAGCAATTGAAGCTAATATTTGAACAATTGCAACGGCGACATTTTCGGGAGAATATGCAATCACACGTTGCCCGGTCGGAAAAACACGGAATCCTTTTTTGATCATTTTTCCTTTTCCATACTCAAGCAAATCATATAATTCCTGCATCGACTTGAATTTACATACACTATTAAATTCCGTTTGAAACCCCATGATTACACCTGCGCCTTCTCTTCTTTATTGAAGGAGTACGAAATTGCATGACGAGATTCGAAACGTTCGATCGCTAATCGAATCAAATCATCCAACAATTCAGCATATGGCTTGCCTGTTGCCTGCCACATGAGTGGATACATACTAAATGGCGTAAACCCTGGCATTGTATTAATTTCATTTACTAACCAGTCCCCTGTTTCTTTAACTAAGAAAAAGTCTACGCGTGATAATCCGCTCGCATCCACCGCTCGGTAGGCCTGAACGGCAAGTGCACGAATTTGTTCGATTTGTTCTTCACTGATCAACGCAGGAATATGCATTGTCGATTTGCCGTCCACATATTTAGCGTTGTAATCATAAAAGTCATTCGATGAAACAATCTCCCCAGGCAACGATGCTTCCGGATATTCATTGCCAAGTACGCTGACTTCAATTTCCCGACCATCGATATACTCTTCCACAATAATACGTTGATCAAAACGAAGTGCATTTTCTACGACCGCAAGTAATTCATCACGATTACGTGCCTTACCAATGCCAACGCTAGAACCAAGATTCGCTGGTTTGACGAAACACGGGTATCCAAGCACGACTTCGATTTCAGTGACCCAATGTTCATATTCATTATGCCATTGATGCGCATAAAATGATCGATATGTACAATTCGGTAATCCCGCCTGTGCGAACATCCGCTTCATTGCCACTTTATCCATTCCGCAAGCAGATGCGAGTACACCAGCGCCGACATATGGAATATGTGCCATCTCGAATAAACCTTGAATAACACCATCTTCACCATATGTGCCATGTAAAAGTGGGAAAAGTACAGAAACCCCCTCATTCTTACATACCAATAAAAAATCGGATAATGATTGAAGACGCTCTTGTTGAATTTGTCCGTCAAATTGATGCGAACGAGGACCTGTCGTTTCTCCCATTCGTAATTCGTCCGAAGCTGCGTAATGGAACGAGTTCAAAACTTGACCGATTTTGAATACACCGTCGTATGTAATATAGATGGGAAGCATTGCATATTTGCTGTAATCATTCGCTTTCATAACTGAAAACGCGGTGACGACCGATACGTCATGTTCGCCGGATTTTCCGCCATAAAGAACGCCGATTAATGGAATTGATTGATTCGTAATTGTCATATGTATTGTTCCTCCTGCACCCATACCTAATGGCAGGGCGTTCATTCCCGTTCTCAATAGAATATGTTACAAAATGCACATGTATGCTTGCTTGTCGTGATGCCTCCAAAACGCTATACTAGTATGGATAATAGCATGAAATGCGCGAATGTGCTATCCGTGCATTTATGCGAACCGATGGTACGATGGACTTGGAGGAGGAACTAGGAATGGCTTATCAAGACGATTTTTCAACACGCCGCTCGCTTACGGTCGGCGACAAAAGCTATGCATTTTACAGCTTGCCAGACTTTGCAGCAAAGCATCCGGAAACGGCTAACTTGCCATTTTCAATTAAGGTTTTGCTCGAGGCTGCAATCCGACAATTCGACGGTCTTGCAATCACAGAAGATCATGTGAATTTGATCGCAAACTGGGCAAATACAAAAGAACACATCAAAGAAATCCCTTTTATTCCTGCACGAATTGTTTTGCAGGATTTCACAGGCGTACCGGTTGTAGTTGACCTTGCCGCAATGCGCGCAACGGTTCAACGCCTTGGCGGAAACCCTGACCGAATTAATCCGCTTGTACCAGTTGACTTGGTTATTGACCACTCCGTCATGGTTGACGCGTTTGGCAGCCCAACTGCGCTAGAACAAAACATGAATCTTGAGTTCCAACGCAACGAAGAACGTTACCGCTTTTTGCGCTGGGCACAAGTTGCCTTTGATAATTTCCGTGCTGTACCACCAGCAACAGGAATCGTTCACCAAGTAAATTTGGAGTACCTTGCTTCCGTAGCAGCATCCAAAGTAGTCGGTGGTGAAATGTATGTATATCCTGATTCACTTGTCGGAACAGATTCGCACACAACGATGATCAACGGTCTTGGCGTTGTTGGTTGGGGCGTTGGCGGAATCGAGGCTGAAGCAGGCATGCTTGGTCAACCTCTGTATTTCGTAACTCCAGAAGTCATCGGTTTCAAGTTGACTGGTGTGCTTGCAGAAGGTGCAACAGCAACTGACCTTGCGCTCACAATTACACAATTACTTCGTAAAAAAGGCGTTGTAGGTAAATTTGTTGAGTTCTATGGCGCAGGCTTATCCAACATCAGTTTGGCTGACCGTGCTACGGTTGCGAACATGGCTCCTGAATATGGCGCGACCGTTGGCTTCTTCCCTGTAGATGCTGAAACCATCAATTATTTGAATGCAACAGGCCGCGACGAAGCACAAATCGCGCTCGTTGAGTCCTACTATAAAGCACAAGGTTTGTTCCGTACGGACGAAACACCGGACCCTATTTTTACAGAATTGGTTGAACTTGATCTATCCACAGTTGTTCCAAGCCTTGCAGGTCCGAAACGTCCTCAAGACCGTGTAGAACTTACGAACGTTAAAGCTTCATTCCAAGAAATCGCACGTAAATCCGTGGACAAAGGCGGTTATGGTCTCTCTGAAGAGAAAATGAACCAATCCGTTGGCGTTGCGATCGCAGAGCGCGAAGAAGAACAAATGAAGAATGGTGCAGTTGTCATCGCGGCAATCACATCATGTACGAATACATCGAACCCTAGCGTTATGCTAGGTGCCGGCTTAATTGCGAAGAAAGCGGTCGCGAAAGGCTTGACGAAACCTGCTTACGTGAAATCCAGTTTAACGCCAGGTTCACGCGTTGTTACCGAATACTTGAAGAATGCTGACGTATTAGAATCACTTGAAGCACTCGGTTTCCACGTAGCTGGTTACGGATGCGCAACGTGTATTGGTAACTCTGGTCCATTGCCAGATGAAGTTGGTCAAGCAATCTCGGATGGTGATTTGACGGTTGCAGCAGTTCTTTCCGGTAACCGTAACTTCGAAGGCCGCGTTCATGCTCAAGTGAAAGCGAACTATCTTGCATCACCTCCACTTGTCGTTGCATATGCAATTGCAGGCACCGTTGAAATCGACTTCGCAAACGAACCAATTGGTACAGACAAAGAAGGTAATGCAGTTTACTTGAAAGACATCTGGCCTACATCCAAAGAAGTAGCTGATGCGATCCAATCCGCAATGGGTCCTGAATTATATAAAACACAATATGAATTCGTATTTAGTGGCAACCAACGTTGGAACGAAATCGAGATCCCTTCAGGCAAATTGTATGAGTGGAACTCCGAATCCACTTATATCCAAGAGCCTCCGTTCTTCGAGAACTTGGCGCCAGCGCCAAGCCCAATCGAATCCATCAACGGTGCAAAAGCATTAGCGGTTCTCGGCGATTCGATTACGACGGACCATATCTCCCCAGCGGGTAACATTTCACCGAAATCACCTGCAGGAACGTATTTGAATGGCAAAGGTGTTGCTCGCGAAGACTTCAACTCCTACGGCGCACGCCGCGGAAGTCACGATGTCATGATGCGCGGAACATTCGCGAACATCCGTATTCGTAACCTTATGGCTCCTGGCACGGAGGGCGGCGTTACGACATACTTGCCAACTGGCGAAGTCATGTCAATTTACGATGCAGCGATGCAATACAAAACAACGAACACACCGCTTGTCATTCTTGGCGGTAAAGAATATGGTACAGGTTCCTCCCGTGACTGGGCAGCGAAAGGTACATTCTTGCTCGGCGTGAAAGCCGTAATTACCGAATCGTTCGAGCGTATTCACCGTTCCAACTTGGTTGGTATGGGTGTATTGCCGCTCAATTTCAAAGCAGGCGAAAGCTGGAATTCCATTGGTTTAACAGGCCGTGAGACGTTTGACTTCCCTGGCTTGAATGACGATGTCAAACCAGGTCAATTGTTACCAGTTCATGTGACTCGTGAGGATGGTAGCACATTTACTTTTGAAGCAATCGTTCGTTTGGATAGCCTCGTAGAAGTTCAATACTATCGTAACGGTGGTATTCTCCAAACCGTATTACGTCAAATCATGAACGGTAAATAATCCAATTCACAATCCATACCGCATCACTCCTTCGGGGGGATGCGGTATTTTTGTTTCACAACTTTCCCATAATCCCTCTCATAATCTTTCATCATCTTTCATAACAAGTCGGATTTCATCCCACAAGCTATGGGTATTCTATAGACAAGCAAGACAAACAACAAAAACACAGGCGGCATCGCCCGTCACCATTCCAAGGAGGAATTTCCAATGAAAAAACTTAGCAAACTTAGCTCAACAATTGCGATTATCGCTGTTCTCGGCGCAAGCATCGGTGGCTACGCTGCATTCGCAACAGCAAATACTACGACACCATCGACAACACCTGGTACATCTCAACAACAAGATCAAAATGGATTTGAAGGATTTGGCGGCCTTGGCAGACATGGAGGTCCTGGAGGTCCTGGAGGTCATCACGGGGGACGCGGTGGTCATGGTGGTCATGGTGGTCATGGTGGACCTGGCGGGCAAGAAATGATGGACGGAAAATTTGATGGTGGTCGCGGTGATCACGGCGGCATGATTGGCATAGGAGGTCCTGGCGGCGGAGTACATCAACAAAAATATTTGCAATTGCTCGTAAACGCATATGCCCCTGAACTAAAAACAGATGCAGATGCATTGATTAAAGCTGAAAAAGAATTCAAAACACAAATGGATGCACTTCGCACTTCAGGTGCACGACCAGATCCAAGCAAACTGACACAACCAGATCAAACAACGATTGACGCAGAAAAGGCTGCGCATGACAAATTAACGACTGCAATCACAGCGGACAAAACCTCAGACATCGCAGCTGCATTAAAAGACGTCATTGCAGCAGAAAAACAAGAACTTGTATTAAAAGTGAAGCACCTCAAAGAAATGCAAGCCGCTCAAGCAACGACTCCTACTCCAACAACTTCGCCAGCAGTTTCTGGCAGTGGTGTGTAATCAAAAATAATCATAAATGTTACGTAATGCGCCGAGACTCTTAACTGAGCTCGGTGTTTTTATTTTCACAAATGTGACCGACATCACTTAAACCAAACGATATCAATTGTTATATTAAATGAATGATCATTCTTTTTTTGGAAGGATACAATCTTATGGAAACCGAAGCACTAATCGAAGTCGAAACCCTTGCGCTTAAGAAACAGAAAATATTCAAGCAAAGTATGTTCCGTTATATGTCGCGTTCAATGCTTGCAAGTATGTTTATTGGGTTTGGCGTTATTGTCGCATTCAAAACGGGAAACTTTTTTTATTTGGAACATTCAGCATTAACGTACCCGATGGCAGCATTAACCTTTGGAGCGGCGATATTGCTGATTGCATATGGAGGTGGCGATTTGTTCACCGGAGATACGTTCTATTTTACGTATGCAGGTTTGCGAAAAAAGTTAAAATGGCTGGATGTAACAAAACTTTGGTTATTCAGTTATCTCGGCAATATTCTTGGTGCACTCGTATTTGCAGCGCTAATTTATGCAACTGGATTGTTTAACGATCATTCAGTTAACGGTTTTTTACTCAGTGTCGTCGATAAAAAAATGCATGTTGGGACGACCGAATTATTTTTTCGTGGCATCTTGTGTAATTGGCTTGTATGTATGGCGTTCTTTCTACCGATGTCAATCAGAGGAGATGGACCAAAAATTTTTACGATGATATTACTCGTTTTCTGTTTCTTTATTTCGGGGTATGAGCACAGCATCGCAAACATGTGTACATTTGCCATCGCGCTCATTCACGAACATCCGGACACGATTGCATTTGCTGGTGTGGTCCACAATTTAGTTCCGGTCACGCTCGGCAATTTGGTCGGCGGAACGATCTTGATGGCGTGGATGTATTTCTATGCAAACAAACCATTCTTAGATGATAATCAAGTTGTCTAATGTAGCATTTTAGTGGTACATTCATGACGTGAATATCATTTTATACATAAGGGAGTTATGCCAAATGGAAGTATCCTTTACTGATGGTTTGTTGATTTGGTTGTTCGTTTGTAGCGTTCCATTGTTATTAATTATTTTGTATTGTTTATTATTCTTCTTGAATCGTACGAAATGGATTGTGTCTACGACAAGTGTTCGAATTCGTAAACTTGTGTTTCTCATTTTGTCACCGATCCTCCTGGTGATTTTCTTCCCAATTGCACTCATGGGAACGGTATTCACAGCAGATAGTGGCGAGAATTCATTTACCATGTTGTTGTACTATTCATTACTAGGAACATCGTTCTTGGTCCTTGTACTTTGGATTCAAACATTTTTTATTAAAGCAAAGCAAAACTAGGCATAGTTTATTGCAAAATGAAAGAGGCAGATCACATGTTTCTCAAAACGTGATCCGCCTCTTTTTTTTAGTTTACGATGCGATTTCACGATGTGATTGTTGTGCTACTGGCAACCCATCTCTGACGGGAATGCAGAAAATAAATGTCGTTCCAATACCAACCACAGACTCCACTTCGATTGTTCCACCAAGTTTTTCAGTCTCCTCAAGCACTTTCGCCAGACCTACGCCACGACCTGACAACTCCGATACAGAATCCCTCGTACTTACTGAATCCATAAATAAATAACGATACAACTCATGATCTGGCAACGTTGCTACTTGTGCGACAGAAATCATTTGATTACTAATTAACTTTTTACGTAATTTATCGACATTAATTCCAGCGCCATCATCTGCAAAACGAATGGTGACATGATTCAAATCTTGGGCAATCGAAATGCTTATTTTACCATATAATTCTTTGCCGGTATCGATGCGTATATCCGGATCCTCGATCCCGTGATCTACTTGATTACGCGAAATGTGAATTAATGATTTTGACCATCCATACCAAGGTTCCAAATCAACAAACCATTCCCCGCCTTCGATGGTCACTGGTTCGATCATTTTATTTATTCGTTCTGCAAGTTGAGAAGTGTTTTCAGCAACCGCTTCGAATAAACTCGCAAACGATTTTTGGTATAAACGTTCAACCTCTTTTACCAACGATGACGCCAAATCATTTGGTAAGTTATCTAAAATATAATCGCGCAAATGTAGTAATGTATTACGCGGCACTGGGATCGCATTTTTTTGATCGTTCCAATGATGCGCCGGTAAAATTTCAAACATGCGTTGCTGTTCTTTTTGCAGTGCTTGTTTCCATTCGAATTGCGAAACCCTAAATGCCCACTCCTCCAAACGCTCATGCTCCCCGCGTTTAATCGTGTGCTCAATCTCATGCAAATGTGCCGCTAAGAGAATGGAGTTCATTTGTGCGAAATTTCCTTTGAACGTATGCACGAGTCTGAGCACCCGAACATCTGGCGTCATTTCCGAATGAACATTTTTCAATAGACTCGGCAAGTCGTAGTCGACAAATTGATGGTAATCATCTACTAAGTCCGCATAATCTCGTGAACGCGACAAAACCGTCACAATCATACGCATTAGCTTCTCTTCATTTTTCAATTTTTCTTCGAGTGCGCGTTGTTTCGTTAGATCGTTAAACATTAAAATCAGATGTTCAGGTTTTTCATTCACACTGCGAACGACTTCCATCGAAATCCCCAACGTTCTACCATCTCTGACAATTTCACTCGGCAGTAATTGAACATACATATCAATTTTGAATTGCTCAGTCGTTTCGAATACATCACGGAACATCCTCTCCAGCCATTCCGTTTTCGATGCATCGCCCCGTGTTAATAAATCAACAATATTTCGGCCCGCAGGTTCCTCACCAAGTAATTTAATACACGCCTTGGAAAACTCTTTTTCCACAATCAAATTCGGCCCAACCGTTAAAAATCCTTGCGCTACATTGTCCATCAACGTACGCACTTGCTTCGTACGACTATGCACTTCCCCTTCCATAACTTCATTGAATCGTTCCAGATTCTTGGAATGAATGCTCAGTTCTTCATTCATTCTGCGGAAACGGTCAGTCATCACGAACAATTGTGACAACATGAAAAATCCACCGGCATAGGAAGTTAAATTCGTTAAATCCACATTAAAAAAGAGTGCAATAATTTTACACATGGTAATTAAGCACGTAATAATAAAGGCAGCTACAACCATTTTTGCCTCACGATTCCCGGCTCGTGCAGAACGGACCAATTCTGCAATAATAAACACCAGCGATACTAGAAATACGACGCGCTGAATCCCAACGTACTCAAACAATGCAATGCCACGAACTTGTTGAAGTAACGAAAATAAAATAAATCCACCATTTCCGGCCACGAGTGACCAATGTAAACTTGGTTTAGATGTGACAAAGTTGCGGAAATAATACCACGTCGTCAACGGCATCGTATAAAGAGTCAAATATTCGAGAAAATCCCAAAATGGCATATCATTAGAGAAATAATGAACCATGCCCGAACAACTTAGCATATACAACCCAATATTCGTTGCACATAATCCGAGATTCAAAAAAGCTGCATCTTTCTTGAGCGATAAATACAACATCGTCGAAATCAATCCCGTCATCAATACGAGCATTGATATAATGATTTGCGTACGTTCCCCGGACAACTGTTTTCGTATTATTGTTTCTTTATCACCAAAATAAATTGGTGAATAAAGCGGCGTTGATCGGTGTGAAATATTCTCCACAAGTAATAATTGTTTCCCTTTTGGCGTCCCCGGTAAATCAATAATTGCATCTGGTTTTCCCAGTGACAACAATTGACTGGTAGCCCCACCACCTGAAGATGCAACTTCGTGCCCATCTACATATAACACATATGAACGAATATATCGCTCGAATGATAACACACATTCCACGCAGTCCACATTTGGCAATGTAATCCGAAATGAAACGACCGGCGTTTCCGAATTTTGTTCAGAAAGTTTGCTATCCGATAATTGATTTAGTGCTTCCCACTTCACCGAATCCATCTGGTCCGGTTTCACCTCTGCCTTTGAATATGCCCATCCTTGCTCTAAATTCACAATTTTCTCAGATTGTGCAGCATATACAGATTCACTAGCCATCAATAAAACGATCCAAAAGATCATCGTTATCATAATTCCAATGTGAAGTCTTCGTCTTTTCCAAAACACAAAACCCCTCCTTTTCCCTAGTAGCATTTATCTGTATACAATTCTTTTCCACACAAAGATTCCCCTGCCTTTCCTATTGTGACACTGGATTTTTCTGCAAAAAAAAGACCACTCGAATGAGTGATCCACGTCCATTCTTATCCCGCATTATACAAATAGCCCTGAAATACCAACTCCGATAATACCAATCCACCCGGCACGTTTAAGTACCAACGATAAAATTTCCGCAATTTAGGAACGGTAATCCGCTCATTTCCGGCGATCCGATTGATTCCTACACGAATCGTAAACATCACCCAATATATCGTCCAATTTGTCATCGGAAAATATAAAATGCCGAACCAGTAAAAACTGCCCGGCAAAATTCCTAAATGTGCTTGAATTGGACCAACGGCAAACCGAACGAACAAACAAGGTAAAAACAAAATAAAAAAACGCAGCACCCAATGCGTCTTAATCGGCTCATCCAATGGAATGCGCTGAAACATAGTCCGTCCTCCAATTACGTGATGTTCGTATAATTCGGATCATGTTCAAGTAATACTTCTAAGCGCTGAATTAATTCCACAATTTCTTCACTCGGTTCAAACATTCCATCATCATTCAAATTTTTATCTAATGCGATTCCGACTTGATACGCATTTTGGCCTGAAATACACCGTACAACTTCACCAACGAGTGCATATCTTCTGCGTCCGATTACAATAAAAATATACCCTTTCATGCCAGGCTCATAACTTCGCACATCTTCAAAGCTGATGCCGCCAAGGGAAATATCGCGAATTTGTGTTTCAATAATTGAAATATCTTCTTCATATTTGCCGTTTTCACCAATTTTAAATGCAATAAACGAAAATTTGATCTTTCCACTAATCGAGATCCGCGGATGCACTCGTTGATTTGAAACTGCGTCCAAGCTAAACACCTCATTTGTCGCGAAATTAGATAATCAAATTATACGCTCGATTATCTATTCACTCAACGAAAAGATTTGAGTTGATTTTGCTCGTCATGCTTCGTTTCTGCATTCGTCCCTTTCAAAATCAAACGCCACATTTCTTGCGCCGCTTGTCGAACCGTGCGCGGTTTCACATCGCCTGCGCCTTGCAACAATCGAAATGGTCTGACCAACCTCGGCAAATGCAGCCCTGCTTCATACACAATTTTTTCATCGAATAAAAGCGAAACATCCCCTTCAGCAAGTACTTTCCCGTCGCGCAAAATGATCACATGATCTGCCCATTCTGCAGCAAAATCAACATCGTGCGTCGCTACGATGAGGGTTGTTCCCATCAAATGCAACTGTTCAAGCAATGCCTGCAATTCATCCCGACCACGCGGATCAAGATAGGCCATTGGTTCATCGAGCACCATCATTGGTGGTCGCATCGCCATCACACCGGCAATTGCAACTCGCCGCTTCTGTCCGTAACTAAGTTCAAACGGAGACTTATCTGCCAAAGCGCTCAACCCAACTGCACCAATCGCATATGTAACACGATCTTCAATTTCCGATTCCGATAGGCCCATATTCGATGGACCATATGCGATGTCTTCTGAGACCGTTGGCGAAAACAATTGATCATCAGGGTCCTGATAAACGACACCGACACCACGCCTCGCATGCATCGCATTTTTCTCCGTAATTTCTTGTCCGAACAAACGATACATTCCCTTTGAGACCTGCGCCAGTCCGTTCAATAACGAAATGAGCGTCGATTTCCCCGCACCATTCATCCCCATCAATACCGTTTTACTCCCACTTCGAATCGACAAATCGATTCCGCGCAGTGCTAGTGAGTTACTTCCTGCATAGGAGTAACCGACACCCTTCATTTCTACGGCCCATTCCGAGCGACCACTTAACGATTTTTCCATAGACGTTTCCATGTCAGTACCCCCAAACCATTCACGTTCCCCGCGTGAACGCATCGCCAAATCAACTCGCTCACTGCGCCGTAAACTTCGCACAAATAAAACACCCATCAACTGCCCAAAACGTCGATAATTGTTGATCGACCACCACCAACCTTGTGCCCGAAATCCTCGCGCCTTTTGAGCAAGTACCATGGACCGAGCTTCTTCCCCTAGCACATGAACATAGCGCATCATCAGTTGCAACAGCTCAGTCAATAATTTCGGCAATCCGAGCGCACGCAAACTATGAAAAAATTGCCCCGAATCAATCTTATGCAACATCATACTAAGGATCAAACTCGCATTGACCATTTTTAATAGCAAACCAATCGCCTTCGTGAGTCCATCTTCATATACGTGCCACCCCATCACATCACCGACCACAACCTCATGTCCATGGAACGGCAAAAAAGCGAGTGTTCCCGCACCGAAAGGAATGAGTAACAACAATCGTTGCCCCGCCTCTCGAAGCGATAACCCGCTCCACCACATGAATAAACAAAGAACTACACTATATCCAATTAACACACGCTCGTCCGACCATAGCACCATGCTCATGAGTACAACGAGCAATCCCGCTGTACGATATTTAATCGATTGTGCACTTTTTTTCATGTAACTATCCCCGATCTTTGCCTTTCGTAACGATGCGTCCCCATAACCAGACGAGTCCGAATACGAGTGCGACGCCTATCCATCCCATGATTCCATATTGACCATTCGCTACTGGCGCATTCGACCAATACGTTTTCTCTTGATTAGAAAATCCTAGGTCAACTGCCACGCGCTCGAGTCCATCCGGTGATGTTGAAGAAAAATACGATAAGACACCACAAACAACCATTACTACGACAACACCGATCCATAACTTCATATTCGGCAACTTCATCGGTGTTCACCGCTTTGATTCGTATCAACCAATATCGGTGAAGCGACGGCCTGCGCCTTGCGCCAATAAGCGATTACCCAAACACTAATCAAGCCTTCACCAATCCCAATCAAACTATGCCAACCTGTCATGGCCGGTAATCCTATGGCAAGTGGCATTGTACCTGATAAAGCAAGTAACAACGAAACACCACTCGCCGCAGCTACAATTGAACACCACGCAGCCGTGAAAATTTTGACTGATTCACTAAGCCATTGAAACCCCCGTACTCCAAGGAAACGATACATCCCATACCCTGCAAAACTACCGAGAACTCCTGTACACAAGATGTTTGCTCCCAGCACGGTTACACCACCATCTTGAAAAATAAACGCTTGAATAATCAGCACTGCACTCATCAACAACACACTGACCCAAGGTCCAAACAAAATTGCCGCCATTGCACCGCCGAGAAAATGTCCTGAAGTTGCTCCAGCAATCGGAAAATTAACCATTTGCGTCGCAAAAATAAATGCCCCTAACAGACCCATTTTGGGAACTTGTTCACGTTTCAAACCTACTTGGGCATTACGCGAAGCCAACATAACCACCGCCCCGCCAAGTAGCGTTGTACTGATCCATGTTTTGGCATCCAAAAATCCGTCAGGGATGTGCATTTACTTTCCTCCAATTTTTCCGTGCGCCGTCATCGTTGCCAGTACATCAAGTACCGCACGTGCCGCGAGCAACGCCGTCGTATCACTAATATCATAGGCCGGCGCAACTTCAACAACTTCCATCGCTGCCAGTCCTTCTTTTGCCACCAATTGCATTAACTTAAGTGCTTCGCGCGGTAAAAAGCCTCCCGGTTCAGGCCATCCCGTCCCTGGCACAAATCCGCAATCAATTGAATCAATATCAAAGCTCAAGTAAACCGCTTTACAGCCTTTCCACGCCACTTCAAGCGCCATCTCAGCAACTTTATCAATCCCAAGCGTCTCGACATCATTAATCGTCATGATCGTCGTACCGCGCTCACGACCTACCTGAACTCCGGCACGCGGCACTTGCCAGCCGCCGATCCCGATTTGTACGAGATTTTTCGGCTTTGCGTTTTTGATATTGGTTGCATGAAACCAAGGCGTCGTATGCATGCGCTCATCCATGTCTTTTTCCTGAATGTCGATATGACGATCCAAATGAATAATTCCGATGTCGCCGTCAATGTTTTCTGCGACCCCGCGCACACAAGGATATCCGATTGAATGATCACCACCGAGAATAATCGGCATCGTGCCTTGACTCATTACATGAGATACGGCTTTTGTAATTTGATCAAAACTTTTCTCGATATTCGCTATCGTGAATACATCTCCAAGATCGCATAGTTTCAATTGCTCGCGCAAGTCCACACCGAGTTCATAATTGTACGTTTGATACAAAGCGGAAATTCGGCGAATTGCCTGCGGACCAAAACGCGTTCCTGAGCGATAGGTCGTACCAATATCAAATGGTACACCGAGAATTGCTGCATCATACTCGCCGACTCTTCGCACATCTTCCAAATACGGCATTTTCAAAAATGTGTTAATCCCCGCATAATGCGGCAACTCGCCCCGTGAAAAACAAGAAATCGTCCGATCACCAATGCTTGCCGCACCTTCAAGTCCTAGCTCTAAACCCCGTTTAATTTCTGCGTCTGCACGTGTACTTGGCAATAATGCCTCGGCATGCGCTGCCTGAATGCCATGCAAATCTCCCTTTGATTCTTCCACATTATTTTGTAATCGCCGCGCGTTTAATCCGTGCTGATCCCAAAATGCCATATCCGTCACACTCCATGTTCTCTCTAAATTGTTTAATGTTCCAGATCTTGTAATAACATTTTTCGCAATTCAATAAAATGTGCATTTCCTCGAACTTCTTCGGTGCGTTTTTCTGGCAAGTGTACCTGATATTCTTTTACAATCCGCCCTGGTCTTGCACCCATCACCACGACCCGTTGCCCCAAATAAATCGCCTCATCAACATCATGCGTAATAAACACAACCGTCGGCCGTTCATCCACCCACAATGCTTGCAACAACCGCTGCATCATTAATTTCGTATGTGCATCGAGCGCTCCAAAGGGTTCGTCCATGAGCAGAACTTTCGGTTTATTCGCTAACGCACGTGCGATTGCCACGCGCTGTTTCATCCCACCAGACAATTGATTCGGATAGTGCTTCGCAAAGCTCGATAATCCAATCCGATCGAGCCATGCCCCCGAAATACGACGACGCTCAAAAATATGTTTACCTGCTAATTTGAGGCCATATTCGATATTTTCACGTACGGTTAACCACGGGAAAAGCGTATACGCCTGAAAAACCATGCCACGGTCCGCACCAGGACCAGTAATTACGCGATCATCACAAATGATTTGTCCACTCGTATATGGTTCTAGTCCCGCCAAAATTCGAAGCATCGTTGATTTGCCGCATCCACTCGGTCCAAGTACGCTCACGAATTCTCCCGCTTGAACGGAGAGTTCGATTTCTTCAAGTGCATGGACGATGCCTTGGTTACTCTCGAACGTTTTACCGAGTTTTTGTAATTCTATAGCTGCTGACATCTACATTCACTCCCTATCTATCAAACCCACTCATCACTTAGGATTGCGCCCACGGGAAAAATCGTTTGTTACAATAGGCGAATACGCGATCACTAATCAATCCTAGTGCTCCGATCACAATCATCCCAACAAAAATTTGATCTGTATTCAAAAACCGCTGCGCCTTCATAATTGCGTATCCAAGACCACTATTTACTGCGACGAGCTCAGCAACAACCAAATAGGTCCAAGCCCATCCAAGCAATAATCGAAGTCCATTCATCAACTCTGGGCGGATCGCAGGAATAATGATCGTCTCTAGTACACCCCAGCGCGTCGCACCCATCGTCCTCGCAGCATCGATCCAGTCTTTATTTACTCGCCTCGTAATGTCCGCTACCATCAGCACCAACTGAAAAAAACATCCGATAAAAATAATAATCACTTTTGCCCATTCGCCGATCCCCGCCCATATCATCACGAGCGGAATAAACGCAACTGCTGGCATATAACGAATAAATTCCATCGGAGGTTCAATAAATGCAGCTCCGCGCCTCGAATATCCTGCCAATAATCCAAGTGGTACACCAATTACAACCGCTAACAAGAAACCGGCTACCACTCGAAAACAACTCATGCCAATATGCGTCCAATATTGCTCTGTTCCGAGCAATTTCACCATCGTTTTGAACACCACGAAAGGCGATGGCAAAAATGTCGGATTCATCACTCCGCTTTCACTGAGCGCTAACCATCCACCAAACAGGAGAAGAAACGAACTAATTGCCCAGTATCCGAGATATTTTTTTTGCTTCAATTGATTCGCCCTCCTCCAACCATCCCATTCATCCAACCATTATTCCGCCGCTTCTGCAGCTTTCACAAACTTCGGTTCAAGCGCTGCCTTTACGTCTGGAATGGAACTAACCATCTCCAACCCTTGTAAGAATTCCGCTGTTTTCCCGCCTGTAAAGGAGAGTGACTCATATCCATCCAATGCATCAAACGCTTTAATATTATCTGCTTTCGTAAACACTTTGATCGTATCCAATCCTTCTTTGAACTCCGCTGGGGTCTGCTCAGCTTTTTTCGCCAAAATGGCAATGGACTCGTCCGGATGAGCTTTCAATTCAGCTAATGCATCAAACCACGCGTTGACGACTTTTTGAATATCATCGCCGCGTTTCTCTACTGTTTCTGCTTTGAACACGAGTAAATCAGGAATCAATCCAGGCGTTTCTTTCGATGAGAATAATACTTTTCCGCCGCCATCTTTAACTGCTTTCGTTTGGAACGGCTCCCATAACACAGCCGCATCCACTTTCCCATTAATAAAAGCAGGTCCAGCATCATTGACGGTCATATTCACATAATTGATGTCTGTTTCTTTCATTCCAGCATTCGCAAGAGCAGTCAGCAGCAATAGATGGTCGACCGTACCAAGTTCCGTTGCAACGGTTTTGCCTTTCAAGTCAGCGATCGAGTTGATGCCCGGCTTACTTACGATCGCATCGCCGCCATTCGAGTTATCATTAACCAACACCACTTTTAAGGGAATCGACTTCGAAAGAGGCGCCAATGTATCGCTCAATGTCTGGCTATTTGCATCGACTTGGCCCGTAGATAATGCTTGCAAGGAATCGCTATACACAGGGAACCACTTCAGTTCCACATTCACACCACGTTTTTTGAAAAATCCTTTTTCCTCGGCCAAATACCAGATGTACCAACCCGGCCAAGGACTCAGTGCAATTTGAATCGGTTGATCTGAAGATCCCTCTGTTTCACTCTGCGTAGTATTCGTCGTTGCACATCCTGACAACATCATTGACACGCATACAACGATTACCGCAAAAATCACAAACATCTTTCTCCATTTCATTGCTACTGGCATGCTCATCTCAATTCCTCCTCTTTTTTTGAACACAAAAAGCCCGCGGAGTATGCATAACCTCCCGGGCTTTTATCCCTCCGTGTGTAAGTTCATCGGTTGAAACAGATCAACATCAGAACTCTTTACCTCTCGGACCAGCTAGTGTGTCATATAAATTAACAACAACTACGGAACCCTAGGTCGATATATCGTGTTTTCATCTTCTTGAAATGATAATACACGAACATTACACACAAAGTCAAATTATAATGTTAGTTTATTTAACAATTACTCGGAACGTTTTGGAATCAAACCCGCCCCTTCCATCCTCAACCCTGACAGAAAACTTAACACCTGTGGTCGTTTTATAAGAAGGCGCAGGTTTTAAAAACCAAACATTACCTTGACGAGTCAATTTCACCGTCTGATCATTTCCACCTTTAACAGAATACGTCAAGCGATCTTGATTCGGATCGGTCGCCTTAATTGTGATTAATCTGCGCTGGTTTGATTTAATAACCATTAATGGATTAATAAAGTTTAGTTTCGGACGAACATTTTCGGGAGTAATCGTAAACGATTGTGAGCGAGGCAAAAGACCTTCACTGGTTGCTGTCACTTCTACATGACATGGACGTAATGACGAACGGTCGGTAACAACGACATTCAAGTAATATGTTCGGCTGGACTCGTCCTCAGACAATATTGACTTCCCGTTAAACCCATCCACTTGCAAACCACACGCACTATCCGTCTGAGCACTTACCATCATTTCTTCATCGCGATTTTGAACTTCGATTGTCACAGGAATTTTAACAACCTTCATAAACGCAGCTTTTTTCGAATTCGCTCCAGCATTCAATTGCATTTTCCATTCTTCAGGCAAAGGTAGTACTACATCATTCAATGCAGAAATTTCCACACGCTGAACTTCGCGAACATCAACAAGCACAATTTGATCAGACCAATTCCCCATTCGATCCGATGCCCTAATCGTAATCGACACCGGTTTGCTTACTCGCTTTCCCGAAAAATTAATTGTGAAAAACGAATCATTCGGACGTAGTACCAATTGATCATTCATAATCATTGATAACACCTTTTGATCATCATTAACAACTTCTTCGAACTGAATTTCTTTATTTTTCTGGCCAATTATTTTCAAAGGGATTGTTTTGGAAATTTCTTGATTCAATGTCTGATCATCTATTTCCACCCAGTCCAATCCATGATTCGAATGTAATTCTGGCATATTCACCACTTTCGACAACGGAACCGGTGTAACTGTAACGTTTATTTTTTTAATTTCCAACGTTGGTGTAGGATTCGGTATCATCACAGGCGTCGAAGTAGCCGTAGGAATCGGCGTCACTTCAATATAGTAAGGAATGTATACAATTTGCGGAATCACGACTGGCGTTGCAACAGGTGCAATCGGTGTTGATGAACTTGTTGCATTAGGATTATTTGTCAAAACATTAATTACAGATGTTGGAGACGGCGTATGACTCTGTTGATTCACCGAAGTCGCATTCGGTGATGCTGAAACCAATACTGTAGGTGCTGGTGTATTTGACAGCAAAACTGCTGGAGATTGACTATTCACAATTAAAGGTGTAGGTGATGGCGTGATTGACACTGTTGGCTTATTTGTTGGGACTGACGTAGGCGAAGGAGTCGGGCTCACCGTATTAATTGGAGCATTCGTTGCAGCCAACACGTGCAAAATGATTTTACCCATTTCAGAATATATGCCAGAATCCTTAACTAAATATTCAAATTCGTCATCACCAATAAAACCACTTTTGGATTGATAGTAAAAATACCCGTGTTGATTGTCGATCCATTCAAACTTCCCTTTTCCAGGATTCAGCATGAGTGCAAACGTCAAATCATTCTGCTCAGAATTCGGAACATTTAATCGATTAACGGTATAAACACCACTCGTCACCTGAAACTCTTGCTTTACTTCAACTGGTTTTTTTACGGTCGGCGAAACAACAATCGAAATCGATTTCACTTCCGATTTCAATACATTATCCGTTACATCAACTTGAATCGTTTCAATTCCAGTCCAATTCAACTCGGGTTCGTACGTAAATCTCCCATCTGCTGCATTAATCCAACTCCATTTACCGTGCGTAGGAGGTGAGACGATTTCAAATGTTAACGGATCATTCTCCAAATCACTAGCAGTTAATTGTTCATGCAATGAAACGCCTTGAACTACTGTAAAATTTGCACTACTTAATTCAGGTGCATCGTCAATCGGTGCAATATTAATTTTAACATTCGCAGGCGCCGATGTTAAAAGGCCATCTGATACCGTATAAACAAATTGATCAGAACCGAAATAATTTTCATCTGGTTTATAAATCACAGTTCCTTTTGTAATATCTGAGATCATCACATTCCCATGCGTTGGTTGTTGAATGAATTCATAGGAAAGTGCATCGCCATCAATATCCGAAGCCTTCAAATTCGATTGAACAGCAAGATCTTCATTCGTTTGCAATGTAACGTCCTTTGCAATCGGCATATCATTAACAGGAACAATATTCACTTGCCATTTAACGGTATTCGAAAACAATTTCCCGTCTTTAACGCGTACCGAAACTTCGTCACTTCCGTTCTGATCCGGTGTTGGCACATATAAAAATTCACCGGTCTTATTGTTCGTAAAAGTAAACGTTCCTTTTGAACCATTTGAAACAATCTGATATTCTAATGCATCTAACTCTGGATCATTAGCGATCCCAATTCCAGTTTTGGATTCATCTTCACGCGCTTGTATGGTAAGTGCATTCACAACAGGTGGATCATTCTCATTTGCAATCGAAACCGAAACGGTTGCCTCGCTAGAAAAGGTAACTCCATCACTTACCCGATAGGTAAAGGTATCCGATCCATTCGCATTTAGATTTGGAGTATATTTATAGTTTCCCGTTGAATCATTTATCCACGTTAATACACCTTTAGAAGGTGTTTTGACAACCGTAAATTTTAACGGATCTGCATCCAGGTCTGATGCTGACAACAAACCGCTATATGGAATATCTTCAGTTAATTGAATGCTTGATCCATTCGCAGTCGGAGTTCGATTCCCAACCAATTCCAAGACAGCATCCGCCGAAGATGGTATGAGCCATAAATCCGAACCATCAAATACCGAACCTTGAAACGCCTGAATCCCTCGGTTTAAGCCATTTGGCCATGTAATCGGTGCACTCATTTCTCCGTTCGTTTTGACACGAACAATTCGATCCGCTCCATACGGAGTCAACCAAATATCCCGCCCGTCATATATCGCTCCAGAAAACGCATTGATTCCAATTGACATTCCCGCAGGCCACTTCGCAAAACTAGTCATTCCACCACTCACCAAATCAAGTCGCACCAATTTATCTGCTTTTTTTGGTGCTAACCACAGACCATTACCATCTGTAGCGCCTCCAGAAAATGCTCCATTCGTTTTTGAAAATCCAATTGGCCACGCATTGTTTCCCGTCATTTCACCGTTCGAAGCATTAACTTTTACGATCATATTCGCATCGGACGGAACCAACCAAAGCGTGCCTCCATCCAACGAAGCTACTCCACCAGAAAATGCACCATTACCATGCGAAAAATTATTGGGCCATTTCGAATACGCGTCCCACGCGAAATTTTTAATATTTAAACGCAATAATTTATCAGATGCATGGGGAATTAACCACAAATAATCACCGATAACAACACCGCCATCAAATGCGGATTGCATCTTCTTAAAATCACTTGGCCACTGTGGGCCATATGAAACTTTTAGAGTGATCGGATCAATCTTAATCAACCGCTCTGCATTGAATGGAATGAACCAAACCGAAGTGCCATCATAGACTGCTCCACTAAATGCTCCGGACGTATACGTGTATCCATCTGGAAAAGCACGAATTGAGCCCATCTCACCATCTGCAACATTAATCTTAACGATACGGTCAGCATCATATGGTGCCATCCAAACATTCTTACCATCAAATGCACCACCATGAAACGAATCCGAATCTTTTTGAAATCCATTAGGCCAATTCGCAATACGGATTGCGTTAGCCTTTTCGCCGACAGGGCCCGCTAAGGCAGTTAAGTACGCAGGAAGCCACAGGATGCAAACAATTGCGCAGATGAGTAGGTATCGATATGCAATCCATGTCTTTTTCACGTTCCACACCATCTTTCAAATAATGTTTTCATCGAGAATAAAAAAATGTCGCAACGAATTTGATCGTCAAAATCAATCATTCGTATCGCGACATTTCAATGTTCATTAAATCAACTTGCCGGCCGTTCTACCAATCAAAGATAAAAATTCACCACGTAACGAAGCATCTCGTTTAAATTGTCCACGCACTGCAGATGTAATCGTTTGACTTCCATACTTTCGAACACCACGTGCGCACATACAAAGATGCTCTGCTTCGACAACAACCATGACGCCGTGCGGAATTAATGTTTCGGCAATTAAATCCGCCAATTGCGAAGTAATTCGTTCCTGAACTTGTAGACGCTTCGTTACTGTATCGACAAGTCGGGCAAATTTGCTTAGCCCACAAATTTTCCCGCTTGGAACATATCCTATATGGACCTTCCCAAAAAATGGTGCCATATGATGTTCGCATTGACTATAAAACACGATATCATTAACAATAACCAATTCTTCATGCGCTTCGTCGAAAAGTGTCCCGAGCACTTCCCCAGAATCCGCCGCGTAACCACCAAAAATTTCTTCATACATCCTTACGACGCGAGCAGGCGTGTCAATCAATCCTTCACGTTCAGGATTCTCACCTACAAGTCGCAGAATTTCACGCACATGAAATTCCAATTGCTCGCGATTTTGTTGTACATGTGAATTGCGATATTCCTTACTAGGCATTTCGAAAGTCCCCCGTAGCCATTCTCGCAACTTTTATCGCGGACGGCGATTCATCATTTTTTTTGCAGCTTTCATTTGCGCGGAATTAGCGCCCATTTGACGCCCCATCTTTTCTAACATATCAGGATTTTGACGCATCATCGACGCCATTTGATCGGGGTTATTCATGAGACTCATCATTTGTTTCTTAAAAACTTGAAAACCAATTACAGCGCCGCCTATTAGACCTACAATCAACGTGATCACTGGCGTGATATATACCCACATAGTCATTCTCCTTTACGTTAACACATCAATAATAAACAATTTCGGATTTTTCGACAAATCATGCAAAGTTTGTTCTGAGTCTATGATACGAATGATTGGCCGCGAAGGCAAGTGAGGATGTTGAACGATCACAATTGCATGTTGATGCGTATTCAACAACACTTCAACTCCTGTAGGGTAGACGACAACAGAGGACAAAAAATGCAGAAAAATATCATGATCACTTTGGACACCCACTTGAGCCACCATTCGTTCATACACATCATGGTGTTGTAAAGGAGGATCATTTTCCGAAAATGGAGCTAATGCTCTAAAATAATGATCGTAACGGTTCGCGATGCCGACGATTTTACCGATCTGATGCATTTCATTGCTTGTTATCCCGCGTGGTTTTCCCGATCCATCCACATGTTCGTGATGCATTAACGCCGCATGTGATGATTGCAAAGGAAATAACGGTTCACCTTTCAACTTCTTATATCCAATAAACGTGTGATGCAATTCTGGTTTGGACGAACAATCCAGATGATGTACGTCAAATTTACCAATGTCATGTAGAAATGCGCCGATCGCCAATGCTCTCAGTTGTTCAAATGGCAATTCCATCCGAAATCCAATCATTAAGGAAAGTACACAGACATGGTATGCATGTAAAAAATCATCTCTTTCAATACAACGAATTTCACGCAACTGAAACAGTTGTGCTTTGTGCGCCGAAAGTTCAACGATCAATCTACAGAGCAATTGATCTAGATGTTTTGCTGGTAAATCGCGGTGATACTTCATACATTCAATAATATTTTCAAATTCATCATTTAACGCTTCAAACGTCTCAACCTTCGTCCATTCCGGAATGGACGCTGTTCTAGTTTCTATCTCACCAGAAACATAAATCCAATTCACACCCCAGCGATGCATTGCGTTGATCATCGAATCGGTTAAAGTAGTTCCTTCTTTGATCATGATGTTATGATGTGACTTTTCAAAATTGCTCATCATGATCATTCCAGCTTTGACATGATCCAACCGTAGTAATCGCATGCTTCGCCTCCGCATACATTTTGTTCACTTCAATGTTGCCAATGCTTGTTGCAAGGCTTTCATCACAACTTCAGTTCCTTCTAGATTTGACGCCAGCCGATTTACGAGCGCGTCCCTTGCATCATCCGTACCAATTCTTCCAAGCGCCCAAACCGCCGCTTCCCGTATTTCTACACGCGCATCTTCATTCATGGCACGCGTCAACTCCGGTACAGCCGTTACATCACGAAAATGACCCAAGCCAATAATCGCATTTCTGCGAATCGGCGCATTTCCTCGCCAAGCCGCTGCAGTCCGTCCAAACTGATCACGGAATACGCGCTGACTCATTGATATCAACGGTTTCAACAGTGGTTTGGCCAACGCTGGATCTGGTTCAAGTTCCTGATGCAAGTGCCAATCCATCCCTTTATTGTAAGGGCAAACGACTTGGCAAGTATCACACCCATATAATCGGTTTCCAATATGTTTTTTTTGATCGTCGTCCAATACACCTTTTAACTGCGTAATTAACGAAATACATGTTTGTGCATTTAACTGTCCTGGTCCGACAAGCGCTCCCGTCGGACATGCATCAATACATTTTGTACATGTTCCGCATTGATCAAGCATCGGTATATCCGCTTCGAAAGGTAAATTTGTTACCAATTCTCCGAGATATAACCACGAACCCATTGAAGGCGAAATAATCGAACAATTCTTTCCACTAAAACCAATACCAGCACGTTCCGCCACCGCGCGGTCCGATAACACGCCAGTATCAACCATAGAAACAATTTCCGCTTCCGGGACACGCGAAATCAACCATGTTCGAATTCGTTGTAACCGATCACGTAAAACAGTGTGATAGTCTTCCCCCCACGCTGAACGAGCAATGACTCCGCGATATGCACCCAGTTCCGATTTCGGAGGATTCAGCAATTTAGAAGGGTACGCGATTGCAATTGAAATGATCGAACGAGCACTACCAGATTCAAGTGCGCGGTTAGGTTCTGTGCGTAAATCAACATCGCGTTCCTCGAAACCAGAAGCCCAACCATTATCGTGCCACTGATTCAAACGTTCCCGCAACTCTGTAAAAGGCCTCGCATCCGCGACCCCAATCAAATCAACACCGAATTCCCTAAGGTTACTTAACAATTGATTTTTTAGTGCAAACCAATCATAATTCGAAATCCAATGATCCTTCAATGAAACGACCTCATTTGATTAAACGGATAAACGATCCAATCCACGCGACCCATGATCAATGTTCGGTCAACCGTCCCAAAAAATCGACTATCTTTACTTCGATTTAAATGCCGATTGTCTCCCATCACAAAATACTTGCCGTCAGGAATTTTAATTGGACCAAAATCTCCATTTTCGATTGATATATCCGTATAACCTTCATGTTTCAGCATATCATTGATATACATTTTCCCAGCACGAATATCAATTTTATCGCCTGGAACACCTACGATTCGCTTTACGAGATATACCGGTTTAACGCCATCCTCAGCATCAGGTTCCTTTAAAACAATGACATCGTCAACGCGCGGTTCCTGATTAATATAAACAAATTTATCAATGACCAACCAGTCCCCATCATGCAATGTAGGCTTCATTGAATTTCCATGCACCGTCGAAAATTGAAACACAAACCAATTCAACCCAAACACAATACACATGGAAATTAAGAATAGCAAAAAGTAATGAAACAACCTTTTATTCAGTTGTCCTCCACCTCCCGCACAATTCGTGGTTTCATGTACTCATAGATTTCCCTTGTTTTCACTTGGTTAAACAATAGATGATTCCGTTCCATCATCCCAATCAATGCGGACAGTGCATGCTCAATTCGGTGTACCACTTGCGCAGAATAACGGTATTTTTCGCGATGTTCTCGATACTCATCACGATCCATTACCTCCATTCGGCCACTTGGATAACGAACAACATCTAAGTCATAATCGATATAAGTTAACGTATTTCCATATTGATATGGAGGAGATGCGATGTTGCAATAATAACGCACACCATTTTCTTCAATTAAACCAACAATATTAAACCATTTATTAGGCAAGAAATATGAAACACTTGGAACTTTACTGATCCAAACAGTGCCGTCCGATTCCTGAATTGGTGTATGATCATTCACGATGGCGACTACATCAAGTTCAAGGAGTTCTTGTTCCAGGACATGCGAAGGAACCCGCCAATTTTCTTTCCAGAGGCGGTGAAGTTTCCCATCATGTTTGAAACTTTTAATTACAAGAAGTTGACTTGTTTGGTTCAGAAATAGTTCTTCCATCCTAGTTCCCTAACCTGTTCATTAGTATAAGAAAAGCATATCACATTTTCGCTTTCGCGAAACGATATGCTTTGATTTTTGAATGTAATTAAGTACCGCTTACAATTTTCAATCGATCCGTCGTACGAAGAATTCCGGTTAAATCAAAACCAATTGAACTATATAACCCCTTTAGGTTTTCATTATGCCGATCCATTGGAAGTGTCATTTTCACAACATTACGTTGCGAAAAACGACCTTTCAACGCATGAATCAGTGATTTACCAATTCCTTGATGACGATACGCCTCGTCCACAGCAATTCGATAAAAAAAACCTTCGTTATTATGGATCGTTCCGATGATTGATCCTACGACATTCCCATCGCATTCTGCAATCATGACCAATTCACTATCCCAATATAACTGGCGAGCAAATGCATCCTTGGTCTCTTCGTAACACTCATCAGAGAGTGCACGTTGAAATAACGCTGAAACCGAAACATAATCCGATAAACAAAAGGTTCTAATAACCATCTCGTGCTGCTCCCCCACATACGATGTCATATCTCTATTTTATTTCTGTATCTATAATAATAACCGACAATAATCGCTATTGTAATGCGTTTATTGTCGAAAAGCAAAATAACAAAGCAGTTAGACAATAATGTGCGGATCTTGAAACGAAGGTTTGCGTGTTTGAAAGGAATCGGGCATAATAAAGGATGAAAAAGAACCCAATTTCGCAGGAGGAATGTATCCATGGCCTATCAATTGCCAAAGTTGTCTTACTCGTACGAAGCACTCGAACCAAGTATCGATGCATTAACAATGGAGATCCACCATGGCCGTCACCACGCGGCATATGTTAACAACTTAAACGCAGCACTTGAAGGATTAGATGAATTATCAGCTCTTCCAATTGAAGAATTGATTTCCGATCTTTCCCGCGTTCCAGAAGCGAAACGCAATGCAGTTCGCAACAATGGTGGTGGACATGCAAACCATAGCTTTTTTTGGAAAGTTCTTTCCTCTACTGGCGGCGGTGCTCCTAATGGTGCGGTTGCTGATGCAATTGAAACTGAGCTTGGCGGCTTCGATGCATTCAAAGAAGCATTCAAACAAGCTGCGTTAACTCGTTTCGGTAGCGGTTGGGCATGGTTAATTGTAAACAAAGAAGGCAAACTTGCAGTGACAAGTACGCCAAACCAAGATAGCCCCATTATGGAAGGTCAAACACCAATCCTCGGTCTTGATGTTTGGGAACACGCGTACTACTTGATGTATCAAAATAAACGCCCTGACTACGTTACTAGTTTCTGGAACGTAGTAAACTGGGACGCAGTAAACGAAAACTACGCTGCAGCAAAAAACTAAATTTATTTCATTCCATACAAAAGCCGGTCCTAAGCATTGTTTATCAATGCGTAAGGCCGGCTTTTTTTCAACGTTGATAAACTGTTCTACGAATCGTCATCAGCATCTGCATTTCAGTTGTAGTCAATATATTTTAAATTCATTTGCGGTGTGATGTAATTGTTCGGCCACTTTTGCGAGTGACTGTGCACTTTGGGCAAGACTGTTTGAAGAATCCGCAGACAGCCGACCGTTTGCCGCGATTGAAGTAATTGAATGCACCATTTCTTTAGTTTGTGATGATTCTTCTTCACAGGCCGCCGCGATTTCGGTAATTTGCTGTGCCGTTTCATTGATGCGATGAATGATATTTTCGAACGAAATTTCGATTCTTTGTGTTGATCCGACCGCTTCCGCAACTGCCACAAAACTATCTTTCGTATTCTCCTGGATCATCTTAATGATCGTCGACACTTGCTTTGTTGCTTCCGAACTTCGTTCTGCCAGTTTACGCACCTCATCAGCCACAACAGCAAAACCTCTACCTTGATCCCCAGCACGCGCCGCTTCAATTGCCGCATTTAGCGCAAGAAGATTTGTCTGATCTGCAATATTTTCAATTACCTCAATTATTTCCCCTATTTTTTGAGAGTCATTTTCAAGGATCTTCATTTTCGTAGTTAACACTGACATTCCACTTATAGCTTCATGAATAATTTGACCTCCATTTTCCGCAACGATCTTCGTATTCTTTGAAATTTCCGCAGCATCTTCAGAATTCGACGCCACCACATCAATGGCTAGCGACACTTCTTTAAACTGCTCATTCATATAGGAAACGAGTTTGGATTGACTTAAACTACTTTGGGCTATTTGTTCACTACTTGAAGCGATCACTTCCGAAGATTCGGAAAGTTTTTTCGCCAATTCAATCATACCGCTAATAATCGTTCGTAGCTTTTGAACTGTCATGTTTAGGGAAGATGACAACCGGCCGAATTCATCCGATGAATTCATCGTTAACTTATATGTGAAATCGCCTTTCGCAAGTGCATCAGATAGCTTGTTCAATTGCTGGATATTGCGGATCATTGATCGATTAAAAGATACGACGACCCAAACAAGCACCAAAATTGCAACCAAACATACCATTATAAATTTCATCAACAATTGCTGTAATGGGAGAAACAATTCACGTTCGGGAATTGAAATTGCCAACATCCATCCGGTCACTGGCATTTTTGTATAAAACACATTGTTCAGAACATCCGCCACCATAAAACTTCCCCTATAAATTTCCTCATTATCTTTTGGCATATCTTTCATGATTTGTTTGCCTAATGTTTTCAAACTTACATTTTGATCATCCGTAATCACATTTGCCATCGTTTTTTCTGGATCAGAAATAAAATGACCCGTTCTATCAATCAAGAACGCATAGCCCTGACTTCCAACTTTTAGTTGCCGGACAAGTTTCTGCATGTTCGTTAAATTAATATCTCCGGTCGTCACTCCGATAAATTTCTTTTGATGATCATAAAAAGGAACCGTAGCTGTAATAAAAGTAGTTTTGAGTGTCTCATCGTAATAAGGATCCGTGAATACAACCTCTTTATCTGTTTTTTTACCAATACTGTACCAATTTTGATTTGGATAATCATATTCTGGAGTCGTGTAATCTTCGGTATAGACGACTTTATCTCCATCCTTGTAAGTATATGGCCCGAAATATTTCAAATCTGTTTTGTATTTGTACGGATCGAACCAAATTCCTGTTCCTAATGTGTCCTCATTCAATGTAGGCAAATTCAAGAGTAGCATCTTATAATCTGCTGGACTCATTCTCAATCGACCAGATTCAACCACCCTTGCCAACGCTTGTGGAATGCGTACGTGCGCCGTAATTTTGTTTTGCAAATCATTGATCATCGCATGAAGTTGCGATTCCATTTTACTTTGAATTTCATTTTGCACGATCGCTTTTGAAGAAGAATAACTGAGATAGGATAATACTGAAGTTATTAACAAAATAACAGGCAATAAAATAACCAAAGATTTCGCCTGAATACTTTTCAATCGATTCATATCGTTCCCTCCCTCATCCCTCGTTCGTTATACAATCATTCGATAAACACTCAAAAATTACCTTTTTCTACTCGTATTCATCTCATATTCAATGTGTAAATTAAAAAAATAGCAATGTATCGGCGGTAGAACCGCGTAACATTGCTGTTTTTTGTTTCATCTAACATTTTTCACAATCGTTTTTGACATCACAATAAGTGCAAGCCCGATCATCACTGCCAATATCCCAAAGATCCATACATATTCACTTTTCATCGCAACCCCGCTCATATCCCACACTGGACCGTCTGCCCAACTCGTTAGCAACCGAGTACTCACCGTTCCAGCAATTGCACCAGACATGAACGTAGTTAATGTGAACACACCAAATGCAATTCCAGTCTTTTCAGACGAAACACTCACCGACACTTGTTTGGACAACGCAGGCTGTGCCCAAGCAAAGCCGAATTGTACGAGCAACAATCCTAACACAACGAATGCAATATTTACCTGCGACAAACTCGCCAAGAATAAATAACCCAACAACAACAACACGAGTGCGAATTGCACAATGACCCGACTCCCACGTTTGTCCACTTGCGCCCCTGCATATCTACCCATCAGCGCAGCAATGATCGCCGACGGAAACATCGTCATCCCGATTTGTTGTGGCGAAAATCCGTAATGCTCTTTCAATAGTAGCGGCATTACAATGAGCACACTAAACACGGTAGCTGCCGCAAAAAATACGCCTCCAAGTGCCTGTGCATACTGCGGGAACTGCTTAAAGATCGAAATTGGCAAAAATGGCATTGGATGTTTTCGACCGACAACGATCGCAAGTAAAATGCCGACTGCTGACATTACCAAATAAATAGGCGCCTTCAGACTAATAGATAACATCACCCCAGCAACCGCAAGTGCGATCCCTGATGCTCCCCAACCGTCAATCATCGTTCCGCGCGGTGATTCATTTGGCAACTCACGCATCAGAAAAGGCATCATAACGACAACGCCAATCGAAATTAAGAACAACGACGGCCAGCCGAAATATCCTGTGATCAATCCAGAGATGAGCGGACCGACCCCTGTTCCAAGTGCAACCGTTGATGAGATTGTTCCTAGTGCTTTCCCGCGTTGTTCAGCTGCGACGAATCGTGATGGAATCAGCATTGCCGTTGCAGGAACCGCTGAAGCACCTGCCGATTGAATTACACGTGCAACAATAATCCAACCAAATGACCAATCCAACCATCCTGCAACCAATCCAAGCACCGATCCAACAACAAAAATCGATACTCCAAACAGTAATAATTTTCGAATCGCAAACTTGTCCGCTAATTTACCATAAATTAAGGAACCAATCGCATAAATCACAATATATCCCGTCACGACCCAACTGACTTCCGCAGGCAATAATCCAAAATGTTGCTGCAACAGCGGTAAAGCCACTTGAAACATCCCCGCGTTCATAACAGAAAAAAGAATCACCGCGCATAACGCGGTGATTAAGACAGAAACATTTGGAGCGGTCGCGCCGCCCTTTATTTCAACGTTTTTCATTTTTTATACCAAAACAGAATCAGACAAGAAATCATTTACAAGTGCTTTCGCTTTTGCAATCGCTGCGTCTTTCGCAACTTCTGCTTGCTCTGGGCCGTATGCAACGCCTTCTACCCAAATCGTTTCCAAATCAGTCAAACCGATAAAACCAAGAACACCTTTTAAGTGCTCAGCTGCAAATTTGAAAGGACCGTCGGAATGAACTCCGCCAGCTGCATGGATATGAACTGCTTTTTTTCCTGTAACAAGACCAATTGGTCCTTTTTCTGTATATTTGAACGTGCGGCCAGCTGATACAATCGCATCAATAAAGTTTTTGAAGCGCGGAGGAAATCCAAAGTTCCACATTGGTGTTGCAAAAACAACGCGATCTGCTGCAAGGAATTGTTCCAATGCTGCTCCCATGCCGCCAACTTTCGCTTGTTGTTCCGATGTCAAATCCGTAAATGCAGTTCCATTTTGCAGTGCGCCCCATGCCGCAAGAACGTCGCCATCAATTTCCGGAACCGGATTTGTGTAAAGATTAAGTTCTGTCACGGTTGCATTTGGTGATGCCGTTTGAATCGCCTGGATAAATGCACGACCTACTTGCAAGCTGTAGGACATTTCTTCTGGTTTCGGATTCGCTGTTACGTATAAAATCTTCATTTTTGACTCTCCTTTATGTTGGGAAAATAATATATATCACCGGTTTACCAAATCAGGCTTCCGGGAGATATCCAAGGCCTTGCAATAAAAAAGTTGATGTTGAATATATGACGTGATCAATACATCCATTCGTGTTTGATTTTGAATCCGGACAAACCGTTAACTCTTTCGGCATCAAAAGTACACTCATTACACAAAATAGTGCAATTTCAATCCGTTCAAACTTAAATACTCGGCCCTCGGCACCCGCTTGTAAACATCCTTTGACTCTGTCCCATAGCGGCTGTGCATATCCCGATAACCCTTGCATTCTGCACGTAGACATTCCCGCTTCATGATGCATGATATTCGCTAAACAAGAATGTTCTGCTTTGAATCGAATCATTTGATCAACGATTCCGCGCAATGCTTCTACCGGATTACCGCCATCTGACCATGGTTCAAAACGCGGAAAATTTCTTTCGAACATTTCAAAAAACAGCTGTTCTTTTCCGCCAAAATGGTATGAAACGAGTGCTACATTAGTACTCGAATGCTCTGCAATTTGTCTTATTGTCGCTCCATCATATCCATGTTCCGAAAACGCCGTTAATGCCGCATCCAATATTCTCTCTTTGACATCGGATTGTTCTCTAGGCACCATTTTTATTAACCTCCAAAAATTAAACAAGTGTTTAATTTAAACACTTGTTTAAAAATATACGATATTTAAGTTAAAGTCAAGGCCTACGTCCCTCTCGAATCGCCGCACTTACAGCACCCGCTTGCGGATGCCCTGTCCCCTCATATGCCAACACAGCAGCATCAATATCATAAACGACCCTTCGATGCTGAACCGCGCGAACTCCATCTTTTTCAATATCAATTATTGCATATGCAGCTCTCCAGTCCCCATCAAATGGCAATCCAATACTACCTGGGTTCACCACTACTTTTCCACTAATAAATCTTGTGAAAGGTAGATGGATATGACCGTATGCAACGACATTTGGCACTTTTTTATCTTTTTTATCAGGTTCAAACATACGCGCCCACGCTTCTTCTGGAGCGATTGGTAACATAACATCTAACACGCTTTGTGGCGTCGCGTGAACAATCCGAATATGAATTCCTAGCTCATCGATCCGCTGAACCATTGGCAATTCGGCTAAATAAACTAATTGTTCTTCACTTAATTGATTGCGCGTCCAGTCGATTTCTTCCTGAAGCACTTGCGCATGCGCATCATCTCTCGCAAATCCTGGTTGAATCCAGTTTTTTGCGACCAACTCATCGATATTCCCTTGCACGACTGGACATTTTAATTCTTGAATCGCACGTACACATTCCGATGGCTGCGCCCCTTTAAACACCAAATCCCCAAGTACAACGACGTTATTCACTTTCGGTTTTAGCTGTTCCATATCAATCAACACTGCTTTTAGTGCTTCATAATTTCCGTGAATATCCGACAATAATGCGATCCGCATCTCACATTGCCTCCAATGCTCTATTTTCAAAAGCTTGCCATATGACTGTAAAAGCTTGCGCGAATGCATATTTTGCTCTTTCTTCAGGTCCGAACCAAGTGAGCTCCGCACCAATCTCAACGTCTTCCAACAATTCAACATAATACGCATCAAGTTGCCATTTTAAATGACTGAATACATGAGTTCCTTGCCAAAATAATTTCGGATGATCACTATTGAACCTAAGGCTTTCGCTGATCACTTCGTGAGCCTCTCCTCCAGTAAAAATCTCATGAGGAAATTCCCATAATTTCGCTAGTAATCCTGTGTCCGGTCGCTGTCTCACCAGCACTTCAACTTCCCCATCGTACGCACGCCTTCTCGTGACAACGGCTACCCAGCGAGACTCCACACGATCAGATTTCAACTTCGTCTTTACCGGCAATTCATTTTGCCAACCATTCGCAAACGTCATACAATTTAATTGAACAGGACATCGCTCACACGATGGCGACTTCGGTGTGCAAACTTGCGAACCAAGTTCCATCAAAGCTTGATTAAAATCACCTGGTTGATCGCGCGGAATCACTGTACGAACAAACTCTTCAATTTTCGTTTTTGTTTTTCCTGCTGCAATATCATCGTACCAACCACACCATCGTGTCATGACTCGCATCACGTTGCCATCGACTGCCGGTTCAGCAATTTGATATGCGATGCTCATAACAGCACCCTTCGTATAACTTCCAATCCCCTTTAACTTGATGAAACGCTCGGGGTCCGCAGGTACAACACCGCCATATTCTGCCTTTACTTCCCTTGCTGCCGATTGTAAATTACGCACACGAGAATAATATCCGAGTCCTTCCCAATGCTTAAGCACATCTTCTTCCGGCGCGTCAGCAAGTTCGTTTATTGAAGGGAAACGTTGCATAAACCGCTCGAAATATGGAATAACAGTCTCGACCCGCGTTTGTTGTAACATAATCTCAGATACCCAGATTGCATACGGATCCCGCGATCTTCGCCATGGCAAATCTCGTTTCACTTTATAAAACCACTCCAATAATTGAAGTGCGAATTTTTCTGTATTACTTAATCCAGTTTCCACCCTCGTACCTCACTTACTTTATTATTACTAGCATAACCCTAAATCTCAAAAAAAACGAAAAGATGAACAAAAGCCGGTATCCCTCACCGGTTTGTTCATCTTCTAGTATATCAAATGTTCCATGCTCCGCCATTTACCTCCGAACGTTCTTTATCCATGCGCTCATTTTCAACTTCTTCGTCATGTTCTTCATTATCGCGTTGCTTATGAGCAATACGAGCAGATGCAGACGCCGCAATCGCTGCGACCATATCATCTAAAAACGTGTGTACGCCTGATCCGGTTTTCGTATCCAGTCGTTTAATGACGCCGATTTTGTGTTTATCCAAATGCCCAAACGTCGTAACCGCAATACTTCCGTAACCGAGCACGGAACCGATCGCTAGTGTCTCATCGCACCCAAACAATCCCTCATCTTGTTCAAGAATAGATTGTAACGGCTCAGAGATCAATCCTTTCTCAGCAAGCACATCCAATTCAATTCCAACCAAAATCGCATGTTGTAATTCACGCTTTTCAAGAACGCGAAGTACGCTGTCAAGACACATTTTCATCGTCAAATAAACATGATATGGTCTTTGCATTTCAAATACGATCTCTGCAATCTCATCCAATAATACGCCGCGCATTGCTAATTTTTGGAGGACCGCCTCTTTAACTTCCTTGCTGTGAACTCTTTTTCTGGCCACGGCAATCAACTCCTTTTCGTGTATGAAAGCCCTTACTTTTATTCTAATCCTTTTTTATTAAACCGTAAATCTTAATATTTTAAGGTGACCGATTGTAAAAAGCAAGGATTTCCGTTATTGTAATTTCGAAAGGGTGATGAAGATGGGCGTCACGTCCCACCAATTGCAATTATTTTTTACTGTTGCCGAAAAAGGCAGTTTTTCAGCAGCAGCGAAAGCTTTGCATATGACGCAACCTGCCGTCACTATGCAAGTACAAGCTTTAGAAGAGTATTTTTCCACACGTTTATTTATCCGTTCTAATAAACGAATCGAATTGACGGAATCGGGAAAAGTTTTACTCCCTTTCGCAGAACATATTCTTTCCATCACTCGAGAAGCAGTAGAAGCGATGACAACTCATGCAGAAAAAGTAAAGGGACGACTACTTATCGGTGCAAGTTTGACAATCGGTGAGCATATCCTTCCACAATGGTTAGGTACTTTTTCTATACAACATCCCGATACTGCGATTCATTTAAGTGTATTAAACACGTCTCAACTTATTCAAGCCATTGCTGAACATTCATTGCAACTCGCATTGGTCGAAGCACCTGTTAACCATCCAGGAATACGGAGTGAACCTGTAATGGAAGACGAGTTAATGCTCGTATTACCAAACTCACATCCACTGTTATCTCTTTCCGAAATTCATATTTCTGATTTGAAACCGTATTCGCTTATTTTACGCGAATCCGGGTCTGGCACAAGGCAAGTACTTGAGGCGACGCTAGAAGAACAAGGCGTACACCTCAATGATTTTCATGTCCCGATGGAACTTGGCAGTACCGGTGCAATCAAATATGCCGTAGAATCGAATATAGGCATTTCTTTTTTGTCCCGTTATAGCGTTAGACACGAAATTGAAGCAGGAACAATTTGTTTGCGACGAGTCAAAAATTTCTCTTTTAAACGCCATTTTTTCGCCATCACCTCCCCATCAGCGCCAGTACATTTGCCAGCACTAAGTTTCCTAACATTCTTACGAACTAGAGGAGCATAAAACTATGATCAAAAAAGCGATCATTCCTGCTGCAGGCTTAGGCACACGATTTTTACCAGCAACGAAAGCACAACCAAAAGAAATGCTTCCAATTGTTGATACTCCGGGTATCCAATATATTGTTGAAGAAGCAATCGCATCAGGCGTTGAAGATATCATCATCGTTACCGGCAAAAACAAAAGAGCCATTGAAGATCATTTTGACCGCTCAGTAGAATTAGAACAATCACTTGAAGAAACCGGAAAAAAAGAACTACTTAAGCTCGTTAAAAACATTTCCAACATGGTTGATATTCATTATATACGCCAAAAGCAAGCACTCGGTCTTGGCCATGCGGTATTGTGTGCTCGCAAATTTATTGGCAATGAACCATTTGCTGTTCTACTTGGTGATGATATTATCGATTCCGAACCACCTTGTTTGAAGCAAATGATTGATGACTATAATCGTTACAACACATCAATTATTGGTGTCCAAACAGTTCCTCACGAAGATGTAAATAAATATGGAATCATTTCACCTGAACGCATCGATGACTTTGGTCGTACAATAATTGCAGATCTTGTCGAAAAACCACCTATAGAACAAGCTCCTTCAAATCTCGCGATTATCGGACGTTACATTATTGAGCCCGAAATTTTTAGTATTCTTGAAAATCAATTGCCTGGAAAAGGCGGAGAAATCCAACTTACTGATGCATTACGCACACTTAACCAGCGAAAATCAATGATCGCGCATACCATCCAAGGTGATCGATATGATGTAGGTGATAAATTTGGATACATTCGCGCAACGATCGAATTCGCGCTTAAGCGCGAGGGATTAGGTGATGAAGTCAAATCATATCTTTTAAAACGTATGCAGCAATTTTAATGCCAATATTGAAAAAGAGACATTCCTCATTAATCTGAGAAATGTCTCTTTTTAATACGATCTAAAAACAATAAAATCCTTATTCATTAGGAATAAGGATTTACTAAATTTAATGAGCCATGTAGGACTCGAACCTACGACACCCTGATTAAAAGTCAGGTGCTCTACCAGCTGAGCTAATGGCTCGAATTTGGAGGCTGATGGATTTGAACCACCGAACCCTGAGGGAACTGATTTACAGTCAGTCGCGTTTGGCCACTTCGCTAAGCCTCCGACTAAAAATAAAAATGGTGCCGGCGAGAGGACTTGAACCCCCGACCTACTGATTACAAGTCAGTTGCTCTACCAATTGAGCTACACCGGCATGCACCATGGCTCGAGACGGAATCGAACCGCCGACACGAGGATTTTCAGTCCTCTGCTCTACCGACTGAGCTACCGAGCCTAATTTTAGTTGATTTTAAATTTTAATTTAATTAAAGGGTAAATGGCGGAGCCGACGGGATTCGAACCCGCGGTCTCCTGCGTGACAGGCAGGCATGTTAGGCCTCTACACCACGGCTCCACACAAATAAACTAAATACTCTATATCAATTTAAAATTGATATTTTGGTTTTACTTAACTGGAAGGGTATGAATTCGATTCCATCACCCACTGCAATTAATGCAGCTGCTCTTCCGGCTGAAGTAAAATTCCTCGAGCAAATATACTAGCGGCGGAGGGGATCGAACCCCCGACCTTACGGGTATGAACCATACGCTCTAGCCAGCTGAGCTACGCCGCCATAATACGGAGAGAGAGGGATTCGAACCCTCGCACGGTTTAACCCGTCTAACCCCTTAGCAGAGGGTCCCCTTATAGCCACTTGGGTATCTCTCCAAGAATTGCCCTTCAGGGCAGCAAGATTGCTTGGCAACGACCTACTCTCCCAAGACCCTGCGGTCTAAGTACCATTGGCGCTGGAGGGCTTAACGGTCGTGTTCGAGATGGGAACGTGTGGTTCCCCTCCGCCATCATCACCAAACCATCTTGCTTCTTACCAGGTTCGTGCTCTCTTATTCAGAGACCAGTACCCTGAAAACCGGATTGGAGTAATATCTGTTGTTCACGTTTAGATTGTGGGTAAGCCCTCGACCGATTAGTATTTGTCAGCTCCACACCTTACGGCGCTTCCACCCCAAACCTATCAACCTCGTCATCTTCAAGGGGTCTTACATACTGGGAGATCTCATCTTGAGGTGGGCTTCACGCTTAGATGCTTTCAGCGCTTATCCCTTCCATACTTGGCTATCCAGCCGTGCCTCTGGCGAGACAACTGGTACACCAGCGGTATGTCCATCCCGGTCCTCTCGTACTAAGGACAGCTCCTCTCAAATCTCCTACGCCCGCGACAGATAGGGACCGAACTGTCTCACGACGTTCTGAACCCAGCTCGCGTACCGCTTTAATGGGCGAACAGCCCAACCCTTGGGACCTACTTCAGCCCCAGGATGCGATGAGCCGACATCGAGGTGCCAAACCTCCCCGTCGATGTGGACTCTTGGGGGAGATAAGCCTGTTATCCCCAGGGTAGCTTTTATCCGTTGAGCGATGGCCCTTCCATTCAGAACCACCGGATCACTAAGCCCGACTTTCGTCCCTGTTCGACTTGTT
>CANHGK010000007.1 GCA_947460235.1 Paenibacillaceae bacterium | reverse complement strand
TGTTACCGAGTATCGTCGCTGAACCGCCGATGTTGTAGTTATTGCTATCCGCCGGAACGGAGCCACCCGTGCTGCTATTTCCGTCGTACGTAATCGTGTAGTCGATTGCTGTCCATTTCGCATAGAGCGTCACGTTACTTGAACCGATCGTGTACGAGCTGGACGCAGTATAATCTGTGCCCGTACCACCAGCGTTCGTGTTCCAACCCGAGAACGTGTATCCGGTTTTTACTAGTGAACCCGTGTTACCGAGGACCGTCGCTGAACCGCCGATATTGTAGTTATTGCTATCCGCCGGAACGGAACCACCCGTGCTGCTATTTCCGTCGTATGTGATCGTATAGTTGTTCGCTGTCCATTTTGCATAAAGCGTCACGTTGCTTGAACCGATCGTGTACGCGCTGGACGCAGCATAATCTGTGCCCGTACCACCAGCGTTCGTGTTCCAGCCCGAGAACGTGTAACCGGTTTTCACAAGCGAACCCGTGTTACCGAGGACCGTCGCCGAACCGCCGATGTTGTAGTTATTGCTATCCGCCGGAACGGAGCCACCCGTGCTGCTATTTCCATCGTACGTAATCGTGTAGTTGTTCGCTGTCCATTTTGCATAGAGCGTCACGTTGCTTGAACCGATCGTGTACGTGCTGGACGCTGCGTAATCCGTTCCCGTTCCGCCAGCGTTCGTGTTCCAACCAGAGAACGTATACCCCGTTTTCACAAGTGAACCCGTGTTACCGAGGACCGTCGCTGAACCGCCGATGTTGTAGTTATTGCTATCCGCAGGAACGGAACCACCGATGCTGCTATTTCCGTCGTACGTAATCGTGTAGTTGTTCGCTGTCCATTTCGCATAGAGCGTCACGTTGCTTGAACCGATGGTGTACGTACTTGAAGCTGAATAATTCGTTCCTGTACCGCTGGAATTTGTGTTCCAACCAGAGAACGTGTAACCGGTTTTTACAAGTGAACCCGTGTTACCGAGGACCGTTGCTGAACCGCCGATGTTGTAGTTATTGCTATCCGCCGGAACGGAGCCACCGATGCTGCTATTTCCGTCATACGTGATCGTATAATTGTTCGCTGTCCATTTTGCATAAAGTGTCACGTTGCTTGAACCGATCGTGTACGTGCTGGACGCTGCATAATTCGTTCCTGTTCCGCTGGAATTTGTGTTCCAACCAGAGAACGTATAACCAGTTCTCGTCAAACTACCTGAGTTACTTAGTACCGTCGCTGAAGCACTTTGGGCATACGTACTACCATCTGATGGAACAGTACCTCCAGTATTGCTGTTACCATTATATGTTATAGTATACGTCGTATTTGAAGTCCATTTTGCATAAAGGGTTGTATTTGAAGTAATTAACGTAGTAAACGAAAAAGCTGATGTTAGCCCAGCATCTGAGTACCACCCACCAAATGTGTAACCTGTTCTTGTTGGGTCAGTTGGTTCTGATGCTACTGAACCATAGGGTATTGTTTCTGAAGAAACTGAACTACCGCTATTACTATTAAATGACACAGTAACTGATTGAAATTTTACTGATGCTAATCCGCTAAAACTAACACTCGAACCACTCATATAATCTTTATTTATCACTGCAAGATTCGCCGCAGCGGATGTACCAAAATAAAGCTGAATTGCGGTTGAAGAGGTCACCGATGGCATTGCCGAAGTAATATAAGACATCGGAACTTGAAAGTCCAAAAAATAACCATAACTTCCGTCTTGAACGACTCTCGTTGCAGTACTGTTGAATGTTCCCGGGGAATCTTGAAAATCATAAACAACTGTTTCATTATTTAAATTCATATCTGTTGTATAAACATAGTCGCTTGATGCATCTTTTGCATTGAGTCCGACTGCACCAACTTGAGTTCCATTAACGCCAATAGCAATGACGTATGCACCGCTATTTAAATAGCCACCTTTTGAATAATCGGTTGGATTTGAATGTAGTCGAAGTCTAAAAAAAGCGGTAGTCCCATCCATTGCAAAATATACTGATGGCTTCGTCCCTGTACCACTACTTGCTCCGCTAGAAACATCAATATTGTTGGGATTCTCATCTCCATCCGGATCATAAATACCAGTACCCGAAGTTGTCGTGTACGTTGTAAATGAAGAAGGCCATGAAGAAGTTGACGCTCCATAATCTACCGTAGACATGGCAAAAGATTTTATAGGTGGAAAACTGAAAAAAATAGAACAAATGAATTGAAAACAGAACAAAATACTTAACGATCTTTTAAGCAAACGAAATCCCCCTTTTTTTATACATCAAAAAATTTAAAACGGAAAACCTAATCCACACAATAAACTACTTTTTTCATAAACAAATTCTAACCATCTTTTACTATATCACGAAATTAATTTAAACAAAAAACAGCCCCGAAGGGGCTGCTAATATCTAAAACATTCAACTCACCGACTCGCCCACCATTCCACAATCCACGTCCATGCCTTAGCTCCTGCGTAAATTCCGAAAATCCCCATCACACCAGCGAGCATCGGCGGTGCAGGAACTGGTAATTTAAACCCTTGAAACACCGCACCAATAAACAGACCAGTAACCAACGAAAGGATCAACTCTTTCATTTGCATCATCGCCCCTTTTGATGATAAAAACGACCACCCTACTGGCGATTGCCAAGCAAAGCGGTCGTCTATAATTCTTGCTACGTTTAATTCAAATTAAAACTCAAATTGTACATCCGTCAAACGGCGTTTGATTTCGCTGATGACACGTTTCTCGTCTTCCTCACCGTTCGCGATGAACGTCACAGAGAAACGCACGAATTTTCCTGCATCGTCCCAAGGCACTGTGGAAATCAATTTCTCACGAATCAAGTATTGTGAAAAATCTTCAGCCGATTCAAAGCGTTGGCCGTCTTTGATGCCTTTTGGTGCTTGCACATATAGGAAGAAAGAACCGCGCGGTTTGGACGCTTGGAACCCGATTTCGTTCAATGCTGCGCAAAGCAAATCGTGACGACGGGAATATTTTGCTGCGATATTTCGCGTAATTTCCGGATGTTCTAAACCGTACATTGCCGCTTTTTGAATCGCAAGGAATTGACCGGAGTCATTGTTATCTTTCACGGTACCGAATGCACTTACCACGAGTGGATTACCGCACAACCAGCCGATCCGCCATCCCGTCATATTGTATGATTTGGATAAAGAATGGCATTCAACGCCAATTTCTTTCGCGCCCGGCGTGGACAAGAAGCTAAGTGGTTCTTGACCATCGAACGTTAACGCCGCGTACGGAGCGTCGTGAACAACGATGATTTCATTTTTCTTCGCAAATTCAACGACTTCCGCAAAAAATTCTTTCGTCGCACTTGCGCCCGTTGGGTTGTTCGGGTAGTTCAAGTACAGCAATTTTGCGCGTTTCAAAATATCTGCTGGAATCGAAGCTAAATCTGGCAAGAAATTATTTTCTTTGGTAAGCGGTAGAGGATACACTTCGCCGCCAAGATATTTCGTGTGCGTTCCAAGGATCGGATACCCAGGAACCGTCATCAATGTCACATCGCCCGGATTGATAAAGCAAGATGGCAACATCGCAAGTGCCGGTTTTGTACCGATGGAATGCAAAATTTCCGTATCTGGATCCAATCCGTCAACACCAAATACATTCTTCATATATTCTGCAACTACGACTTTATATTCACGCGGACCATTGTCTGAGTACCCGCGATTTTCTGGTTTCGCCGCTTCCGCAGCAAGTGCTGCAACAACCCCAGCATCCGCCATCTCGTCTGGTTCACCAACGCCCATATCGATCAATTCCATGTTCGGGAATGCCAATTTAGCCGCTGCTTTCGCGCGTTTAATTTTCTCGAATTTATAAATTGCAGTACCTTTTCCGAAGCTTGCCCCGCCAATGCGCTCTGCAAATCGTTGTTGAATAAAACTCTCTTTTTGAACCTCTGTACTCATCCCTCAAACTCCTTCCAGTCGATAAATTCTATTCATTATTGTATCACAGCGTGCGTAGTCGTTCCAACAGTTCCCTTAAATCATTCGGCAACGGCGCCTCAAATTGTAGGCGTTCACCCGTGCGTGGATGTGTGAAACCGAGCACTGCCGCGTGTAATGCTTGTCCATCAATGCCATGTGCACGTGTTCCCATTGGACCGTACTTTGGATCTCCAACGAGTGGGTGACCAATGAATTTCATGTGCACCCGAATTTGATGCGTACGGCCTGTCTCGAGTTGCAAACGAAGCCATGAAAAATCCCCGATTCGGTCTAACGTATCAAAATGGGTGATCGCATCTTTGGCATGACGATCGGTCACCTTCATTGACTGACGATCTTTCGGATCTCGGCCGATTGGCGCATCGATTTTGCCTTTTTGTGCACTCACATAACCATGCACAAGTGCATAATACCTACGTGTCACACTATGTTCTTTCAATTGCTCAGATAACGAGCGATGTGCCAAATCGTTTTTTGCAACCATCAGAAGCCCTGTTGTATCTTTATCAATTCGGTGCACAATCCCTGGACGAAACGTTCCATTCACACCAGACAACGTTCGGCAATGATGAAGTAACCCATTGACTAGTGTTCCCGTGCCATGACCCGGCGCCGGGTGAACGACGAGCCCGCGTGGTTTGTTCACGATGAGTACATCTTCATCTTCGTAAATAATCTCAAGTGACATTGGTTCTGCTTGAAGCTCGAATTCAGGAGCCACCGGTACAGTCAAAACGACGTGTTCACCTGCATGCATCCGGTGATTTGATTTCACTCGTTTTCCATTAACGATTAATGCACCATCGCTAATCCATTTTTGAATTTGTGTTCTGGAGTAATCTAGTTCTGTTGCTTGCGTTAACCATTTATCAATCCGTTCGTCTTGCGCGCCAAAATCAACGTCCCACTCAAACGATTCATTACGCGATGTCTGTTGATTCATGCGCTACCTCCGGTTCTACAAGAAACAATTGTGCCCAACATAACAAAATAGCTCCGATCACAATTGCACTGTCCGCAATGTTAAAAAGTGGGTACACATAATCGACCGCCCAGCCGCCAATATTCCATTGAAAATGAAAATGGAAAAAATCAACGACTTCTCCCATACGCGTGCGGTCTAACCAATTCCCAATCGCGCCGCCAATCATCAGTAAAAGCGCAATATTTTGAAGTGCTGGTGCCGTTTTGCGTGTCCGCCACCACCAAAGCGCTAAACTTCCCACGATTACAAGTGTTAGCACCACGAAAAACCAACGCTGATTTTGCAAAATCCCAAACGCTGCACCGCGATTGCGATGTGATGTAATTTGAAAAAATGTACCAAGCACCGAAATGGACTCGCCGACTTTCATCGAAGCAGCCACCCACCACTTGGTGATTTGATCTAACACAATCACACCAAGAATCCACCAAAACGATCGATTCATTGTCAAACTCCTTTCCAACGTGGATATCCCATGAACATCCACTCATTCGAATGATCCATTCGAACCACAATACCATTATCTTTTAAACGAAACAGAGGTGCTCACTTGACACATATTACAAATCCGAACCACGAACATATCTTGCATCGTCTTGAATCTGATCGTATAGAATTAGAAACTCAATTAAACGAACACACGATTCTGTCCAATTTACGCGACGCAACTGGTGAACTAAGTACGATCGATCATCATCCCGCTGACGTTGGTACGGAATTATTTGAGCGAAGCAAAGATCTTGCACTTCATGACGCAAGACGACTACAACTAGAACAAATCGAATGGGCAATTCAAAGACTTCAAGCCGGTCGTTACGGTTGTTGTGATGTATGCGAAGGACCCATCGAACCCGAAAGGCTTGGTGCGCTACCGCATACAACAACCTGTAGTATTCATGCACCGAGAGACATCGATAGGCAACGACCGATTGAAGAAGAAGTCATCCAGGAAAATCACGCCGAACGACGCCGATACGCTGAAGTATATGGAATTGATACACACGCCTTCGTCTCAGCAGCTGACGATGTTCATGACTTAATTATCGAAAACATTGATAAACATGGAATTGTACGACGAACGCAGCAAACTGCAATTTGGGCATCCGATCTACATGGCAACCCGATTGAGGCACCCGTCCAAAAAGAAACGGCATCAAAATCGCTTGCCTTCGAGTTGGACTTGGACGATTTTGACGAGTTCAGCAATGTAATCTCCGACGATCGGTAAGTCGAGCGCTCCCAATTTTTTCAGCAAAAAAAATATCGTTGTCGTAAAAATCGTAAATCCAATGGCGAATCCGACCCCGCGGGCAATTCCCGAAATGATATTACTCACGATAAGTTTACGGGGCGAATTCAAAAGTTCAATATAATCTGCAATTTGTATTTTTTCAATTTCACGTGCCAGATCCGCGACTCGTTCGTTCAGCTTTACTAATAAACTGACATCTTGTTTCTTTTCTGACGGTTCACGCCGCTTCACTGGAACGCCTCCTTAAATTTACGCTTGTTGCGTTGTAGTAACACTTGATGATTCAATGACGTTGGCACAGCGGCGGCAAAGTGCGGCATGTTTCACATGGGCGCCAATATCCAGTGTCACTTTCCAGCAACGCTCGCATTTTTGTCCGTCCGCAACAACAACTTGCACAGAAACATGCTCACCTTTAACCGCTTCTGCAGGAACGGAAGTCCCTACCGGATGAATCGTTAGTCCGGATACGATGAATAAATCATCCCAAGCCTTGTAAGATTCCAAAACGGTTGCACTTTCCTTCGATGGATAGACGTGTACGTACGCAGCGAGTGAAGTCCCAATTAATTTGCTTTGGCGTGAAAGTTCTAACGCTTTGAAAACATCTTCACGAATGTTCAACATGTTTTCCCATTTCGATTCGAAAGCTTCATTAAATAAAGTCGCATCCACTTGCGGCATTTCAGAAACTTGAACACTCCATACTTTTTCACCTGGAATATAGCGCCATACTTCATCTGCCGTATGCGGTAAAATCGGTGCAATTAATTTGGTAATCGCATCTAACGAAGCGAACAATACCGTTTGAGCAGCGCGGCGTGTTTGGTCATCGATGGCATCAGCATATAAGTTATCTTTGCGTACATCCAGATACAGTGTACTCATATCCACTGCACAATAGTGATGAATCACTTGATATACGACGTGGAATTCATAATTTTCATAGGCTGCGCGAACTTTTTCGATTGTACGGTTCAAACGCACCATCGCAAACCGCTCCAACTCGCCCATTTGGGCTACTGGAACAATATCCTTTGCTGGATTAAATCCGTGTAAGTTACCCAAAAAGAATCGCAAGGTGTTGCGGATTTTACGATACACTTCACTTATTTGATTCAAGATCCCGTCAGAAATTCGTACATCGTTTTGGTAGTCGACCGATGATACCCACAATCGCAAAATATCTGCACCAAGTTTGTTGTTCACTTGTTGTGGATCGACGGTGTTGCCAAGTGACTTGGACATTTTCCGACCTTCACCATCTAATACGAATCCGTGGCTAAGAATGCCTTTATAAGGCGCCTGGCCTTTGGTCGCCACAGCTGTGATTAATGAAGAATTGTACCATCCACGATATTGGTCCGACCCTTCCAAGTATAAGTCAGCTGGCCATTGCAATTCTGGACGCGTCTCAAGCACAGATGTGTGTGATGATCCGGAATCGAACCATACGTCCATGATGTCCATTTCTTTGCGGAAATGATCATGACCACATGAAGGACAGTTGAAGCCTTCTGGCAATAATGCTTCTGCTGGTTGCTTAAACCAAACGCTTGATCCTTCGCGCTCAATATGTGCCGCGATCGAGGTAATGGTCTCATCATTTGCAATGTGCGTATTACAACTTTGACAATATATGATTGGAATTGGAACACCCCACGTTCGCTGACGAGAAATACACCAATCACCGCGCGTCGCAATCATATTGTGTAAGCGAACTTCTCCCCATGATGGTGTCCAGTTCAAGTTACGAATTTCTTCAAGCATCGCATCGCGGAATCCATCAACGGAAGCGAACCATTGCTCCGTCGCACGGAAAATGACCGGTTTTTTCGTACGCCAGTCATGCGGATATTGATGTTGGAACGTGGACGAATGCAATAAATGTCCGCTTTCTTTAATCATTTCGATGATGATGCCATTCGCTTTGTCGATGAAGACGCCTTCAAATCCAGGTGCTTCGGATGTCAATTTCCCTTGACCGTCCACCGGACAAAGTACACCCAATTTATATTGTTGACCGATGCGGAAGTCGTCCTCACCGTGACCAGGAGCTGTGTGTACGCAGCCTGTACCTGCATCAAGCGTAACGTGTTCGCCTACCATGACAAGCGAAGTGCGCTCATAAAACGGATGTTTGCAGGTCGCATATTCAAGTTCAGAACCTTTAACAGATCCTGTAACCGTCGCATCGCTCCAACCGAGTTCTTTGCGAAGTCCATCAAGCATTTCTTCGGCAACCACATATGTTTTTCCCTGAACCGCTACCAACACATACGTATATTCCGGATGCAAGCTAATCCCTAAGTTTGCTGGCAATGTCCAAGGTGTTGTCGTCCAAATCACGATCGCTGAACCTTCTGGCAATAAACCTTTGCCATCCACAACATCAAAAGCAACATAAATTGAATTCGATGTTTTATCTTTATATTCGATTTCCGCTTCCGCAAGCGCGCTTTCTGAAGATGGTGACCAATATACTGGTTTTAAGCCTTTATAAATAAATCCTTTTTTAACCATATCACCAAACAAACGGATTTGTTGTGCTTCATATGTTGGATCAAGGGTTACGTAAGGATTTTTCCAATCACCTCGCACGCCAAGACGCTCAAATTGTGCTTTTTGCTTTTCAACCATTCCAAGTGCATAGTTTTTGCAGGCTTCTCGAAAATCATTCACGTCCATCGTTTTGCGATCGACTTTTCCACTGTTTGCAATTGCCTGTTCAATTGGCAACCCATGTGTATCCCAACCCGGAACGTAAGGCGCATCGAATCCATTCAACGATTGATAACGAACAATTATATCTTTCAAAATTTTATTGAGTGCATGCCCAATATGAATATCGCCATTCGCATACGGTGGACCATCATGCAAAATAAACTTTGGACGCCCAGTCGCATGGGCCTGGACCTTCGCGTACACATCTTCTTCAGCCCACCATTGTTGCATCTTTGGTTCCATCGTCGGCAAATTTCCGCGCATCGGGAACTCCGTCACTGGCAATTGCAATGTTTTTCCATAATCAATGTTTTCCATGTTTCTCATCTACTCCTATAGTTACGGTTTTAAAAACAAAAAAAGCCCACCCCTACAGATCTATACGTCCTCGTAGTGAAAACATATATACCTTATGAAGGGGCGAGCTGTATTCTCGCGGTACCACCCAACTTCGATCAGCATAATGAAATAAACTGATCCTCGTTTCATGGATATCGGCATGACCCGTCAATTGCTCCTGGGTGATCTGACCATAGTGGCAAGTGTTCGGGCTTTCACCTATCCCCGATTCGCTGGATCTTGCTATTTCTAGTGGTCCGTCCCGTTCAACACAATAGAACGCGTGCTTATCATTGGTGAATGTTAAAAACCAAAGCATCTTTATGCTCTTATTTTACGAAAAATTGCTCGTCAGAGCAACCTCCGAGACAAACAATACCAAATTCCACTCTTTTTAATGGATATGCAACTTATTCCGTTGATGCTGAATACTCGTTACACGCATCGAGTCCATCAATAACGACATTGAGCAACTCATCGAGATCACCAAGTTGGCGTTCATCAATTTTACGGTCGAATGTTAACATTAACGTTAGTTCGTAAGGATTGCCCAATTCGTCTTCGATCACGTCACCGAGTGAATCAACTTCAAAACGAACAGAAGCAGATATCGAAGGACGACCTTCCCAAAGCGAATTCAAGATTCGAATTAATTCTACTGCATCTGCATGAGGGTCCACAACGTTGAGTACATATAAAATTTTTAGGTCGCAACCAGGTTCCTCTTCTAATCGTTCCAAAATTTCAGAGGACAAGTTGATCAAATCGGCATGTAGCGACATCGTAACTGCTGTCACCTCAATATCTTGCCGGCGGAATTCCAGCACAAAAGACCGTGACATTGTGGCTAAATCCATCATGTCCGAGCGATTCGTCACGAGAATTTTGCCATCTAGATCACGATCATATACTTCGCCTTCAATTACTGTTTTGAGGTTATCAAAAATCGTAGGATCAAACATGTTCAGTTGCGTGGCTCGGAAGCGCTGCATCTAAAGATTCAAAAGAATCCCAAACTTCGTTGTCGAGCAGCTCCAATTGAGCTTGAATCAAACTACGGAAACGCGTACGGTAAATCGTCGCTTTTTTACGCATTTCTTCGATATCAATAGAAACGTTGCGCGCTTTAATAAGTGCTTCATTGATGATGCGATCCGCATTTTTCTCGGATTCCTTCACAATGAGTTGCGCTTCTTTTTTCGCGCCAGCACGGAGTTCGTCCGCTGTTTCTTGGGCAACGACAAGCGTTCTACTAAGCGTTTCTTCAACATTTTGGAAATGATTGATACGCTCTTGGAATCCCGCAAGCTGTCCGCCTAATTCTTTATTTTCTTTCAATAACATTTCATAATCTTTAATGACTTGGTCTAAAAACTCATTCACTTCATCCACGTCATAACCACGAAGGCGTCTGGAAAATTCCTTGTTATGTATATCTAATGGTGTTAATGGCATTGGTTATTCCTCCTTGGCATCAATTGTATCGGTGTGACTCATAAAAACACTTTATGTATAGATCGCCACTGTTACACGAATTCGGCCTTTCTTTGTGACCTGGTCACACGCAACAATTTTGCACTTGCCATACCCCTTCAGCGAAATGACGTCACCTTGCTCCAAAGAATGAGAAGGATCTTCAACGACCCGCCAATTGACACGGCAATTACCCGCACGAATTGGATCAACAATTTTCGAGCGACTCATGCGAAAAATGTCACTAACGACACCATCTAATCGCAAACTTGCCACCGAAAACGACTGTTCTATCGTACGGATGTACAATGGATGCACGTCTTGAAGTGCAATTGGAGATACCATTACACGCACGCGCTTGACTTGCTGGAGTTGCATACTAATATAATCGGACATTTCACGACAAACGATGAGATCACAACCGCGATTCCACAAAAATAAATCCCCAGTTTTTTCACGTTTAATTCCGATCCCAAGTAATGAACCCAAATAATCACGATGATTCAGTTCACGAATGTTCTCGTCATCCGACGTTACTTGCAAAGCGACCACTTGATTCTCAAAGGGCTTATTTTCATAAACCGCATTGCGTAAAAGTGCACGTTTTCGCTCTGCATCCGCGTGACCACCGTCAAATTGAAGATAGACATCTACACTTCGTCTAACGAGCGACTGCAAAATATACTGTTGTCTCGGATCGAGAAAATCAGTCCATCTATCTTCAAAGCGTTCCTCAACTTTGGAAATCCAATCATCCATTTGATCGACAAACGAGTGTTCGCTCGGATGAAAATGTGCATATCGCGATTGTTTCTTAGAATCACTCATAAAAACAAGTAAATGAGAATTTTAATCAATCCACTAACCGCAAATTGAAAAGCGAAAAATGCGATAATCGGAGAGATATCAATCATACCACCAATCGGTGGGATGATTTTGCGGAACGGCGCAAAAAATGGTTCCACGCATTTTGCCAAAAACTCGCCAGCCACACTATAGCGTGCACTTGGCAAATAACTAAGAATAACATATCCAATCATCATATATTGATAAATCTGAGCGGCATAACCAATGAGTTGAATGAGTCCATAAATAAATGTCATTATTTACCTTGTTGTGCTGCTGCTTCAGCGCCGTAAAGTTCCGAAATCGAACCTGACACTTCCACACCATCTGGTGCACAGAAGAAAATTTGATTACCGATTTTTTGAATCGATCCACTCATTGCATAAACTGTTCCGCTCAAAAAGTCTACAATGCGAATCATGTGATCTTGACGAACTCTTTGTAAGTTCACGATTACAGCACGACGCGCACGCAAATGGTCCGCAATATCTTGCACTTCATCATAAGAACGTGGTTCGTGTAATACAACACGAGAATTCTTTTGAGAATGGATCGCTAACACTGGTTTATTGTTTTTACGTGTTGCTTCAGGAAGTTGCACATCGTCATCGCTGCGCTGCTCCATTTGCTCGTCCTCATCTGCTAAACCTAGAAATCCGAGTACTTTATTCATAACTCCCATTTCCTTTCCTCCCACCTGACGCACCCTTCAAAGATGCCTCGACGCATTTGACTTACTCTCCAAACAAACCGGATCCGACGCGCACATGTGTGGCACCTTCTTCAATAGCAACCTCGAAATCATTCGACATCCCCATTGATAATCCGGGCAAAAAACGTTCTTGCGGAAGCATGTTGTTCAATTGATCTCTTAATTCCCTCAGCGCCCGAAAATGTGGTCTTGCCATCTCCGGATCATCCGTCAACGGCGCCATCGTCATAAGTCCGATTGGTCGTAATCCAGGAAAATCAAAAACCGACTGGACAAATCCGGCAACATCCGCCGGCACAAGTCCGAACTTACTGTCTTCGCCTGATACGTTGACTTGAATAAAAACATCGAGTGTTTTCCCTTTCAACTCAGCCTGTCTGGATAATTCTTTCGCGAGAGACAAACGATCCAATGAATGAATCACTTGAAAATCATCAATCGCATACTTCACTTTGTTCGTCTGCAAATGCCCGATAAAATGCCATATAACTTGCTTCCCGAACCGTTCGATTTTCTCCGCGTAGTCTGGCCAGCGCGCTTCACCAAGCACACCACAACCAGCCTCAATCGCCGATTGTGTTTGCGCGAGCGTTGCATACTTGGTCACTGCCACAAGCACAACGTCATCCGGATTTCTGCCGCTCCGTGAACAAGAACTGACGATCCGTTCTCGCACATCTAACACATGTGCACCAACGATTCTTGCCTCTACGCTCACGTGACAACCTCCGTTTCCGTCCGAATGATCCATCCCGCCATTCGACCGGTTCGACCATGTTCGGCACGGTGCGAGTAAAATCGCGCCGTATCGCATGACGTACAATCTGAACTGACGGTGACCACTTTCGGAGATACACCTATGCTTATAATAATTTGTCGGTTTAATTGTTTCAAGTCTAAATGCAAACGATCTGTCAAATTTGATGAATGAATGATCGATTTTATTGTATTTTCATCTAAATCGGCGAGCCAAGGCATCACGGCATCGGCTACTTTTTGATCAACCTCATAACAACAGCCTCCAATGGACGGACCAATGATTGCTTCGATCCGCTCAAGACGTGCACCACATTGTTCAATCATGACACGTATTGTTTCTTTTGCAACCCCCGCTACCGTTCCCCGCCACCCTGCATGCGCAACGGCAATGACTCCTGCTTCATGATCCGCAAACCAAAGCGGCACACAATCCGCAAACACTGCAGAAAGTAAAATATCTTTTTCCTTCGTGACCAGTACATCGGCTTTTGCCAACGCATCTTCTATCGTTAGTCTACCCCGTCCGCGCTCATTCATGCCAACAACATGAACATGCACACCATGTACTTGATCCGCAAAGGTCATCGCTTCGAACGGTACGCCGATTTCCGTGCACATGAGTTTTCTATTTTCAATTACACAATTGTATTCATCTGAAACATGCAATCCAAGATTTAATGATGAAAACGACTCCGTGCTCAAGCCACCTGTCCGCTCCGTAAAACCAACACGAATTCCATATTCGTTCCAATGCTTAAATTCAATCATTGCGTATCCCTCGCTTTGAGGTTATTCTACCACGTCTGTATCCTGTTTTGCTTGTGACGATGCATCCATCCGCACCAAAATCACATCAGCACCAATTTTAACAACATGTGTCCAGGCAATCCATACTGCATTATTCATATCCCATATCCGGCTCCACCATTTGCCTTGCGCACAGACCATCATTGCGGTAATTCGCCCCGTTCTTGCATCAACATCCATGTCACAAATGACCCCAAGTTTCGATCCATCCGCAATATTAATTACCGACTTCATTTGCCATTCGGATAAATGCATCGACAATCCCCCATCTCAAGCGTTGTTGTAACCATCTATATGCAAAAAAACACCCATTCGTGCAAAATGGGTGTTTTCGAACTTATTACATTGCTCATTACTGAATCATTTGTTTCATTTGTTTAATTGCTGATTTTTCGAGCCGGGACACTTGCGCCTGTGAAATCCCGATTTCTTCGGCGACTTCCATTTGCGTCTTCCCCTGAAAAAAACGTTTCGATACGATATGTTTTTCCCGTTGATTTAATCGGTTCAGCGCTTGTTCTAGTTGAATGTTGTTCATCCATTCTCTTTCAGTAATCCGATCGTCACCGATTTGATCCATCATATATATCGGGTCTCCGCCATCTTGAAAAACGGGTTCATATAGCGATACCGGATCTTGAATCGCATCAAGTGCGAACATGACATCTTCAGGTTTTGCATCCATCAACGCAGCAATTTCGCTCATCGTTGGTTCACGGTTATTTTCAAGTACGAGCCGATCTCTCGCCTGCAACGCTTTATAGGCAATATCTCGAAGCGAACGAGAGACGCGAATCGGATTATTATCGCGCAAGTATCGGCGAATTTCACCGATGATCATTGGAACCGCATATGTCGAGAATCGTACGTTCTGCCCGAGATCAAAATGATCAATTGCTTTCATCAATCCGATGCACCCAACTTGAAACAAATCATCTACCGAATTGGTGCGATGCGCGAACCGCTGTACGACGCTTAACACCAATCGCAAATTTCCATGAATGAGCGTATCCCGCGCTTCTAACACGAGATCATCTTGTAAATCTTTAAATAACTGACGCATTACCGCATGACTCAATACCGGCAATTGCGACGTATCTAAACCACAAATCTCCACTTTATGTCGCGACATGTAAGTCCTCCCAGACGACAGTTTCGTATCGTCCAGTATGTCCGCGAAAATCTTAGCTTATACGAGCGGTTGTAATTCTAATCGCAAGCGCTGAATGATTCTTTTTTCCAGACGCGATATGTATGATTGCGAAATACCCAGCAAATCAGCGACATCTTTTTGCGTTTTCTCCTCACCATTATGTAGTCCGAACCGCATTTCCATAATTAATCGTTCACGATCATTCAAACTTCCGAGTGCTCTGCCGAGTAGTCCCCGATCCACTTTATCTTCGAGATCTTTCGTGATCACATCGTTTTCCGTACCAAGGATATCCGAGAGTAATAATTCATTTCCATCCCAGTCCATATTCAGCGGTTCGTCAAACGATACTTCGGAACGTAGTTTACTTGTACGTCGTAAAAACATCAAAATCTCATTTTCAATACAACGCGAGGCGTAGGTGGCAAGTTTGATTTTCTTCGTTGGATCAAACGTATTTACCGCTTTGATCAAACCGATTGCACCGATGGAAATTAAATCTTCGATATGGATACCGGTGTTTTCGAACTTTCGAGCGATATAAACGACGAGCCGCAAATTCCGTTCAATCAGCGTCGCACGAACATGTGGTTCTTTAAGGTGTAACCGACCTAATAGATGTTCTTCTTCATCCCTCGCGAGTGGCACAGGTAACGATTCATGACCACCAATATAAAAAACAACATCTGACGTTTGTTCCCGTTTTTGTTTTGGTTTCAACTTCCCTACCCAGCATTGCATCCGATCGCGCATTTCACCTAACATGTTATTTCCTCCTTAAAAGTATAATGATTAACTATGTATCAATCAGTTTGAGAGCGGATAAATGACTTGAAATGCTTCATTCCCGCAAAATTGCTGTTCCGTAAGTGCGACCCATTCCGCTTGAATCAAACGCCCATCCAATTCAATTCGGTCCGCCCGAAACGCGAGCATACCCATATTGGAATGTTCTTCGTCACGCTGAATCGTCCGATATGGAATGACTCGCCACGATTTTGCTTGTAATGGATTCATACCGAGCATCTGATCATACAATTCATGAAGTGGCGCTTGAACACGTTTGGGAATGATTTGATTACGCCAACATCTGCTCGCGCTAGTAACTTCCATGATGACTGCTGTTTTTCCGCTGACTGGGTCACGAAGTTGATTACCCGAATCAATAAATACCGTTCCGAACCATGGCATTCCTTTCCACACAATTTTCCCAGCACCAATTTGTTCACCGATCGTTCGGTTTCTGGCATTCATTCGACGAACGCGCTCCCAAAGAACAGAACTTATTAAAATGAATAAAATAACAAAAACACTTTTCAGCGCAATCACATATGGTTCGAATTGCAGTTGATCTAGCCACACCCAAGCGCCTTCTGCGCCAAATCCGAACCATTCTGGGAGCATTGAAAAACCAGAGTGAATCGCTAGCGCGAGATTTGAAGAAATCAAAATAACACCTTCGAGCATTAAAAAGGTCAACGTGTTCCAATAAGCATCTGACCATCCACGCCATTCGAAAGCCATCCAAATGGTACAAATTGCAATTAACAGACTGTTTAACCAGAGCGGCTGAAACTGCCATATCGACAATCCGCCAACGAGCAGTGCAACAACTCCAATTCTCCACCAAGCGCCTCGAAGCGATCGAATCCACTTCGTTGCCATCAATAGCACAGCACAAGCAACCGAATTCATTCCGATCCACACCCACGTTTCCGTCATGCATCAGCCTCCATATCCAGTTCAGGGGATAAATATACCAACGATTGGTTTAGATAGTCTGTCTATTTGTGTAACAAGAAAATAACTTTTTTCCATGAAAAAAAGACAGGCTTCCACAATCTCGCACAAATGCGAGTTCAGGAAACCTGTCAATCTTTCATTCGTTGTTCAACGATTTGGAGTGCATTCATTCGACCCCGTAGTTCTGAAAACTGAGGATCCGTCCATATTTTCCCGTCACGCCATAGGTCTGCGACATCATCACGTGCTTGCTCCATAATTCCTGCGTCGAGTAACACATCGACAAACCGAAATGTCGGAATTCCACTTTGTTTCGTCCCAAAATAATCACCTGGTCCGCGCAGTTCTAAATCACGTCTAGCAATTTCGAATCCATCTTCCGTATCCGTCATCGCCTGCATCCGTTGTTTGCCATTTTCGCTCTTGGGATCAGCAATTAACCAACATCTCGAGCGATGGATTCCCCGCCCAACACGTCCGCGCAACTGATGCAATTGTGACAATCCGAACCGATCCGAATCCAAAATAATCATTTCTGTCGCGTTCGGAACATCGACCCCAACTTCAACAACGGTTGTCGAAACGAGCGCGTGAATCGTTCCATCGACAAATTGTCGCATCACGCCTTCTTTTTCCGCGTTCGTTAGTCGACCATGCAGTAATCCGACAACATATGACGATAATGCTTGTTGAAATTGGATTTGGGTGTCCACTGCATTTTGAACGTCTAACATTTCCGATTCTTCGATCAACGGACAAATGACATATAACTGTCGTCCTTCGCTGAGCGATTCTTTCACGCGCTGAATCGCACTCATTAATTGATCGTGTCTAAGCCAAAATGTTTCAATCGGTTGCCTACCAGCTGGTTTTTCGCGGAGTGTAGAAACATCCAAATCCCCCCAAATCGTTATTGCCAACGTGCGAGGGATTGGCGTCGCTGTCATGGTCAGCACATCTGGCGCGAGCCCTTTTTCACGAAGTGTCGCGCGTTGTTGTACGCCAAAACGATGTTGTTCATCAATCACAACAAACCCTAATTTACGGAAATGTACATCGTCTTGGATAAGTGCATGTGTTCCAATCAACACATGAATCAATCCCAATTGCAATCCCGCAAGTAATTCCCGGCGATTGCGCTCTGTCGTACTTCCGGTTAACAAAGCGACTTCAACCCCGTGCGGTTGCAAAAATTTCTTCATAGCCCTTGCCTGTTGTTCCGCCAAAAGCTCAGTTGGAACCATAAATGCTGACTGTGCGTCCGCGGTAAACGCTGCATAAGCGGCGACTGCAGCTACGACAGTTTTGCCGGAACCGACATCTCCTTGCAACAATCGTTGCATGATTGATGGCGCCTCCAGATCTTCCAAAATATCTTTAATGACATACTTTTGACCAGTCGTTAACTTAAATGGCAGTTCAAGCACCATATGGCGTACCGCTTCGCGATCAATAGACATGGCAATGCCTTCGCCCGTTTTTTTATTTGCTTGTTTCGAAGCAAATAATCGTGACTGAAACATAAAACATTCTTCATACGCAAAACGCTTCCGGGCCGCTTGACCGTGTGCATGATCCCTCGGTTGATGTAACCCAACAAACGCATCCGAAATTCCAAGCAAACCCAGACGCGCCAACCATTCTTCAGGAATCCATTCTACAGCATGCGTTGCGAACTTCTCTAGCGCGATCTGCATTACTTTACGTACCCATCCTTGCGTTAATCCTGCCACCAATGGATATACCGGTTGCACCGTGCCAGCTCGTACTGACGTATGACCAGCATCCATCCGTTCACAAGCACTAACCGTCAATTGCCGCAGACGAGCATCCCATTTCCCCGTGAGCATCCACTCCCCACTTCCTTGCAAAAGCGGCTGCATAAACGGCTGGTTAAACCACACCGCTTGGAACGAAATCGGATCGCTAAAAAATCGAGCCATTACGCGCGACCGCTTACCCCCATACCTTGATAGCACCGGAACGCCTTGAATATTCGCATTTAAGGTCACTTTTTCTCCATCGCGGACTTCTGTCCACGGCTGAATCCGAAAATCTTCAAAACGAGACGGCGCCAACCACAACAAATCGAGCACCGTTTGCACGCCCAATTCTTGTAGTAGCGCCGCTTTTTGCGAAGTAACTCCCGTTACTTTCGATACCGGGAGCTTTTCGATTACGAGCTTATTTGAAATCATCTTCACACCTCGCCAAAATTGCAACCGCTCCGATTCCAACATGCGTGGCAATTGCCGGACTAACCAACCGATAGGATACATGATCAATCGTTAGTTTCGCGCAACATAATTCATCTATTAATTCCGCAAACTCCAGTCCTTCTGCATGCATGATTGTTAAAGTTATTTTTCTCGTCCCAAATGTGTTAAGTAGGGATTGAATAAGTTTTTTAATTGCACCTTTTCGGCCATTCCCCTTGTCAAACTGTGCAATTTTACCGTCATCATCGACCGTCAAAATTGGTTTCATGTTGAATATCGAACCGATAACAACCGAGGCGCTACCGATACGTCCACCTCGGTGTAAATGATCAAGTGAATCGACAAGTAAAAAGAAACGTTGTTTTTCGCGAACACGGTCAAGTGATTTGACGATCTCTTCAATTGTCGAACCACTTTTCGCCATTGCAGCTGCCTTCAATACGAGTCTACCAAATCCAAATGAAGCAGATTTACTGTTATAAAGTTGAATTCGATCATTTTTGGAAAACATACTTTTAGCCAACTTAGCAGAACGAAGTGTATTGCTAAGATTTTCACTTAAATGAATGGATAAAATTCTCGAATCTGGATGCTTGTCCAAAATTTCGCGATATACATGATAAAACTGATCTGGTGATGGCGGAGAAGTTGTAGGATCAATGTCTGACTTTTTCCACTGTTGATAAAAACCAGTCGCCTGTATCGTTTCACCATCTAAATACGTTTGTTCATCAAAAAAAATCGTAAGTGGTACGACGCGGATCTCATTGCTCATCCGTTCAGAAGGAATTAAGTCTGCTGCGCTATCAGTAACAATGAAAACTTTCGGATTCAGCATGATACCCTCCTACGGAGATGGTTCATTACGGTCTAATTGCAATTAACGGTTGTTCCGTTTTTGTGCGAATACCTTGCACATATACATTTACTGAATTCAAATTCAAACCGGTTAAACGGTGTAACGTGGTATACACTTTATCCTGCACTGTACGCGCAACATCTGAAATGACCGTACCATAATTAATAATGATATACATGTCTACGCTGACCTGACCATCTTTAGCGTGTACTTCGATCCCTTTGGACAAATTCTCGATCCCGAGAACTTCAGCGATCCCATCTTTTACTTTTTCACGTGATGCCATGCCAACTAAACCCTCGCAATCCAAAACGGCTACTCCTGCTAACCGACGGATTACCTCATTTGATACTGTAACTAAACCAAGTTCACTGCGCCATTCCATTGCCATGATCATCACTCCATATCTGTGAAATTTACTTTTATTGTACAATAGGTATCGTTGACTCGGCAATAACGCTATGATATCATATTCGAGTGTCTGTGTTGAACCGGTACCCGAAGATGCAATTTGCACGGGTTTTTAGGAGGTGTAATCATGTCGAGAAAGTGTTTTATTACTGGAAAAGCGCCAAAACAAGGCAACAACGTTTCTCATGCGAACAACAAAACGAAGCGTACTTGGGGCGTAAACGTTCAAAAAGTGCGGATTATGGTCGACGGTAAACCAAAACGTGTTTACGTAAGCACTCGCGCATTGAAATCGGGCAAAATCGCTCGCGTATAGTGAATTATTGTTCATGAAAATGTACAGGCTGCTTCTACAACTTTTGGTTGTGGAAACAGCCTTCTTTCATGTCTACTACCTGTTTAATTATTTTTCTTCTCTTTTCGAAAATTCAAGCAACATGCGCACGAACCCGCCAAGCATTTTGGGTAATCGAATCGTATAAAATTTCATGTCTCTTCCACGCTCCTTGACGATATCGTTGATTACACTTTATGCCCACTTCGTTGAAAATGTGATTCAAAATAAATAATAATTATATTTATAATTTTTAGACTATTCAGTGTTGACAAAATCGATTTGATTATGCACAATAAAAGTATCAAGTTTGGGCGAACAAAAATGTAAGCCCTTTCACAAAATACCGAACAATAAAATTTAGATCCGAAAAAGGCTAAATCATTGAAAAGTGATGACGCAAAGCTATAGGGGCTAAGGGATGCGATCTCGCAATCCTACGCCAGCCAGTTGCCGGACGAGTGAACAGTTGCAAACACAACCGTCAACGTCTTTCCGGCTTATGTCAGGAAAGGCGTTTTTATTTTGCGTCCAACCTGGCTAAAACGGATCTCCAACATAACTTAGGAGGCGTTACTTATGAAACCATGGATGAAACGTTCACTCGCAATTGTATCGTTAATCAGTCTTTTCGGCACGATCGCTAGCCCAGTTGGGCTTGCAAAATCATATCAATCCCCGCACCACATTGCACAACAGTTTGGCTTAGAAGATTTGACTCCACCCGATTATCTAAATGACAATACATATGATAATCAACAGTCTGAAGATGAGGTTTTATTTGATGAAACCAATCCAGATGCATATCCAGAAGACGATGAATTGATTTGCCAAGACGGTGATACCCCTGATGATGAACCGATTTGCGGTACAGCTTCCGACTGGGCAGAACAAAACAATGTTGACAACACAGATGCTAGCGATGATGAAAATCCTTTTATTATTGATGATCAAACAACCGATGATCAATCGACAATTGAGCAAGATACGATGGATCAAATGTTAGGTCTGATCGAATCTTCAAAATCACTCGATTCAGATCAAATTATTTCCCGTTTATTAAAACATAATTTATCAGTTGATCAAATCATCGAGTTTTTCAGTTATTTGAGTGATGATTCAGACACGTCAACTGATGTAACGGATGAAGATGTGAGTTCTTATTCCGATGCGTTGATGGCAAACTTAGTAAACAGTACAATGGATCAACAAGCACTGTTCTCACTCCTTGAACAATTGTCCGCTGTTTATGAAAAAATCGGAAACTATGACAATGTCATTAAAGTTCAAAAACATGTGTTGCAATCAAATCCTGCATATACGGATGCCTATGATCGATTATCTGATGCATATTTGCAAGTCGGTGATACCTCCTTCAAATTATTTGTGAACGGTGTTCAAACGGATTTAGATACTGACCCTGTTGTTGTGAATGGCCGCAACCTACTTCCATTCCGCCCTATCTCTGAATCATTAAATGCAAATGTGAACTGGGATCCTGCTGCTCAAGCGGTGACGATGCAACGCGATGGTCAAGTTGTTCGCTTGATTATTGGACAACGTACAGCATTTATCAATAATAAACCAGTCAAATTGGATGCACCAGCGCAAGTGAAAAACGGCCACACAGTTGTTCCGGTTCGATTCATTGGTGAATCCTTAAACTCGGAAGTACAATGGAAACCAGCTTCACACGCATTAATTATTCTCGATAAAAATGCATAAAAAAAATAAAGGTACATCGTTTCGCTCTTCTCTGAGCGATCTGATGTACCTTGTTTTATTAGGATCGATCTTTGCGTAATTTTTGAATCGCCATTGCTCGGTCTGGATGTTGGAATACCGCATTCCCCGCAACGAGTACATTTGCTCCTGCGTTGACGACAGATTGTGCAGTCGCCTCTTGAATCCCGCCGTCGACTTGTATGAACAAATCCTTTTTGCCTAATTGTACTGCACGATTCGCAATTGATTCGATGCTTCGAAGTGTGGAAGGAATAAACGATTGCCCACCAAAACCAGGATTCACAGTCATCACCAACACAAGATCGACCATGTCCAAGACTGGTTCAATCGTCGTCCATGATGTGCCTGGATTAATCGCAACCCCAGCACGAATACCGTGTGCCTGAATCTGTCCAATCGTACGATGTAAATGAATTGAAGCTTCTTGGTGAACAGTGATTCCATTTGCTCCCGCCTGTACGAATGCGTCAACATATTTTTCAGGTTCGACAATCATTAAGTGGACATCAAAATCTAACTGACTATGTTTGCGCAACGATTGAATGATCGGTGGCCCGAATGTAATATTCGGCACGAATCGCCCATCCATTACGTCGAGATGCAACCAATCTGCACCTGCATGTTCTACATCTTGAACTTCATCCCGCAAATAGGCAAAATTTGCGGATAGTAATGATGGTGCAATACGAATCATCGCTTACTCCTCCGTTTCAGTTCGGTCCATTCACTCATCCATTGTTTATAGCTTTCATACCGAAACGTATGAATTGCTCCTTCTGCCAACAACCGGATCACTGCGCAATCTGGTTCATGAACGTGAGTACATCCTCGAAATTTACATTGATCGCGAACATCTAAAAATTCCCGATAGCCATTTGTAATCTGTTCCGCAGTCAATAACGATACATCTAATTGACTAAATCCAGGTGTGTCTGCGAGAAAGGAATGCTCCGCACCTGGTACAGCAATTAGTTCGACATGTCTGGTTGTATGTTTTCCGCGACCAAGTTTGGCGCTCACTTCACCGGTTTGCACAAGTGCCATGGGCATCAAACGATTCAACAACGTCGATTTACCAACGCCCGATTGCCCTGCTAATACGCTGACACGACCGTCCATTTTTCGCAATAACATATCCAAATCATTTGAATCATCACCAGTTAATATAAACACGTCATAACCAATCGATCGGTATGCATCACTTATTTGTTTTAGTCGATCAAGCGCCCGATCGTCTTCTTGAATTAAATCTGCTTTCGAAAATACGATAATTGGTGTTAACTGTTCGTTTTCAATGAATAATAAAAACTTATCCAACAGTTCTGGCTGTAATTCCGGATCTGTCACTGCAAACACGAGAATCACTTGATCCACGTTTGCAACTGGAGGTCTAATTAACTCAGAGCCACGTGAACTTACTTCCATCACTGTACCTTCAGAATCACTACTCAATTCAATCGTCACAAGATCACCAACAAGCGGTGTGACTAACTTTTTTTTGTGCTTAAAAATACCTCGTGCACGACAGGTGATCGTACGCGGCGATTCCTCAACGGTCAGAACATAGTAAAACCCGCTCAACGCTTTCACAATTCGTCCTGAAAGCATCAGTTGAGTCCTCCATCGTCAATCGTTGCACCATTATCAGTTGTAGCAGGTGTGCTTACATCGTAATTTTGAACGGAAACTTGTTGATCATAACTAACCGTAATAATTGAGGTAACAACATCATTTGTTTTTACCGTTATCGTACCACTTTGTATTGGACTCATTACCAAACGAACTGGAAACGTTGACATTTTACTAACGGAACGCCTGCCCCAATCAATATCATTACCTCGAGCATCACTATACGTAATTTGAATTTGACAGACTTCCCCGTCCGTTATAGGTGAAACTTGCACATCATAGGAGAACTCTTTGGAATCTTTTGGATACCCAGTGCTAACGAATAATTTCACTTCCGAAGTTGGTGCTACCGGATCATTCGGCTCATAAGGGAACTGCTTCCATACTTGGCCCTTACCATATAAGTAACTTTCACTATATTCAATGCCATCCGTTGATGCTAGCTTCAAATTAAGTTTAAGTAATTGAGCTTTCGCTTCGTTTTCTGTTAATCCGAGTAAATTTGGCATCGGGAATGTCTCTTCACCCTGACTTACCGTCAATTTTATGATCGTTGATTTGGCTGTCACATCCGTATCTACTGGAGGAGATTGAGCAATTACCGTATCTGGTTCTTCGTTTGAGAACATATGCTCAACTTGTATTTGTTCTGATTTAATTCCAAGTTTCTGAAGCGCGGTAATCGCGTCGCTAAGCTTGATACTCGTCACCGAAACCATTTTAAGCGATTCAATCCCAGTACTAACAAACAGCTTGATGCTGCTGTGTTCCTTCACTTTCATCCCTGACTTATCCTGCCTAATGACAAGGTCTTTTGCGATCGTTTCGTTTGCTTCATAGATTACTTCTGGCATCAACCCGATGCTTCGTAGCGTATCACTTGCTTGAATAACGGTCTGATTCGACAAATCCGGGACATCGACATCATTTGTTTTGAATGACAACATCCATGGGGAAATAATCAAATAAATAATAAGGATTGGTACAAGGATTCCAGTAGCAATCCAAACTGGTTTTACCCATTTTGGTTGTTGTTTCGGCACGTTAACCGACTCCGCAGAAGTTCCGTTTTTTGCACTGCGCGATAATGGTGGCAATGTGGATTTGTCTGACGTTGAAACAAATTCTTTAGGGCTTTGGCTAGTGTTCGCTTTAATCGCAGGAATCGGTATTGTCGCTTCCATATCAAAATCTGAACCACCCAAAGGTTTCGTAAATGTGATTTTGGGTTCATGTAATTTCTCAGCTTTTAAACAAACATCGAGAGCCGCCTGCATATCTTTTCCCGTTTGGAATCGCTCATTGGGATCTTTGCGTAAACATTTAATGATAATATTTTCAACGCTCTGGGGAATTAACGAATTCAACGCTTTTGGCAATATATAATCATCCTGCAAATGCTTCAAAGCAACACTGATCGGCGTTTCTGCCGTAAATGGCAGTTCATTCGTTAGCATTTGATACATCACAATTCCTAGTGAATACAAGTCCGATTTCTCGTCCGTCGTAACTCCCTTGGCATGTTCAGGTGAAAAATACAGTACTGAACCGATCACAGAACCTGTTTGCGTAATTGTCGTCGATGCAACGGCACGGGCAATACCAAAATCCGTTACTTTTACACGACCGTTTTTTCCAATCAAAATATTATGAGGTTTTATATCTCGGTGAATAATACGATTGTGATGTGCGTGATCAAGTGCTTCACAAATTTGACTTGCAATATGTACAGCCTGATCAACCTGCAGCGGTGCAGATTGTTTGATTTTTTCGTTCAAATTTTGGCCTTCGATGTATTCCATCACGATATAATGCGTGTCGCCATCTTGGCCGACATCATAAATACTTACAACATTTGGATGAGACAATGCTGCTGCCGCCTGAGCTTCGCGTCGAAATCTGCGCACAAAATCATCATCATTCACAAATTGTTGCCGTAATACTTTAATCGCAACATGACGCTTAAGCACTTCATCATGCGCTTTGAAAACGAGGGCCATACCGCCGCCGCCGACTTGTTCCATTAATGAGTATCGGGATGCTAATTGTTCGCCTACCATCTGTTATTGCCTCCCCTCTGCCGAATGGTCAACCTCGATGATAATAACCGAAATATTATCTTCACCGCCTGCATCGTTCGCCTGACGGATTAATTGTGCCACTTTTTCTTCAATTGAAATCGGTTGAACGAGCGTATCATAAATAACCGTTTCCGAAATGCGATGAGTTAAGCCGTCACTACACAACAGAAACAGATCGTTCACTCGCAATTTGAACAATTGTACATCTACTTTCACATGTGGATCCGTCCCAACAGAACGAGTCAACACATTGCGCCGAGGATGATGATGTGCTTCTTCAGGTTGAAGTTGACCAGAACGTATCAACTCATTTACATAGGTATGGTCATCTGTTAAACAATCTAATTTCCCGTGACGTAACCGATACATCCGACTGTCTCCTACGCTCGCAACACATAGATCGATCTCGTCTGCAAAAAAACCAACAACTGTTGTTCCCATTCCATGCATATGTGAATCGCGCTGTGCCAAGCCATAAATCAGTGCATTGGCTGTTTGGACGGCAACTTTCAATTGTTCCAAACGTAATTCAGGGCGTATATCCGGTGGATTCAAGTGAAAATAATGTTCAATTTCCCGAACGGCCATTTCACTGGCTACTTCGCCAGCGTTATGACCGCCCATTCCATCGGCAACGATGGCGAGCAACGAACCTGCCACGTTTGGATTGACCAACACCCGGTCTTCATTCAGTTGTCGCACACGTCCAATATCCGTGCCGCTTGCCGCTTTCATCCGTTGCTCACCTCATTTTTTGTCCATATGTTGCGCACGTAATTGACCGCAAGCCGCCGCAATATCCGCGCCTTGTTCGCGGCGGATCGTTGTATTCACTTGGTTTTTTTGCAAGATACGTTGAAATTCAAAAATATCAGTGCGCGGCGTGCGCACATAATCTCGCTCTGGCACATAGTTTACCGGAATCAAATTCACATGACATAACATCCCTTTGAGTACGGATGCCATTTCTTCCGCGTGTTCTGGGCGATCATTTACATTACCAATGAGTGCGTATTCAAAGGTAATCCGACGACCTGTTTTTTCGATATAATATTCACACGCCTTGATCACTTCTTCAAACGGGAATCGTCGATTCACAGGCATTAATTTGGAACGAAGAACGTCATTTGGGGCATGAATCGAAACCGCCAAATTAAACTGCGTCCCAGCATCGGCGAACTTGTACATATTCGGAACGATCCCACTTGTGGAAACAGTAATGTGACGTGCGCCGATATGCAAAGAATACTCATCATTAACAACTGATAAAAAGTCCATCAACGCTTCGTAATTTTCAAACGGTTCGCCGGAACCCATCACAACTATACTGCTAACGCGATCATTGTCTGGATCAATCGCTCGTTGGGCTTCCACCGCTTGTGAAATAATTTCTCCAGCAGTCAGGTTACGTTTCAATCCACCAAGTGTAGATGCGCAAAAAGTACAACCAATACGACAGCCTACTTGGGTAGTTACACACAAACTGTAACCATAATCATGCTTCATTAAAACCGTCTCGATCGCATGATCATCGTGCAAACCAAAGAGAAACTTAATCGTTCCATCACTCGATTTTTGTTGCGTAATTACCTTTAACGGTTCGATTCGGAACGCGTCATTCAGTTTTTGGCGAAGTGTCTTACTTAAATTCGTCATTTCATCAACAGAATTCACACGTTTTTGGTAAAGCCAATTCATAATTTGCTGCACACGATAGGTCGGTTCCCCGTTTTCGGAAAGCCATGTTTTCCAGCCTTCACGGGTTAAATCATAAATCAATGGTTTCACCATATAAACTCCTCAGATCTTAAAAAGGTTCTGTTGCAATTTTATCATATGCGCACCATGCGAGCGACAAAAAAACCATCGCTTTCTGCATCATGCGGTAATAGTTGAAGCATGCCTGGCAAAATTCCACGATCGGCGCCAGTTTTTGTCCAATCAAACTGTGGTGCAGTTTCTGCAAGCATTTGACCAAGAGATTCATCCAGCTCAAATTCCGGATGATCCGCTAAAAAACGTTTCACTTGGATATCATTCTCTTCTCGGTCTATGGAACAAGTACTATAAACAAAAATCCCGCCGATTTTTACTAAGCCAGCAAGCGATTCGAGCAATTCCCTTTGTAGGACAACTAATTGTCTAAGCTCCGTTTGCGCCTGGCTAGACGGATGCCATTTGCGTTCTGGTTTGCGCCGAAGCACACCACTCCCTGAACATGGTGCGTCTAAAAGAACAACATCAAATGATTGCTTTTGAAAATGTTCCTTCGCTTCCCGTGCATCCGTCACTCTCGTATGAATAGGCTTCGACAATCGTAAGCGCAATGCATTTTCACGGATTAACACTTCTTTGTGCGCGTGTTGGTCGAGCGCCCACACTTCGCCTTTGCCATTCATCCGCTGAACAAGATGCGTCGTTTTTCCTCCTGGTGCTGCACAAGCATCCAAAATCCGACTGCCTTCATGCGGATTGATCGCCGATGCTACAACCATCGAGCTTTCGTCTTGAAGCGTTAACGCACCGTCTAAAAACCATTTCGTAAATTGAATTGGTGTTCCGCCTTGAAGCACTAATCCATCAGGACTAATCGGTGACGGGTATATTACATATCCCGCGTGTTGCAATTCAGTTTGAAGTGCTTCACGAGTTATTTTCATTGTGTTCACACGCACACTAACTGCAGGACGAAACAAATTCGATTCTGCAATCGCATGAGCAGTTTCTTTTCCCCATTGCGCCGTCCAACGATCTAGGAGCCACTTCGGATGCGCAAGCAATGCCGCTTCCTTCTCGTTCGGTTTCACATCTTGATTCTCACGCAACCATGATCTTAGAATACCGTTAACAAGTTTGGAAATCCCATCATGTCCTCGTTTTTTGGCAATTTGCACAGCTTCATTGACTGCGGCATGCGCAGGAATTTTGTCCAAACAAGCGAGTTGATACACGCTCATACGCAGCAAGATGAGCACCCAAGTTTCGAGTTTGGCAAGTCCGCGCGAAGCAAGCGGCGAAAGCCCTGCATCCAACCAACCTTGCCATTGTAAGGTACCGTAAACTAATTCGGTCGTAAGTCCACGATCGACTGGACTAAGCGTTGATTGAACAAGTTCAGCTTGCAATGCAAGTGGGCTAAATGCCGCTTCATTCTGAACCCGCAGTAATACATCGAGTGCCACATCACGCGCACTCCGTGATTTCATTGATTGTTTTTTCATTCAAGTTCTCCATATTCAAAACACGTTCCGGATTCAATCCGGTTACCGCGTGCAAAGTCAGTTGCTGACATTGCTTTTTTCCCTGAAGGTTGTACCATTTTGAGCCATAAGACACCACTTCCGCATGCAACACCTATGCCCCTAGCATCGACTGCCACAATTGAACCTGGTATAAGACTTCCATTTAAATCATTTCCTTCAGGTGACGATTCCCATACTTTTAGCACATTTCCATTTAACCTTGTGAATGCGACCGGCCAAGGATTCATTCCACGTACCTGACAATCTAACTCGAGTGCCGACTTGGACCAGTTCATTTGTTCATCCGCACGTGTAATATTCGGCGCATGGGTTGCTTTCGTATGATCCTGTTCCGTCCGAGGCGCCGTACCATCTAATAATGATTGCAAATGCTCGTGAATTAACAATGCTCCCGCTTCCTTCAAGCGATCAAACATCGATCCACATGTGTCTAGCGAGCTGATTGGTACGATGCGCCGAACAATCATATCGCCTGTATCGAGTCCGCGTGCCATATGCATCAGCGTCACGCCGGTTTCTTTTTCACCTCGGATAATTGACCAGTGAATTGGAGCGCCTCCGCGATATTTGGGGAGTAAGGATGCATGTACATTAATACAACCTTTTGATGGGATTTCGAGCAACGCGGGCGGCAACAATTGACCGTATGCCGCAGTGACAATAAGATCCGGCGCCAGATCGCGGATCGCCTGAATGGAATCTTCCGTTTTTACTTTTTGCGGTTGCAACACCGGCAAGCCGTATTCAAGTGCCGCCACTTTTAGTGGTGTCGGCGTCAATTCTTGTTTTCGTCCTTTTGGGCGGTCCGGTTGTGACACAACACCGACGACGCGCGCACCAAGTTCTGGCGCTTTTTTCATCAAAGCATGCAAAATGGGCACAGCAAAGTCCGGTGTGCCCATCATTAGAATATTCATTACCGTTCCCCCAAACGACGACGCGAACGTAGACGATCCGGATCGACCGGATGAATAATTTTTGCATGGTCTGTAAACAAGACGCCATTCAAATGATCAATTTCATGCTGAATCGCACGCGCAAAAAATCCTTCCGCCGTATAGTCCAACGGTTGACCGTTTCTATCTTGGGCAGTCACACGGATTTTTTGATAGCGAAGTACGTCGCCACTCACATTCGGAATGCTTAAACATCCTTCCGTACCCAGTTGCTCGCCGAACGTTTCAATCATTTCTGGATTGATCATTTCGACTAACCCATGCTGGTCACCGACATCAACGACAATGACGCGTTTCGAAATTCCGACTTGTGGCGCGGCCAAACCAACGCCTTCCGCTTCATACATTGTCTCTGCCATATCCGTTAATAATTTATGAAGACTTCCATTAAATTTTGTGACGATCCTCGCCGTTTCACGTAATACTGGATCCGGATCTCTAACTATGATTCGCAATGCCATGTGTTCAAACGCCCCTATTCTTAGCCAAAATGATACGGGTATAAATCAATACCTACCTGAACATGCTGTTTACGTGCTTGTTCCTGTAATTGGTACAACACTTCGCGCAAATATTCATGCATATTTAAAACTTGATTGTATTTTATCATACCCTGCATCCGATAGCGAAGATTTACCCTTCCAATGGAAGGCGCCACCGGTCCAAAAATTTTCACTCGATCTTCCGAATATCCTTCATTTTCCATCTTCTGTTTAAGAGCAGCTAACCAATCCTCAGCAAAGCGTTGTACCATCGTCGGTTGCTCATGGGAAAAGGTTAGTAGCGTCAAATTCTGATATGGTGGATAACCAATTTGTTTACGCTGCACTGCTTCTTCCCGTAAAAACCCTTCAACATCATGATATGCTGCGAATTGGATCGAATAATGCTCTGGTGTGTAAGACTGGATAATCACTTCACCAGGTTTTTGATGACGACCAGCCCTGCCAGCCACCTGTGTCAGCAACTGAAATGTCCGTTCCGCCGAACGAAAATCTGGGACTTGTAGCATGGTATCTGCACTGATTACACCTACCAACGTCACATTCGGAAAATCGAGTCCTTTTGCGACCATCTGTGTGCCAAGTAGAACATCCGCTTCTTGCCTACTGAACGCGCTCAATAATTTTTCATGTGCGCCCTTTTCCCCCGTCGTATCAATGTCCATCCGAATGACACGAATCCCAGGAAATAACCGCACCAATTCCTCTTCCACTTTTTGCGTACCCGCACCAAACTGACGAATGTGTGGACTTTCACAAGAAGGACATGTACTTACCTGCGGAATCGCGTACCCGCAATAATGGCATCTGCACACCCCCTGCGACTGATGAAAGGTCAAGGTTACATCACAATTCGGACATTCTAATGTATGCCCGCAACTACGACACATGACAAATGTTGCATAACCTCTGCGATTAAGCATGAGTACAATTTGTTCTTTCGCATCCAATCGGTCCAAAATCGCTTGATGCAATTTGCGGCTAATCATCGCACGATGACCTTCTTTTAATTCTTCACGCAAATCAATGATCGATACTTCGGGCAGTTTTTGATTGTTTACTCGTTCTGGCAAATGAAGACGCACGAGCGGCTCGCCAATATCTTCTGCAATCGCACCAATTCCAAGTGCCCAAGAATCCGACTCGAGCGCTGGTGTCGCACTACCGAATACAACCGGAATGTTATGATATTTCGCCCGGAATGCAGCGACATCTCGCGCATGGTAACGAGGCGCTTCTTCTTGCTTATACGTTGATTCATGTTCTTCATCAATGATGATCAATCCAAGACTACGAAACGGAGCAAACAACGCTGACCGCGCGCCAACTGCAACAGTAACGATGCCAGATAAAATTTTGCGCCACTCATCAAGACGTTCTCCGTTTGACAACCGGCTATGTAAAACGGCTACTTGATCCCCGAATCGCCTTTTAAAACGCTCGACCATTTGCGGAGTCAATGAAATTTCAGGCACAAGCATGAGCGCCTGATTGCCATGTTCAATACAAGATGCAATTGCTTGCAAATATACTTCGGTTTTCCCACTTCCCGTTACTCCTTGAAGCAGGAAAAATCTTGCTTCCACGCGCTGACGAAGCGCCTCTAAAATTGGATCGAGCGCTGTTTGCTGCGCGGAGGTCAACTTAAGTGCCTGATCTGCACCAAAAGAACGATTCGCAAACGGGTCACGAAATACAACCTGTTCATGCGTTTCGAGTAAACCTTCTTGAACAAGCGCATTGATATTCGTTCGCGATGCTTGTGTCTGCTCCACCACATCAGCATTCGGCCACTGCGTATCTACGTCATGTTCGAGCATAAAATCAATCAATCGAAGCATTGCCACCGCATTTTTTCGCACAGATAATTTCTTTGCGTTCCACGCTACATGTGTTGCCTTCGAGCGGATCATCATTACCATCTTTGGCTTTAATCGATCCAATACAGCCTGTGAACTCGTCACCCAAGCGCGATCCGCCCATTTGCGCACAAACTTTGCAGCGTTTGGAAATGTTGAGGTTAATTCTTTGAGCGAGACTGATTCTTTCGCACGTAACCATTGTAATAATTGCAATGCATCCGCACCGTCATCAGCGAAAATGGTCGCCTCAACATCACCTGGACCACACCACGCAATGGTCGTTTTCGTTTCCGCACGCAGCGCAACCGGCAACATCGCCGTCAGCACCGCCGACCAACTGCACACATATTTATCACGCATCCATTTACTAAGAGCTAACAAAGAATCATCAAAACAGGGCTCCAAATCAAGCAGAGCTTGTACCGGTTTTAATCGCTTCAAATGCGTTTCGTCTGTGCAATCATAAATACCCACCACGATTCCAAGAAGTGTACGCGGTCCAAACGAAACTTGCACTCGCATTCCTGTGCGAATGAGCGTTTGTAGAACGGGAGGAATCATATAATCGAAGGGCCGATCGACTTCACGGGCCGTCACATCTACAATGACTTCAGCAACGATCGTCACTTCAACCCACCGCCTTTTGACCCGATAAACGGAAACATCCAATCGAGTAATTCACCGGCAAGTTTCTTTTTTGCAGTTAAACCAAACGATTTCTCCGAACCATCTTTCGCAAACGCGATCACTTGATTTTGATCGCTCCCGAATCCCGCACCGGATATCGTTACTTGATTGGCGATGAGCACATCACAATTTTTGCGTAGCAACTTAGACTTGGCGTGTTCAACAAGATTTTCTGTCTCCGCAGCGAATCCAACGAGAAATGGTCTGAGTTCATCACTTTGTTGTCCAACTTCGAATAAAATATCCGGATTTTTTACTAACGTAATGGTTAAAGAATCCGAATTTTTTTTTATTTTTTGATTGGCCTGCTCGAGTGGACGATAATCTGCAACGGCTGCACTTTTGATGAGCACATCCATCTTTGAAAGATTCATCATAACCAATTGATGCATTTCCGCTGCGGTCTCACAATCTACACGCAAAACACCTTCAGGAGTCGCTAGCGAAACATTCCCCGCAATGAGTGTCACTTGTGCCCCGCGAGCCCTTGCCGCTTCCGCGAGAGCGAAGCCCATTTTGCCGCTCGACGAATTACCAATATAACGAACCGGATCGATCGGCTCCCTTGTCCCGCCCGCTGTAATCCAAACACGCATACCTGTCCAGTCTGGTAGTCGTTCAACCGCTTGCTGTTGTTGCCAAAATTCCCATAATGCATCCGCTACTTGTTCCGGTTCCGGTAATCGGCCTTTGCCTTCATACCCACACGCAAGCATTCCGCTCGCGGGGTCCAATATACAAACGCCGCGACTCGCAAGTTTTTGCAAATTGTCTTGAACCGATGGATGGGCTAGCATATGTCCGTTCATCGCCGGCGAAATCATGATTGGTGCTCGGCACGCGAGTAACGTCGTTGTCAGCAAATCATCAGCGATACCATTTGCATATTTTCCGATCACATTTGCAGTAGCAGGTGCAATCAAAATCAGATCCGCTTCATCTGCTAAATGGATATGTTGCACGACGGATGGATTTCGTTCATCAAACGCGTCCGAATACACGGCTCTGCGCGTAATTGATTGAAACGTGAGCGGCGTAACAAATTGCTTTGCTGATTCGGTCATGATTACATCAACGAGCGCACCTTGTTTTGTGAGTAAACTCGCTAGCGTGATCGCTTTATAGCAAGCGATGCCCCCGCAAACACCAAGTAAAATTCTCGCATTGTTCCACATGTGTACACCTCCGCCGCTCAAATTCAATCGTAATATAAACAAAAACAACAACCACTCAGGTTGTTGTTAGGTTTTGCATCCACATGCATACGTTAAAAAATTACTGCTCGATTACTTCTTCTTTCGGCACAATTGGTGCCGCGATAATCAAATCACCATAAAGTTCTTCCAAGGCGATTCCGACTTGTTTAAACGATTTCGGGCGACGAATCTCAGTTTTCTCGCCTTCACGCAAGTTACGTGCGCGTTTGGAAGCAGCAACGACTAATGTATACTTGCTGTCCACTTTCTTTAACAATTCGTCGATTGACGGATATAACATTATTTACTCACCTCATCGATCCACTGTTGTATTTTTGGCATGATGCGTTCTTTGCGGCAATGTTCAGCTTGTAAAATCGAAATGATTCGATCACATGCTAACTCAACCTGATCATTCACAACCGCATAATCATATTGGTCTAACAATTTGATTTCGTCAACTGCTGTTAACATGCGTTGGTTCACTTGATCTAGTGCCTCTGTACCTCGGCCGACAATACGGCTACGCAATTCATCTAATGAAGGCGGCATCAAAAATATGAATATGCCCTCATCAAACTGTTGTTTCACTTTCATTGCGCCTTGCACTTCAATTTCTAAAATCACGTCTTTACCGGAAGCAAGCGTCTCTTCGACAAATGTGCGCGGCGTACCGTAAAAATTGCTTACGTATTGTGCCCATTCCAGCAATTCGTTATGTTCAATCATATGTTTAAATTCATCATGTGACTTAAAAAAATAATTCACGCCATCCACTTCACCAGCACGAGGTTTACGAGTCGTTGCAGACACGGAATAGACCAAGTTCGGCAACCTTTTTCGTAGCGCTGCACAAACTGTACCTTTCCCTACGCCAGACGGACCAGACAGTACGATTAGTAACCCTTTATCCATACATAATCGACCTTCCCATCAATCGTTATTGTCATCGTCTTTGGAGGTTCCGAGTCGGTGTGCGACCGTCTCCGGCTGTACGGCTGACAATACCACGTGGTCGCTATCCATGATGACAACGGCACGCGTTCTTCGTCCGTACGTTGCGTCGATGAGCATATGACGCTCACGCGCTTCTTGAATAATCCGTTTGATCGGTGCGGATTCAGGACTGACAATTGCGATAATACGATTGGCAGACACAATGTTACCGAATCCAATGTTGATCAACTTGATTGCCATCAGACATCCTCCCTCGGCAACCGGATGATATTGCCCGAATGCCCAATTCCCTACCGTCAATTGTAAACGATTTGAACACCTAAAAACAAGCGATACTTCGAGAAAAACAGGCATTATTCGGCTTGTTTCGCGGAATCTCGCGTTTTTGCTCCAGTTCGCGCCCACACATACTCAGTTAAGGACGCTGTCATCTCATACCAGAAAAACGGAGTGATTAAATAGATTCCATTAAAATGATCCATCGCCACATCGAGCAACTCCCGAGCAATTTGAACACCTACTTGTCGGCCTTCTTCACCTTCAAGTCCTGCCATCCTGCGCCGAACATCATCTGATAATTGAATTCCTGGCACTTCATTGTGCAAATACTCTGCATTGCGCCCATTGGCCAGCGGCATGATTCCGATAAAAATCGGCACTTGGATATGTTTTGTTTTCTCCGCCAATTCAATAATAATCTTCGGATCATATACCGGTTGCGTCATAATATAATCCGCACCCGCTTCAACTTTCTTCTCAAGCCGTTGAATTGCTTTATCTAAATATTTAACATTTGGATTAAAAGCCGCTCCAACGACAAAATTCGCATTTTGTTTTAGCGCTTTTCCCGAAAAAGCCACGCCTTGATTCAATTGTTTCACCATGCGAATCATGTCAAAAGACGTCATATCATATACCGAACTTGAACCAGGTAAATCCCCAAATCGTGCAGGATCACCAGTCACACAAAGCACATGATCAATCCCAAGTGCGGACATGCCCATCATATGAGATTGTGTTCCGATCAAGTTTCGGTCGCGGCATGCGATATGTAGTAACGGACGAACGCCAACTTCACTGCGCATCCACTGTCCAAGTGCAAGATTACTCATTCGCGTTACTGCTAGTGAGTTATCCGCAAGCGTCACCGCATCACAATTAACCGCTTTTAGCGCCATGCAACCACGGATAAATTTATCAATATCTAAATCGCGGGGCGGATCCAATTCAACAATGACGGTATGACGTTTTTTTACTTGTTCAACGATGCTCGGTTGTTCAGGACTCCGAAACGCTCGAATGCGGCCAAGCACTCGCTCCACGTCTTGCTCGTCCGCTTTGCGCGCTTCTGGTAGTGGCTCGATTGGAGCAATCTTTACCGTTTCGACTGACGGAGCTTGTACGACTTCAACATTCGTTCCGAGTGACTCAATCACTTTCACAGCTTCGGAAATTGCTCGAATATGTTCCGGCGTCGTGCCGCAACAACCACCAATTAATCGTACACCATTCGCCACGAGTTCCGGTACGACATGCGCAAAATACGACGGCTCCGCCGAATACTTAATTTTACCATCGACATAATCTGCTAAGCCTGCATTTGGAAAAACAGAATATGGCCCTTCTCCGGCAACTTGTTGCAACAAACGAAGAAGCGGCATTGGACCACTGCGGCAATTCAAACCGACAATATCCGCACCAAGCGAACGAATTTGACCGAATGCATCGTTCAATTTTACGCCATCTTGCGTACAACCATCCATTTCCACCGCAAACTGGGCGATAAGAGGAATGCTTGCATCCAGTCTCCGAACGACTTCGACCGCTACGCGAAGCTCACTTAAATCAGTGAACGTCTCCAGCAATATGCCATCCACGCCTTCTTCAAGCAACACTGCAATTTGCTCAGAAAAGCTTTTTTCCAATTTCACCGGTGTATTCATCCCAGTTCTGCGCCCTGCGCGCAGCGAACCAACCGCACCCGCTATGTAAATATCTGATGGCACCGCATCTTTTGCTAAACGCACACCCGCACGATTGATCGCTTCCCATTGATGTTCTAGGCCGTATTTCGCAAGTTTTTCACGACTCGCCGAAAACGTATTGGTTTCAATTAATTTTGCACCTGCTTGTATATATTCGAGGTGTACTGCCGCAATTCGATCAGGCTGAGTCACATTCATTTCTTCATATGAAATTCCCGAAGAAATTCCTTGTTGATATAAATATGTACCCATTGCTCCGTCGGCAACAATTACCCGTTGCTGTAAAACCTCACGCAAGGATGGTTTTGTCATTCCCTGCAATCCCCCTCATCACCGAAAAAGTCAGATGGTTTTACTTTACCACAAACGAGCAGAAACAGGAAAAAAATAAGCAAACAAAAAATACGACCGCAGCGAGTGATATGCTCCCCGTTAAGTATAAAGGTTTAATAAATAAACCTTGTTTACTTGATGGGGGGCTATTTTTATGGCTAGACAGAGTGGATACCAAGAATATCGAAAAATTACAGAAAGATATTAATGCGTACATACACTTTTATAATTACGAACGTCTACAAGCAAAATTAAACGGCCTAAGTCCAATGGAATTTAGGACTCAGGCCGCATAGTTACTTTTGTTATTTCCACTGTCTTCTTGACGGGGTGCAGATCAGATTAATGATTTTTTATATGCGACCTGTAAACACTTCCGTCGCAGGACCCGTCATATATACTTGATTCGATGCTTCATCCCACTCAATGTACAAGTCGCCACCTTTAAGCGAAATCGTTCCTTCACGATCCGTCGATCCATTAAGGACGGAAGAGACGAGTGTCGCACATGCACCAGTGCCGCATGCTAACGTCGGCCCCGCACCGCGTTCCCAGACGCGCATATCTACGTGACCGCGTGAACGAACTGTCGCAAATTCAACGTTGATTTTTTTGGGGAACATCGGATGCACTTCCAACTTCGGCCCCCACACTCCAAGATCAAAATTCGGCGCATCATCAACGTAAATTACGCAATGCGGATTGCCCATGGAAACTGCGGTAAACGTAAATGTGCGACCATCCACTTCAATCGGGTGTTGCAACACAACGTCTGCATCGACCGTCGTAGGAACGTTCAACCCTTTCAGAATCGGTTGCCCCATTTGCACGCGAACTGTTTCCGCTTTGCCATCCGTTGCGTTGACTTGAACTTGTTGTACGCCTGCACCAAGTGTCTCCACCGTAATCGATGTTCCACGAACGATCCCGTGATCAAATACATATTTTGTGACACAACGGATCGCGTTTCCGCATTGTTCCGCCTCAGATCCGTCTGAGTTAATGATCCGCATGCGCACATCTGCTTTTTCGGAAGGTAAAATAAATACCAATCCGTCCGCACCGATCCCAAAATTGCGATCGCATACTTGAATTGCTAATTCAGCCACTCCTTCAGGAAGTGTCTGTTCGCCATAAACGACGATAAAATCATTGCCCAAACCGTGCATTTTCGTAAATTCCACTGCGAGTCGCTCCTTTAATCTTCTTGCGCTTACGTCCACCGGCAAATACAATCGACGGAATCACCGCGCACGTCATCACGAGCCAAATATCAGCCCAATCTAAATCTACCGTTTTAAAAATCGGTTGTAAATAGCTAACGTACACAGCAGCGATCATCAAGCCAAACGAAAGTAAAACCGCAAACACGAGCGGACGATTCGAGAACGGATTCCGCTGAAATATGGATTCCGAATTCCGGCAATCAAATACGTGAATTAACTGCGCCATCACAAGCGCTGCGAACGCAACCGTCTGAGCGTGCATGAGCATTTGTCCATTTTCTGAAACAAGATGTAATTGTTCGTGATGACTCATCATAAAAAATCCATCACGACGAAGTGTCAACGCAAATGATACCAGTGTAAAAATACCGATCATCACGCCGCGAGATATAATTTTCCAGCCTAGCCCAGCACCCAAAATATGTTCATTTCGTGATCGCGGCGCTCGGTTCATCTGGTTGCCTTCTGCAGGGTCCATTCCGAGTGCGAGCGCAGGTAACCCATCGGTTACTAAATTAACCCACAATATTTGCACAGGAAGAAGTGGTAATGGCAAGCCCAGCATCATCGCACCAAGCATCGTAATAATTTCACCTACATTCGATGCGAGCAAGTAACGAATAAACTTTCGAATATTATCATAAATCGTCCGGCCTTCACGTACCGCATACACAATCGTCGCAAAATGATCGTCACTTAACACCAAATCAGCCGATTCTCTCGCCACATCAGTCCCTTGTTTCCCCATCGCGACCCCGATATCCGCCGATTTCAGCGCAGGTGCATCATTTACGCCATCTCCGGTCATGGCAACAATGTGACGCTGTGCCTGAAGCGCGTTCACAATGCGCATTTTGTGCGCGGGTGTTACTCTGGCAAACACATCTGTTCCCACTAATTTTTTTCCAAGTGTTTTCTCATCCATCGAATCTAATTCAGACCCCGTAAGTACACCAGCATTCGGCCGCAACAAACCGATCTCGGACGCAATTGCCATAGCCGTTTGCGGATGATCACCAGTAATCATGATTGGTCTGATTCCTGCATCCCGGCAATCTCTGATTGCTTCTTTCACACCTGCTCGCGGTGGATCAGACATCGCAATAAGTCCGGCAAATACCATCTGATCTTCATGAGAGGACTTCAGTTTACCATCTTGATCCGTTGAGGAAACATTCGCACGGTATGCCATTGCCAGTACTCGCTTCCCTTGCATTGCCAGTCGCTCAACTGCATCTTTAATGAGTTGTTCGCGCCCTACCGTTAGCGGTTCCACGATGCCGTGCCAATTTATGCTCATACAGAAAGGCAACACTTTTTCTGCCGCACCTTTCATAAAAATAAAGTAATGTCCTTGATCTTCAACCATAACCGTCATCCGTTTCCGATCAGAATCAAATGGCAGTTCAGCAACGCGATTCATTACTTCTTTTACATGAGCATCTGCCCAACCTGCGATTGCAACTTCCGTCGGATCACCAAACCACGTTGGAGCGTTATCTGAGTTAGTAACATTACCAAATTCCGCATTCGAACAATGTTGTGAGATCCGTAGCATTTCCTTCGACACGTGAAGTCGGTCTACGGACTCTCCGCTTTGCCAGCAATCGGTAACTACCATACGATTTTCTGTTAACGTGCCTGTTTTATCTGAACAAATTACCGTAGCACATCCGAGTGTCTCTACACTTGTTAATCTGCGCACGATTGCACGGTGGGCACTCATCCGCTGAACACCAAGCGCAAGCGCAACGGTGACAATGGCTGGCAACCCTTCTGGAATCACCGCCACCGCTAAACTGACACCACTCATGAGCATTTCCATCCATTGATATCCGCGAAGATATCCAAACCAGACCACAAGCGCAGTTAATCCCAGCGCCGTCCAAACGAGCGTACCACCAAGTTGATGCAATTTTTGCTGAAGTGGTGTTTGTTTCGGACCGGATTGCGCCAATAACGAAGCAATTTGGCCGATACTTGTTTGTTGACCAATTGCTTTTACCGTTGCTAATCCATGTCCAGAGACGACCATCGTACCCATTGATCCTCGGTCAAGTCCATCTTGCCCACCGATGATTTTTGCAATTGGCTCCGATTCACCGGTCAACATTGACTCATCGACATGCAAACCTGTCACACTTGTCCATACGACATCGGCAGGAATTCGATCTCCGGTTGTGACACGAATATAGTCACCCGGTACTAACTCATCCGCAGGAAGCGTTTTCCAATCACTTGAGCGATACACGCGACATTTGGGCGCAGAAAAAGTCTGAAGTTTCGAAAGTGCTTTTTCGGCCCTCGATTCTTGAACCCATTCCAAGCCCGCATTCATTAAAATAATCGCTAAAATCGACCATGCGTCCAGCCACTCACCGAGCCACATTGAGATCCCAACCGCGGCTAATAGCACTAACCCAATTGGATTCGCAAATGTTGAAATGATTTTGAGATACCATGGTGACCCTTTAGGTTCCATCAATCGGTTCCAACCTGCGGTTTCTCGAATACGAACAACTTCCTCATCAGACAATCCCTGTACATTACCATTTAATCGTTCCAACAAATTTGCACCTTCCTTATCTACTTTCGTTTGCTAAACGCTATGTATTAGCAGACAAACTTATGCGTACACTTTTGTTTTCACATCACGTGTGGCAAGATGAATTTAAAGATGTTTTATCGGAGGAATCGAACCCATGGCTTTTGATGGAATCATGATGCGTGCAGTCATACACGAATTACAATTACTAATTCGAGGCAGAATTAGCAAAATCGTCATGCCTGCAATAAACGAAGTTGAACTACATATTCGTGCCGGGGGATTGAATTATCGCTGGCTACTTTCTACGGATCCGACCGTCCCGCGCACACATCTTCGCACGATGAGCGTTGATAAACCGCTTGAGCCACCAGCATTCTGCACCTTTTTACGCAAACAAATCGAAGGAGGTTGGATCGAGAAAATCGAACAAATTGGTGACGAGCGTATTTTACATGCTCATATTCGCACACAAAACGAACTCGGTGATCCGATCCTTCGTGTGATCGTCTTTGAACTCATGGGTAAGCATTCAAATTTGATTTTATTATCAGAAGACCCACGAGACCATACAAGCGGTGCAAAAGTGTTAGATAGTATTCAACATGTTACACCAGCCGTAAGTCGCCATCGGATCGTCTTGCCGGGAAGCTTATATACCCCACCGCCTGAACAACATAAATTTTCACTACTTAACGACGACTGGACTGAACATGTCGCCTGGGCAATGGAAAGTTTAACGCCATATACAGATGATCGTGATTGGGAAAAGAAAATTCTTGGTCGATTCAGTGGCTTTAGTCCACTACTCGCTGCAGAGGTGCTCGCAGTAACACATGCATTGCATCACGACCGAACCGTTAGTGCAGTACTGGCAATACTCGCTGCGTGGAAGAAACAGTTTCTCGAACACGACTATACGCCGTGCTTTGGAATTAACCACGCGGATCAAGTGTGTTTCAGCACAATTCCAATTTTACAGATGAAAAATCGACAAACTGCACATTCTGTCAGTGAATGTCTAGAACGTGTATTTCATGAAAAATCAGAGCGCGAAAATCGTCGACAACGCGCGCACGACCTTTTCCAAGTTGCGACATCGGAATTTCAAAAATCTCGGTCAAAACGACAAAAATTGCAAGAACAACAACTTCAGTCAGAAGATGCCGAACAATGGCGCGAGTGGGGCGAGCTGCTAACTGCCTCACAACACCTTGTATCGCGCGGTTCGACATCGATTGCACTCGTCAATTATTTTGACGAAGAAATGCCGGAAATCACGATACCCATCGACCCATTAAAAACAGCAAACGAACAAGCGCAGCATTTTTTCAAAAAATACAATAAGATAAAAACGAGCATCCCGCTGATTCATGAGCAATTATGCAAAACCGCAGATGATCAATTATATTGGGAAACCATTTTACAGCAACTCGAGTTCGCAAGTACAAACGACTTATCAGAAATTCGAGATGAACTCATACAATTAGGACACCTCAGATCCAAGCAAAAGCAACACCAACGAAAAAAACGAAACACCAAACCATCGCCAATTCAAGTTACAAGTAGTAGCGGTATTTCGATTTATATTGGAAAAAATAATTTACAAAACGATTACGTAACGTTCAAACTTGGTCAAGACCACCATTGGTGGATGCACACCAAAGATATTCCGGGCTCTCATGTGTTAATTGCTGACCCAAATCCGGATGAATCAACATTACGCGAAGCGGCAATGCTTGCCGCATGGTTTAGTCAAGCTCGCCAATCCAGTTCAATCCCCATCGATTTGACGAAAATTAAACATGTCAAAAAACCTGCAAAAGCGAAGCCAGGTTTTGTCATTTATGAGCAACAACGCACATTAATCATTCATCTGGATGAAGCAACCATTTCACGATTAATTGAACCGTCTAAAAAATGAAACTTGCGCGACAAATATGCGTGCAACTAATTGACAAGTTGCACGCAATATGTCAAATTTAACGTTATGAAATTGTTTTCATTAAAATGAAAGGAGTTGTAACTATTGAACCAACAAAGTATGGATGCAAAAAATGCGTACATAAATGAATTAGAACCGATTTTGGCATTAATTAAAAAAAATTGCAGTTTTGATTTTCCGGACCTACGCGGATATATTGAATTGCACAACCAGAAACAGCTCCTGGGCGTTTCGGGCGCGATACATCTCGAGGATGGTAATTTTATTCGCCTTTATTATCAAAACAATCAATTCGAGTATATGACAACGGACGAACAATTAATTGGTCAATTCAAGAAAAAACTTGAACTGCAATTGAAAATCCTCATTGAATTGAACAACAAAAAAGAAGAATTAAACAGTAAGTTTTTTGAAAAAATGAACATAACAAATTTACTTAACGTGTAATTCCAAAATACATAATAAAAATGCCAGTCATCCGAAAATCGAATCGGATAACTGGCATTTTTTCATTTCTGAGTTAACGTTTCAACAAAGATGTCCTCGTCCGTTTCTTGATACGATATCGGCTGACCTAATTCTAATAATAAATGCTTAACCTTTTCGCTCAGATCATTTAATAAAAACGTGAATTGATCCATATCTGATTTAAGTTCTGCGATTTTTTCTTCGATTTCTGCATGAGTGGACATCGGATCTCCTTCACAATGTAAAGAATAGTAACATTTCATAAAAAGACATTAGCATATTCAAAACTCATTTAGCAAGTATTTCAGAGAATTTAATAATTTAAATAGAAAAAGACTCCGACGAATCGGAGTCTGTTAAGTATCCTAACATTATTTAGACAATACAGCAGATTGATCTACAATCGCAATTACTTTGCGCACTGATTCAGCGGATTTGTCCAAAGCCGCTTTTTCTTCTGCAGTCACTTCTAAGTCGAACACTCGCTCAATACCATTACCACCAAGTACAGTAGGCACACCCATAAATAAATTCGAGTAACCATACTCACCTTCAAGCAATGCGATCGCAGGAATAATGCGTTTTTTGTCCTTCAAAATCGCTTCTGCCATTTGAACCAATGATGCTGCTGGCGCATAATATGCACTTCCATTACCAAGCAAGTTTACAATTTCGCCGCCGCCAACGCGTGTACGTTGAACGATCGCATCAATTTGTTCTTTCGGTAACAATTTCTCGATTGGAATTCCGCCAACACTTGAATAGCGAACGAGCGGAACCATGTCATCACCGTGACCACCAAGAACGAAACCGCGAATGTCTTCAACGGATACGTTCAACGCTTCAGAAACAAATGTATTGAAACGTGCCGTATCAAGCACACCGGATTGACCGATGACACGATTTTTTGGGAAACCAAGCGTCTCGTATGCAACATAGGTCATCGCATCTACAGGATTCGACAAGATGATGACATAACTGTTCGGAGCAACGCGTTTTACTTGTTCGCAAACGGACTTCACGATTCCTGCGTTTGTACTCACAAGGTCATCGCGACTCATGCCCGGCTTACGAGCGATACCTGCTGTGATGATAACCACATCGGAATCTGCCGCTTGCTCATATGACGATGTACCTGTAATTTTTGCATCAAAACCTTGAACAGGGCTTGCTTCAAGCATATCAAGTGCTTTCCCTTTTGTCGGGTTTTCAAGTGGTGCGATGTCAAGCAATACAACATCACCAAGTTCTTTCTGAGCAAGCATTAGAGCAGTTGTCGCGCCAGTAAAACCTGCACCGACAACTGTAATTTTTTTGCGTTGAATTGCCATGGGAAAAGTAGCTCCTTTATCTTACATGTTTTCGATCAATAGATCGGCGAATTTGGAACATTTCACTTCGGTTGCGCCTTCCATCAAACGAGCGAAATCATAAGTTACGGTTTTGTTGTTAATTGTAGTAGCCATCGATTTGTAGATCAAGTCTGCAGCTTCTTGCCATCCAAGGTGTTCAAGCATCATTACGCCAGACAAAATAACGGAACCAGGGTTTACTACATCTTTTCCTGCGTATTTCGGTGCTGTTCCATGGGTTGCTTCAAAAATCGCATGACCAGTTAAATAATTAATGTTTGCACCAGGAGCGATCCCGATTCCGCCAACTTGTGCAGCAAGTGCATCTGACAAGTAGTCGCCATTTAAGTTCAACGTTGCGATCACATCAAAGTCAGTTGGACGTGTCAAAACTTGTTGTAATGCGATATCTGCAATCGCATCTTTCACAAGAATTTTGCCACCATCAAGCGCCGCTTTTTGAGCCGCATCTGCTGCCGCTTGACCTTGTGCTTCTTTAATGCGGTCATATTCAGACCACGTAAATACTTTATCTGAGAATTCGCGTTCTGCAAGCTCATAGCCCCAGTTTTTGAAGGCGCCTTCTGTAAACTTCATGATATTTCCTTTATGAACGATTGTAACGGACTTGCGGCCATGTAAAATTGCATATTCGATCGAAGCGCGGATTAAACGCTCTGAACCTTCACGTGACACTGGTTTGATGCCGATGCCTGATGTTTCAGGGAAACGAATTTTATTTACACCCATCTCATTTTGCAAGAACGACAACACTTTCTTAACTGCTTCTGTGCCTTCTTGGTACTCAATACCAGCATAAATATCTTCCGTATTTTCGCGGAAAATAACCATGTCTACGAGTTCAGGGCGTTTGACTGGAGAAGGAACACCATCAAAATAACGAACCGGACGCAAGCACACGTATAAATCTAACTCTTGACGAAGCGCAACATTTAATGAACGAATTCCGCCGCCAATTGGTGTTGTAAGTGGTCCTTTAATCGCAACAATTAACTCGCGAATTGCAGTTAATGTATCATTAGGTAACCATTCTCCGTACGCATTAAATGCTTTTTCGCCTGCAAATACTTCGTACCATTCAATTTTTTTCTCATTGTTAAATGCTTTTTCAACGGCAGCATCAAGTACGCGTTTGGAAGCCGCCCAAATGTCTGCACCTGTACCATCGCCCTCAATAAATGGAACAATTGGATGATTAGGTACATTTAATACCCCATCGATAATAGTAATGCGCTCACCGGCTGTTGGCGGCGCCAATTTTTCTAAACTAATCACAAGTCAAACCTCCTAAGAAATGATCAATACCAGTTTAATCAGCGTTCACTCATTGGAATATAACGCATGTCAACCGGTCCGATATAGTCCGCACGCGGACGAATTAAGCGATTGTCCGAATATTGTTCAAGAATATGCGCTGTCCATCCAGACATACGGCTAAGTGCAAATATCGGGGTAAACAAGTCGCGCGGTATTTCGAGACTTGTATACACGGATGCGGAGTAGAAATCCACGTTCGGTTTCAATCCTTTTTGGCCGACAACGATTGCTTCGATCTTGACAGACATGTCATACCAGTTCATGTTCCCTGTCAATTCGCCTAACGCTAGAGACATCGCTTGCAAATGTTTCGCACGCGGGTCTCCGTCTTTATACACACGGTGACCAAAGCCCATAATTTTTGCTTTGTTCGCCAACTTTTCTGTGATGTATTCTTCTGCTTTATCGCTTGTCCCAACATCTTCGAGCATTGCCATTACTTGTTCATTCGCTCCGCCATGAAGAGGTCCTTTTAATGCACCAATTGCAGCCGTCACACCAGAATAAATATCAGACAACGTCGCAACTGTTACTCGTGCGGAGAACGTTGATGCGTTCAACTCATGGTCAGCATGCAATACAAGCGCTTGATCGAGCGCCTTAACCGCAATTTCTTCTGGAGCTTTCCCTGTCAACATATACAAGAAGTTCTCAGCTAGCGTACCTTTACCAAGCGGTGCTAGTGGCTCAAGTCCTTTGCGAATTCGGTCAAACGCAGCAATGACTGTTCCAACTTGTGCTTGTAAACGAATTGCTTTACGTACATTCGCAGCAGGAGACATATCAGCTTCTTCGACATCATAAAAAGCAAGTGCAGAAATCGCAGTACGCAAAACCGCCATTGTATTTGCATCTTTTGGATATGATTTCAATTGATCAATAATTTGTTGCGGAATCGGAGCACTGGCATTCAATTGTGCCTTCAAATCATCCAATTCAGTTTGCGTCGGCAATTTGCCGAACCAGAGCAAATAGGCTGTTTCTTCAAAGTTAGCGTTCTCCGCTAGCTCATCAATATTAATGCCGCGATACGTCAACACACCATCGATAATCGAACTGATCGAGGACGTTGCCGCAACAATACCTTCTAATCCTTTTGTTGCCGTCATCCCATGCTCTCTCCTTTTCAATAACCTACTTAATATAATAAATGATTTAAATGATGAAAGGAAATCATCACCGTACAAATCTGAATAAAAATTGGTTATCAGCTGAATAAATAACATCAATGCTTATAAATGTTACGTTTTAGAAGGTTCAACGTGGTAAACTAAAGATACTTTTTCATTGTAAATTCACACAATTAAATGGAGGCTTTGCAATGACCACACACCAATATTTGCGATTCGGAATGATTGATATTGGCTCTAACTCGATCCGACTTGTTATTTATGAAAAAGTCGATGAAGCAGGCTATCGAATTATCGATGAAAGCAAACAATCCGCTAGACTAAGTGAACGGATTACACATGAAGGCATTCTACCAGATGAACATATTAACGAACTTGTAGAAATCCTTACTCGTTTTCGTTTGTTATGCACCGCACACCAAGTAACGAACTTACGTGCAGTCGCAACCGCAGCAATTCGCAACGCATTTAATACCGAACACATCGTTGATCGTGTACAAGCATTAACTGGTATTACAATAGATGTTCTTAGCGGTGCAGAAGAAGCGCGAATGGGCTTTCTCGGCGTGATGAATACAATGTGCGAAACGGACGGATTTCTAATCGATATTGGAGGAGGTAGCACAGAAGTTACGCTAGTAAAAAATCGTAGCATCTTACACAGTGTCTCCTTTCCGTTTGGCGCAGTAAACATGACCAAAGTGTTTTCGAGTCAAGGCGTTATGTCAGAAGAACAAGTTCATCAAATGGAACAGATGATCGAAATTTCTGTTTCCAAAGAAAAATGGATTTCATCATCACCAGGCTTACCTTGCATCGGCGTTGGAGGGACATTCCGTACCATTGCAAAATTGGATCAACATGTAACCGATTACTCCCTTTCTCTCACGCATCATTACGAATTGACCGAATCGAATGCACGGAATGTGTACTCGAAACTATTCCCACTCGATCCAGAGAAACGCAAAAAAATATACGGAGTTTCCAAAGATCGAGCAGACTTAATTATTCCAGGAATGCTCATCGCGCTAACGTTAATTAGAATCATCAAAGGAACACATTTCGTCATTAGTGGAAATGGACTGCGAGACGGATTGTTTTTCGACCATGTGATGGGTTTCCACGAACCGATTAACGACGTAATCGAAAAAAACACCCGCAATTTGTTGGAGATGCATCCGGAAGTTTCAAAAGTACATGTTGAACATGTAAATCTTTTAGCGCTACGGTTGTACGATGAAATGATTTCGATGCATGGTCACGGCGAACGGGTACGTAAATTACTTAGTGCAGCATCCTTGCTTTATCGAATCGGTGTCGGTATCCAATTTCACGAATATTACAAACACACGTACTATTTAATTGCTTATTCGCGTCTTGGCGGACTTAGTCATCGAGAAACATTGATCGTTGCATTGACTGCAGCATATAAAAGTAAAGTTCGCGTTCGTGAGTTCTTTAACCTGCACCGTGACATCTTATCCGAAAATGATTTGACATTAATTTCACAACTTGGTTCGATACTTCGGATGGCGATTGCATTCGACCGCAGTGAAACTCAGCCGATTCAAAACGTTAAAATCACTCGGGTAAATAAAGAGATGATCATAAAACTATCAGTCTTGCGTGAACCGGTGCTCGAACGTTTAGAATGGAATAATGTTGATAAAGAATTCCAAAAAGTATGGGGCGTCAAATTAAAAATTTCAACGGAATAATATCAAAAAAACCTTGTCATCAAGACCAACTATGAACTTCACCCCGATTGTTAGACACGATCTAATCGTTGGAGGTGCAGTTCACTAAATGGTTTAGATAACAAGGTTTTTACGATTTAAGATGATTTCCAATTTTTAGATTCAATCGAAAGGAACTGACTGCGAACTGGTTCCCGGTTTAGGATCCGCTTATAATTTCCGCTCGCGTCCAAAACTCTAGCTTTCACAGTATCATTCAAATTCAAGTTAAGAACATTCATTGCGGTTTGCTTCGTATGCAGATCAAACAACGGCACCATCAATTCAATTCGTCTTGTCAAATTTCGTGTCATCCAATCCGCACTGGATAACCAGACTTCTGTATCCCCGCAATTTTCGAAATAAAAAATGCGTGAATGTTCAAGAAAACGGTCGACGATACTGCGAACCGTAATGTTTTCACTTAATCCTTGGTACCCTGGTTTTAAGCAACAAACGCCGCGAATGATCAAATCAATTTTTACGCCATCCTGAGAAGCTTTGTATAATTCATCTACCATTTGTTGATTGGAAAGCGAATTCATTTTGGCAATAATTCGTGCAGGTTTGCCATTACGTGCATGTTCCCGTTCACGTTGTATTAATTCAATCAATTTAGGGCGTAATTGTAATGGTGCAACAGCTATCGCCTGAAAATCGTAAGGCGCAGAATAACCAGTCATTTCATTAAACAATGCAGAAGCATCGCGCCCAAGCATCGGATTGGTCGTAAACAAACCTAAATCAGTGTAAAGCCTTGCGGTCATATCATTATAGTTTCCGGTACCAACGTGTACATATCGACGCACACCATCTTCTTCTTGCCGCACGACTAACGTAATTTTACAATGCGTTTTTAATCCAACCAGACCATATACAACATGACAACCAGCTTTTTCAAGCGTTTTTGCCCAAGCAATATTCCGCTCCTCGTCAAATCGTGCTTTCAATTCAACAACGACAGTTACTTGTTTGCCAGATTCAGCTGCAGCAGCAAGTGCTTGAATGAGTTCTGACTGTCCACTCACACGATACAAGGTCATTTTGATCGCTAATACTTGCGGATCATGTGCTGACTGAACAACAAAATCCGTAACCGCTTCAAACGATTCAAATGGATGGTAAGCAATAACATCCCTTTCACGCATGACAGCAAGCAAATCATCATCTGCATCGAATTCTCTCGGATATTCCGGATCCAACTTCGGATACCTCAAATGATCAAAATCAGTTAATTGCATCGAAAATTTCATTAAATACGTCAAATCCATCGGTCCATCAATCACAAACACATGATCTGGAATTTCAAACTCATCGATTAAAATTTGCAGTATAAAATCACTCATGCCAGAACAAATTTCTAATCGAACTGGCGCGCCCCATCGACGCTTGCGTAATTCCTTTTCAATTTCCACAAGTAAATCTTCTGCGCCCTCTTCATTAAGCGTCATATCCGCATTTCTCGTTAAACGAAATTTATCAATTGCTACCGGTGTGTAACCGAAAAACAATTGGGCAATATTTTGGCGGATAATATCTTCTAATAAAATAAATTCTCGCTTTTTACTATGTGGTCTTGAAGGTAAACCTAAAAACCTTGGTAAGTTAGATGGAACTTGTAAAATTGCGATATATGGTTTGTCATCCTCGGCATCACCATCTCTTTTTAAAGTGATTACCAGGTAAATACTTTGACTGTGTACGAGCGGAAACGGTCTGCTTTGATCAATTGCCATTGGTGTCAAGATTGGAAAAACCGTATCTTGAAAGTACTGATTCACAAAGTTTTGTTGATTCGAATTCAAATCGACATACTGCTGAAAAATTAAATTCTCTTTCTGCAAAGAACGCATTAATTCACGATACGCACGATATTGTGCTTCCAACATCGCTTCCGTACGTTTCATAATTCGTCGCAATAAATTTTGCGGCGTATATCCCGAAAAATCCAAACGATTATAACCGGCACGCAATTGATCGAGCAATCCCGCTACCCGAACGCTCATAAATTCATCCAAGTTACTAGAAACAATGGATAAAAATTTAATACGCTCCAATAAAGGTACATCATGATCTTGCGCTTCTTCAAGTACTCGCTTATTAAATTCAAGCCAACTTAAATCGCGGTTAAAATACGTGGACCGAACGGACTCTTTCCTATTCATAAGATTCCCCCGTCAAAACGAATGCTCCCTCTGTGTTTCATTATAACGTAATTCCTACGAAATAAAATCTTCAAATAAATATTCGTCATTTGCTGTTTCCTTAAAAATCTGAAGTAGTCAAAACGAAAACTTTACGTTATACTTTCCGTGTAAGCGTTCTCAATTTTCTTTCAATTCAAAAATACTAGACTTTAGGTGGTGAGACATTGAATCGATTACAACTGAACATGGTAATGAGCAATCCGTTATATCGTAAACTTACGGTTTATGGACTCATTTTCTTGGTCGGATGGTTAACGTTGCATCAATGGTTTCTCCTACTGTTACCAATTGCATTGATCATCTATCACTTTTTCCTCAAGAATTCCGTGAAAACTATGAAACAAATAAAAATTACACCATTTATGGATCGCTCTCTAATTGAACGGATTCAATTTGAACAACAGATGGCAGTGATGACAAGTTGGCCGGTAACGTTGTTCGTGATGCGCGTGCTTGATTGGAAATGGCAAGGGACACAACAAAAAATGATTGATGATGCTTGGTTCGAAGCGATTTGTCAGCGAATCGAACAAGTTTTGCCTCCGCAAGCGTGGATCATGCCACTAGATGATTATGATTTTGTCATTTGGATGCCTGAACAACGTCGCGATCGTTTAACCGTCGATTTGGCTGAGCAAATGATCCGTTTACTCCGAGTACCGATGGAAATTGAAGGTGATGTTCGCTTTTGGGATGGTTGTATCGGTGCTTCCGCATTAAATGGTCGTACGATTACCGTTGAGGATTGGATTCAAGAATCAAAAATGGCACTACAAATCGCAATGGAGCAACACCAGGAAATACATATTTATTCACATGAATTAATCGAATCAAGTAAACGGACAAGACTTATCGAGCAAGAACTCGTTGGAGCACTTCGAAGAGGCGAATTCATTTTGCATTACCAACCGAAAGTCGCACCGAAAAACAGGAAATTAATTGGTGCAGAAACGTTAATCCGTTGGACTCATCCAAGACTTGGTCCGATCTCGCCTGGTGAATTCATACCGCTAGCAGAAAAAACTGGGTTAATCCACGCAGTTGGTGAATGGGTACTTGAAGAAACGTGTAAACAATTAAAACTTTGGAATCGCCGCGGATTACCTACGATTCCAATTAGTGTGAATGTATCCGCTTGTCAATTACAACGATCCGGCTTCGCTGAACAGGTCAAAGAAATTATTGAACGCACCGGTGTTGACCCAAAATGGATCGAACTTGAAATTACTGAAACTGAATCTATTCATCAATTGCCTTTAGTATTAGATACAATGAATAAAATTCGTTCATATGGTGTGCATCTCTCGATCGATGATTTCGGCACCGGTTATAGCTCTTACGAGTATTTATATCATTTCCCAGTAAATACATTGAAAATGGACCTTCGTTTCTTGATGAACGACACGAAAATTGTACAACGTGAAATTATCGTACGCTCAATGATTGATCTAGCCAAATCATTAAATCTTACCGTTATTGCTGAAGGTGTTGAAACTCAAGAATGGTTTGATTTACTTCATCGACTTGGATGTGACGGTATTCAAGGTTACTTTATTTCTAGACCAGAACCGGCAAAAAAACTTGAACAAATGTTAATTGATGAAATTCGTCAGTTTCCAATGTCGCTTGCAGCAATCGGTTAACTGAATTAATCGAAACAAAAAGGGATGTATTTAACGGTTTGAACTAACCGTTAAATACATCCCTTATTTTATTCATTAGCATTCACGATCGTAGATTTAAGTAGCTCATACCAGTCAGGTGAATTCCGATCCAATCGAAGCACCTTCTTGGAAGTATTCATCCATACGTGTTCGGTCCAACCTGAAGCAATTTTTTGATCTAGATTCATCGCATCAACAATTTCAGAGTTGAATTTTATCGTCATCGGCTGAACGCTCTCAACTCTTGTACGGATAATCAATTCCTGATCATATGCTGCAGCAGCATGATACTTGATGGATGCCTCTATTACAGGAAGTAATAGTCCAGCCTCTTCGAATTGTTTATAACTAAGACCAAACGTTCGAATCCACTCCGTTCGTCCCCATTCAAACCAATTCAAATAATTTGTATGGTAAACAACACCCATTTGATCTGTTTCTTGATAACGAACTCTAATCTTAAATTGTTGCCAAAGAGATGGCATTAGATGACCTTCGCCTTACCGGAATAAATTAAACCGGCTTCAGAATACACCGTAACATCAGAGCCACTAACAAGCTTTTGCAATGCCTTCTCAACACCAACAATGACTGGAATGCCAAGACTAACACCAATAACCGCTGCATGTGAAGTAATTCCACCTTGCTCCGTGATTAATGCTGAAGCACGTTTGATTAATGGCATCCATTCTTTATCTGTTGCAGGAGCAACCAAAATTGCACCATCAATCATGTTGGATTCAACCTCTTGCGGTGTTGAACCTGAAACAACAATGCCTTTTGCACGTAAACTTCCGATTCCTTGACCACGTGCGATCAATTCGCCAATCGTGTGGACTTTCACAAGATTCGTCGTTCCTGAGCGACCAACAGGTACACCCGCAGTGATGACAACTGTATCCCCTACATTCAAACGACCTGTTTTCATTGCGGTTTCAACAGCAGTTTCTAGCATTTCATCCGTTGTAGAAACCATGTCGCAATGAAGTGGAATTAATCCCCATACCAAGTTCATCCGACGCAAATTACCCTTATCAGGAGTTACGGCAATGATTGGTGATTTAGGACGATATTTTGAAACCATACGAGCGGTAAAACCAGATTCTGTCGCTGTAATAATCGCTTTTGCATCTAAGTCCAAAGCAATATTCGCAACCGATTGGCTAATTGCTTCTGTAATGGTTACTTGGCGCTCATGGCTTGTCCGTTCAAAAATTTCACGATATTGCAAGGAAGATTCTGCCTTTACTGCAATCCGAGCCATCGTCTCAACGGATTCAATTGGATATTTTCCTGCAGCAGTTTCGCCAGACAACATAATTGCATCTGTACCATCAAAAATGGCATTCGCAACGTCGCTTGCTTCCGCACGCGTTGGACGTGGATTGCGTTGCATAGAATCCAACATTTGAGTAGCTGTAATGACTGGTTTACCTGCTTTATTGCCCTTTTGAATCATTAATTTTTGAACAATTGGAACATCTTCCGCTGGAATCTCAACGCCCAAATCTCCACGAGCAACCATCAATCCATCCGAAACTTCGAGAATTGAATCAAGATTATCGACACCCTCTTGATTCTCAATTTTAGAGATAATTTGAATCTTTGTTGCATTATGTTTCTCAAGTAATTCACGGATATCCATTACGTCATGAGCTTTACGCACGAAAGAAGCAGCAATAAAATCGATCCCTTGTTCAATACCAAAAACAATATCCGCACGGTCTTTTTCAGTAATACCAGGTAACGTAATTTTAACGCCAGGAACATTTACACCTTTTTTACTTTTCACGGTACCACCATTTTTGATCGTAGTGAAAATCTCAGTTCCCTCAACACGATCAACTGTCAAACCGATTAAACCATCATCGATTAAAATGGTATCGCCAATTGTAACATCTTGGGGCAATTTATCATATGTGATATGCATTCGCGTAGCATCACCAAGAATTTCTTGCGTTGTCAAAATTAATTGATCTCCTTGAACCAGTTCAACGGAATCAACGCTTAATTTACCTGTGCGAATTTCTGGACCTTTCGTGTCCAATAAAATGGCAACCGGTAAATTCAATTCTTCTCGTGCTTGTTTCAAATTGAGAATACGTGCACCGTGCTCTTCAAAATCACCATGTGAAAAGTTTAATCGCGCTACATTCATTCCAGCGAGCATTAATTTCTTGATATTTTCCAAGGATTCACTCGATGGACCAATAGTGCAAACGATTTTTGTCTTACGCATACTTGCTCCTCCTACCCATGCGAACCGGCCATCCAATGGGGAAGGCCGGACCATAGTGTTTATATTTTATTAGTTTACTTTTAACCCATTTTGTTGCAATTTAGCATTTGTAGTAGATGAGGAAACGGCATTGTCATTTGGAGATCCAATCATCATAAACTGACCAATTCGTCGGAATTTCGCACAACGATCCATTTTTAATTGATGCGGAGTCATTGGCAACATTTCTTTTAAGTTAGAGATAATGGCATCTTTCATGAATTGAGCCTGAAGTGTTGTATCGCGATGTGATCCACCCAGCGGTTCAACAATGATTTGATCGACTACACCTAATTCTAACATATCTTTCGATGTAATGCGCATCGCCTCGGCTGCACGGTGAGCTTGGGTGGCATCTTTCCATAAGATCGAAGCCGCAGCTTCAGGTGAACTTACAGAATAAATCGAGTGCTCAAGCATTAATACGCGATTTCCAACGCCCAGTGCCAACGCACCACCACTTCCACCTTCACCAATAACGATGCAAATGATTGGAACTCCGAATGAAGCCATTTCGCGTAAATTCCGTGCAATTGCTTCCCCTTGTCCGCGTTCTTCTGCAGCACTACCTGGAAATGCACCTGGTGTATCAATAAAAGTAATGATCGGTCTCGAAAATTTGTCCGCTTGTTGCATTAATCGCAATGCTTTTCGGAATCCTTCAGGATGAGGCATTCCAAAATTGCGGGCTATATTATCTTTTGTATCCTTACCTTTTTGATGTCCGACAACCGTGACCGGCAAGCCGTTCAACTTCGCAATTCCTCCGACAATGGCTAAATCATCGCCATAAGAACGATCACCATGGAGTTCTATAAAATCTGTGAAAATTTCAGCAATATATTCAAGCGTCGTAGGACGTTGAGCATGTCTCGCTAATTGCATTTTTTCTGAAGGCTTTAGATTTTCGTAGATTGATTGCTCTATAGTTGTATATTCCTGCTCCAACTTGGAAATCATATCACTCATATCTACTTTTTGCGCCGCTGAAAACTTCTTCGTCTCTTCGATTTTTGTTCGAAGTTGAACTAACGGTTGCTCGAATGAAGCTTCTCCTGCCATCAGAATCCCTCCACAACAGATGGTGTGACTCGATGCATATCGAGCAAATTACCTAATACTGATTTTAATTCTTGACGATGTACAACCATGTCTAATTGACCATGCTTCAAGTTAAATTCTGATGTTTGGAAATTATCCGGCAACTTTTGACGAATCGTCTGTTCGATGACACGACGTCCAGTAAATCCAACTATTGCACCAGGTTCAGCAATATTTACATCTCCGAGCATCGCAAAACTCGCACTAACACCGCCAAGCGTCGGATCTGTTAATACGGAAATAAATAACCCACGCTCTTCAGCCAGTTGAGAAAGTAAAGCACTTGTTTTTGCCATTTGCATCAAGCTTAGAATACTTTCTTCCATCCGAGCACCGCCAGATGTAGAGAAAATAATTAACGGGTGTTTACTATGGATTGCTTGTTCAATCGCGTAAGCAATTTTCTCACCGACGACGGAGCCCATACTCCCACCAAAAAATTCAAAACTCATTGCGGCAATGATCACTGGATTTCCTGTAATTTCACCTTGACCCGTAATAATCGCGTCCCGGAAACCAGTATTCAATTGATGTTTTGCATACTTCTCTTTATAGCCCGGAAAATTCAGAGGGTCCACACTTACCATATCTGCTTGATATTCTTCAAATGTACCCTCATCAAGTGTAATTTGAATACGCTCGATCGCATTCAAACGTCCATGGAAATTACAAGCTGGACAAACCTTTTCATTCTTCTCAAACTCTTTGGTGAAGTATTGTTTCGTACAACGAGGACATTTATAAATCAAATTGTTCGGCAATTCTTTCGGCGATTGTACGACTTCATCTAATGATTCTTCTACGGAAGCAATCGGCTTCACCGTTGGCGTGCGACGCTCCGCAGGAATATTGATGTACACTTTCTTTCTTGGAAACAGTTGATCAAATACAGTCACAAAATCCTCCAATCCGGTCCATCCGACGACACCTGAGACGCATGACAAGCATGAAATCTATATTAAGTAAGGAGCCTGCAGTATAACCCGCTGTTCATCCAAACCATAATATCATAGGGTTTAAATTGCACGCAACCAATTTCAAAGAGGATCAAAATTTTTGATGGACTGATTTAATTTTATAAGAATCTTGCCCTAATAAATGTTTGATTTCTTTTTCCATGGAAAAGTTCGGTTTGATTTTACAATGTTCTCCAAGATGTACGACTTGTTTCGTCTCATCATAGAATAAACAAACTGGTGTATTTCCTGGATATTTCTGTAATATTTCGTTTAATTTTATCATTTTAGATTCATTTTTATTCCATTTTGAAATTCGGATGAACAGAACCAAATCATTAGATAATGATTCCTTTCGTGTTTTGGAACGCAGGATTGACCAAGCAGTTGTATCGTCCAAATTCAGAATTTCTTCGACTAATATTTGTTTCTTTTCGTCTTGAAATTGTAATGTTCCACGAACTGCAACTCTTCTTTGTGAAGACATCCATTCTTGAACTTTGCGCCAAACGTTCGGGAAAAGTAATAACTCAATGTCACTTGTTCGGTCCGAAATACTCGCAAAAGCCATCGGAAGCTTTTTCTTTGTCATTATTTTCTGAAGGTCAATCACAACGCCAGTCGTCCAAATTTCGTGACCATCTTTCATTTCATCCAAAAGAACAATTGGATCTATCGTTAACTTCGTTAATTCATCTTGATATTCATCCATTGGGTGTGCACTAACAGCCATTCCTAACAACTCATTTTCCCAGGCAAGCACTTCCCAAATGCTATCTTTAATCATCGTTCGGATTGCCGTTGGTGCAGTATCTTGCTCATGAAAATCAAATAGATCTAACTGTAACATTTCACGATCTTTGCGCCAACGGATGGACTCTTCCATGAGGTCATCCAACATTGCCAATTGCTCTTTGCGCGTACCTTGTAACGACGAAGTAGCTCCACTTTGAATCAATGATTCTACCACTCGCTTCGTGACAACACGTAAATCCACGCGTCTGCAAAAATCACGTAAGTGCATAAATGATTTCTTTTTGCGTTCTTTCAAAATCGCCTGTGTTGCATAAATACCTACATTTTTAATTGCCAACAACCCAAACCGAATCCCATTTTCCTGCCTAGAAACGCTAAATCCAGACTCGCTTTTATTTATATCCGGCATTAAAATTTGTATGCCCAATTGACGTGCAGAATCCACATATTCAGAAACTTTATTTTGTTGGGACATTGAAGATGAGATCGTTGATGCCATAAATTCGAGTGTAAAATGTGCTTTTAAGTATGCTGTCTGATATGCAAGCACTGCATAAGCCGCAGCATGTGCCCTTGGAAATCCGTAATCTGCAAACCGTACAATCAGATCGTACACCTGATCCGATTCAGCTAGAGTGAATCCACCTTTCAAACAACCAGAAACGAATTTTTCGCGTTGCTCATCGAGTATTTCTTTCTTTTTCTTTGATATCGCCCTACGTAGCAAATCCGCTTCCGCGAGCGTAAAACCAGCCATCTCAGAAGCAATACGCATAATTTGCTCTTGGTAAACAATAATTCCATAGGTATCATTTAATATTGGCCCAAGCAAGTGGTGTGGTAAGCGAATGTCTTGGCGTCCATGCTTACAAGCAATATACTCCGGGATAAATTCCATAGGTCCTGGTCGATACAACGCTAAAATCGCAATCAAGTCGTTAAAACAACTTGGTTTTAACTCCTTCAATACGTTTCGCATCCCCTTGGATTCAAGTTGAAAAACGCCACTAGATTCGCCTTTACATAAGCTTTGAAACGTAATAGGATCGTTCATTAGGTCATCGGGCGGAAATAATTGCTGTTCATACCCAGAAGCACGCAACAAAGCAACGGTCCGATCGATAATCGTTAATGTCCGTAACCCTAGAAAATCCATCTTTAATAATCCTACGGATTCTAACTGTTCCATTGCATATTGTGTCATTGCCATCCCAGAATGGCCCTCCTGCAAAGGTACAAGTTCAGTTAATGGACGTGGTGCGATGACAATCCCAGCAGCGTGTGTAGAGACATGACGCGGCAAACCTTCAACTCGTTTGGCAATACTCATTAGTTTACGCATCGATTCATTTTTGGATAGCAACCCACGCATCAATTCTGATTCCAATTCAGCTTCTGTTAATGTTATTCCAACTTGATTCGGGATTGACTTTGCCAATTGATCGACCTCATAAAAAGGTAATCCCATCGCACGACCTACATCGCGAATTGCTGCTTTTGCTGCCATCGTTCCAAAGGTAATAATTTGCGCTACACGATCTTCCCCGTAGCGTAGCTTAACATATTGTATGACCTCATCACGTCGATCGTCTGGAAAATCGATATCGATATCTGGCATTGAAACACGAGCAGGATTCAAAAAACGCTCAAATATTAATCCGTAATCAAGAGGATTCACTTGTGTAATCCCTAATAAATAGGCAACAAAACTACCTGCAGAAGAGCCACGTCCAGGTCCAGTACGAATCCCTTGCGATTTTGCGAACCGCATAAAATCCCATACAATTAAAAAATAATCTGTATACCCCATTCGATGAATCATTTCTAATTCATATTCAAGTCTTTGTGTCATTTGCAATCGTCGGTCCGAATCGTCAATTCGCTTCGAAAAGATAGTCAACATACTTTGATCGCAAAGGTCCCGCAACATAAGCAGAGAATCGCGATCATTGGACGGAAATGAAGGCATTTGGAATTTACCGAATTCAATTGTTAAATTACAGCGCTCTGCAATTCGCACGCTTTCATCGACTGCTTGAGGAATATCATAAAACAATTCGTTCATTTCGGTCGTTGACCTAAAATATAGCTGATCACCTTCAATACGAAACCGATCCACTTGATCTACAGTCTTCCCCGTTGCAATACATAAACATATGTCCTGTATTTCCGCATCTTCCTTAGTAATATAGTGCACATCGTTCGTGGCTACCATTAGAATATTACATTTGTTTGCCAACTCAATTAAATATGGTCGTATTCTTTGTTGCGATGCCAATCCATGATCCTGAATCTCTAAATAAAACCGATCACCAAATTGGTCGCGATACCGAATTGCTGTAGCTTCCGCCTCATCCCATCGATGTTGCAACAACAATTGCGGAATAATGCCTTTTAAGCATCCGCTAAGTACAATTAACCCCGCATTATGTTCAAATAATGTAAGTTCATCAATTCGTGGTTTATAATAAAATCCATCCAAATGAGCAATCGAATTCAACTTTAATAAATTACGATAACCAATATCATTCATTGCTAAAATCGTAATATGATTTAATCCAAGTTCAGGTTTGGAACGATCTGACAGTTCACCACTCGTTATATAAAATTCACATCCAATAATCGGTTTAATACCGTGATCTATACATGTACGATAAAAAGAGATTGCACCATACATGACACCGTGATCGGTCAGTGCAATCGCTGACATTTGATGTTGTTTCGCTGTTTTGACGAGATCTTGAATTCGTGCAACACCATCCAAAAGACTGTATTCACTATGAACATGCAAATGAACAAATGTCCTCACTTCAAAACCTCCCCAATGATGATCATATCTCGGCTAAAAATCGACATTCCATAAAAAGACTGTTACAATTTCTCCAAAAGGAGGTCGAAAAAATGCAAATCAATATCGAATTTATCATTCAAATCATTCTTTTCATTGTCGTAATCGGCGCAATGATCTTATCCATCCGATTCAGTATTCAATCCAGACACGGTGCCCAGAACTCCGAACGGAACCGACACGTTCATGGCAAACTAAATATGTCTATGGGTGCACTAATGCTGGGCATTGCAGGCATCCAATTAAGTGCGCCTATCATCTCCACACCACGCTATATTTTCGTAGGCATCTGCGTATTGCTCGGCGGATACAATTTATTTGCTGGATTTAAAAATTGGAAAGAAACAAATAAATAATGCAATTTGATTATACCTAAAATAATACTTAATTTGAATAGTGAATACGAATATATGTTCTGTTTTTTTGAAAAATTAAACCGCCCGGGATTAAACCGGACGGCCAAGGGACTGACCTCTGTCTCAAGTCATGGAGTCAGTCCCCAACCTGTTGAGAATTCCGCAACAGGTTTTTTTATTTTAAGTTTAATCCCCATGTGTCTATTTGTGTTTGAATATTTGCCGTAGTAGGAATGAGTACATGATTTTTCGAATCAATTGATTCCCATGCTTTATCCGTACCAATTAGCTTAAAATATTTATATTGATACGTCAAACCAGGTGTTAACAATTCAGAGATCGTCCAATTGTTTCCTGAATCCATCGTCATTTTTGTGTTGGACCATGCCCCGACTTCATTTCTGAAATAACACCAAATATCGCCCAAACCTTGTGTATCATAATTCACTTTTAAGGTTACAACCACTTGCGCTGGAACTGGTGTTGTCGTTGTTACCGGAGTAATGCTTGACGTTGGTAGCGGTGTTTCCGTTACTACAATTGGCGTTGGCAATGGTGTTGCTATCGTATTGGGAGAAGTCGTTACACCAACTGCTGGAACCGGAGTTCCTGCCAACAATTGGTTCTCATTATTTACAGTCCAGACTCCTTCTGAAATCAGATAGTTTTTATTTCCATTACTATTCCAAACACTTTTACCATTATTGAATGCTACTTGTGCGTTTTTGGCACTCCCGATGGTTATCGTTTTCTTGTAATAATCCGCAAACTCAGATTTTATCATTTCTAATCCAGGTAGCGTTGTCCACGTAATTCCATCCAATGTGTAATGCAAGTTTGCAACCGACTCATTGGAGTAATAGTAAACCGTTGCTTGTTTCGCAATAACCGGTGTCGTTAACGGACTAATGGTCGGTGTAGCAGTAGGCAATGGTGTAAGTGTTGCATAACCTGCAGGTGTTCCTTTTGTCATTACTCCTTTGGAAACCGACCACGTTCCAGGCTCAAAACGATAATTTTTGTTTCCATTATTATCCCATGGCAATGAACCCATACCCACATAAAATGCAGCTTCTGCAACATTTTGTGCAGCAGCCAAATCAATATCAACCTTAAACCAATCTTTTAAATTTGTTTGATTCATCGGAATTCCTGGTTGAATCGTCCATTGATTTGAACCTTCCAAGCGATAATGAAACATCGGTTGAGTAATCGACGTGTTATAAAATACAGAAACCATTTGATTTGTCGTCGATGTTGTTAATGTTGCAGAAGCGGCAGAACGATTACCTGCTTTATCAATCGCAACAACGGAATAGGCATAAATGGAATCCGGGCTTAAATTAATTTGTTTGATCAGTTGAATTCCAGCTGAAACACTTGCAACAAAGACACCATTCTCATAGACATCATATTTGGTCACTTCAACATTATCTGAAGATGCAGACCAACCAAATTGAATTGTTGTTGCCGTGCGATTTAATACTTTTAAATTCAATGGAACTGATGGTTTCTCTGTGTCGGTACCATTCGGACTCGAAGACGGTTTCACATATGGTGTTCCTGTTGCAAGTGGAGTTGATGTAACAACTGGTGTCGTCGTAGGTCGTAATGACGCTACTGGTTTACCCGTTACAATCACTTTATCAACAATCGTATATAGCCCTTTCGTGAACGAATAGTTTTTATAGTTATTGTTATCCCAAATTCCATCTCCATTGTTAAAGGCCGCTTGAATCGAACTGTATGAACCTAATTTAATATCGATTTTTTTGTAACCGATATATTCAGATTCGTCTAATTTTACTCCAGGTGAAACCGTCCATTGGGATGCTGTTGTTCCACTTGAAACATAACCGTAACTTACATACGTTGTTCCGGTGGATTTGTAATAAATCGTAACCGGAAGATCGGTTGTTACTTTCAAAACAACACTATCTGCAGAAACATTTCCGCTCGCATCAACCGACCGAACGGTATACGTATATTCGGTACCGGATGAAACACTTGTATCTTCAAAATTATTGACTGAACCTACGACAGATATTTGTTTACCATTTCGGAAAATTTGATAACCAGAAACCACATTATTATCACTACCTGGGTTCCAACCAATTTTGACAGCCGAATCATTCTTACTTAGCAATTGGGTCACAGTAGGTGCCGTCGGAGCCACTTTATCATCAGTTGTGGATGTCAACAATTCAACTGCTTTCAACGAACGATTTCCTGAGCTATCGATTGCTTTTACATTGTATTGATAAACTTCATTTGGTTTAAGTCCTTTATCTGTAAAAAATGTTGATGTCGTTGTATTGACTACAACATTATTACGCAACACTTCGTACAATTTCACTTGAACATTATCAGTTGCCTGACCCCATAAAACCGTGATGGAATTGTCCGAACGTCCAATTGCTGTTAATGAAGTGGGAGCAGTCGGTGGTTCTTTGTCTTCTGGCGTTACCGCGATAATTTCATTTGAAAAAAGTGAGCGATTCCCTGCAACGTCTACAGATCGAATCGAATATTTAACCGATTGTTTAGGTGCCAAACCACTCTCACTAAATACAAGATCTTTCGATTCTGCAACTTTAATGCCATCTCGATATACTTCATAAACAGCCACACCATAATTATCTTCAGATGCTGTCCATCCGATCGACACTTTCGTCTCCGAACTTGATGTCAAATTTAATAGTGGCGCCGTTGGTGGAGAAATGTCTGCAGGAGCCTGATATTTCACACCTTCACTTAATGACGATAAATTATTTGCTTTATCGATCGCTTGCACTTTATAAATGTATGTGTTATTTGGTGAAAACCCTTTATCTACAAATGAATTACCAGAAACGACTTGTTGTTTCACATCATTACGATAAATGATATACGCATCAATTCCGGAAAGATCCGTTGAAAGATTCCATGTAATACCTACTGCGCCACTTGCCAAAATTGACAATTGAACATTGCTTGGAATTGTTGGTGCTGTGACATCTACATATGCTGTTGGTACAGGCGTTGGTGTACTAATTGGAGTTGCAGTATTGATCGAATTATTCCCCGATGAAACAACTGGTGTAATTGTTGCAACCGGCATCGGTGTATTTGTCGGCACGACAATTGGACTGATAACGGGTGGTTCCGTATCATTTGGTGCACCAGGAATGATCTTCCCGTTAAGGATTGTATAAACTGAATCAGTCATCTGATAAACAGCTTCAGTATCCCCTCCATTAACTAACGTCCCATCATTTATGCGTACAAGTAATGATTTTGCTTCACCCATTGAAATCGTTTTCGTCAAATAACCTGGAATTGTGCTTGGTGCCATAATTTTTCCTGGATAAGAAATCCATGAGGAACCTTCAATTTTATATTGAAGATACGTTTGATTAAACTCATTATCCGGAAAAAACACAATCGCCTTATGATTAATAGGCATTCCTTTTACGAATCCTTTTTTCGAAATCGTGTACGTACCGCCATTCAATGTATATCGTGTTGACTTCTTATAATTAGGTATTGCTTTAGAGTTCGTTACTATTATTTCCGCATTTTTTAGCCGGCCCAATTGAATCGTCGCACCTTTAAACCCAGGAATTGTCGTGTTCATTAAAGGTAAAACACTAGACTTTGCCCATGATTGAGTGGGTAGACGATAATGCAAATACGTAGCATTCACATCCCATTTCACCCATAATGTTATTGAAGAAGCTTGTCCTGATGTAACGGTAGCAGCAAATCCGAACGCCGGAAATACACTTGTCATTATCAAGATCATGGAAAGTACAATTTTAATCATCATCCAAATTTTCGTGTGTCGCATCAGCAGATGGCAACCCCTCTCAACTTATAAAAATTCAATATATTCAGGTTCGTTCAACCTTAAAAACAAAAAATGAATTCAAGCAAATGTTTGCACAAGACAACGTCAGTGATTGCGTTTGCGCAAGTAGATGCGTGTAGCATTAATTTAGCGAACCTTAATTTCATATTAGCACCCACTTTCAGAAATTTCAATGTGTTGATTGTGTAACGAAATCGAAAATATGATATTATGACATAGAATGATAACAATCAATAAAGGGGTCCCTCATGTTAGTTGAACATTACCGATTAAACCCGTTCGATTCACGTCTCGAACCCGAACTAAATGAACTTTTTCAAGTGCACCGTGATCGCGCCGCAAAAATTGATTGGAGTTACCATGAATATATTCCATGGGAAAAAGCGCGTTCATTTAAGGAAGATCCATGGAAACCTGAACAACGCACACTACCTTTATCGATTTATACAGCCGTCGAGACGTCTTTGTTAACTGAAGTTAATCTACCATTTTTTTATAAACACCTCGCTGTCACATTTAAAGGTGGATTGAAAGTTTTACAAGATTTCGTGCGCACATGGGTATCTGAAGAAGATCAACATTCCTCATTGCTCGAAACGTATTTGATCGTTTCACGAAATGCCGATCCGGATGAATTGCACCGATTACGCAAAACCGTTGTTGAACAAGGATTCGAACCAGATTTTGATACTGCGATCGAAACGATGGTGTACACCTCGATACAGGAACTTGCGACGATGGTTTTCTACAATAATGTAGCAAAAGGCGCTAGCAATTATGACAAGGATCTCGCTGCACTACTCCGACGAATTTCCAAAGATGAATCGTTACATTTTGCATTTTATCGCGATGCAGTAAAAGCATATTTAAAACTGGATCACAACTATGTTTATTTTATTCATAAAGCGATGATCGCTTTTGCAATGCCAGGTGCGGACATGCCGAACTTCCGAGAACGCATGGATTTAATCTCCAAAGAAGCTCATTATGGTCCTGTTTCTTATTTCAACCAGGTTTTTTTACCACTAATTGAGTCATGGGGAATTGCCGATTTGCAACCGAGTCGTTCCGAGGCAATGCGCGCGAAAGAGGATTTATTGAATTACTCATTAAAATTGAAACGGATCTCCGACCGCCTTGCTGCAAAAGGCATATACTAATAAAAACGCACCACGGCCAATGCTGATGCATTAAGCCTGCAGGTGCGTTTTTTTCTTCAATTCATCTTCAAGCCACGTTTTTAATCCCCAAACAGACATCACTAAAAAAATACATTGTGCCACAACCATTCCATAAGCGCTCATCCGCCACGACCACACACCGAACACAATATTACCGATCATCCAAACATACCAACTTTGACGCCATTTTTTCATGGTCATCCAATTCGCCAAACTAAAAATACTGACACCCACCGCTTCTAATATCGGATCAGCACCATTAAAATTCGTCATCCTTACACTTAAAAGCATAACGAGCAATGACAATCCAATGCCAAGCCGCTCATCGCCATCTCCAATTTCATTACCTCTTTCCTCTTTGCGCCAGCGCCACCATCCATAAAGTGAAAATAAAATAAACGTAAATTGCAATCCGGAAGCCATCCATTTATGCGCCGCGAAAAAATAAATGAGCCAGAGTATATTCCCCGCAATACTCCAAACCCAGTAACCGCTTCGCTTTTTAAATAAAAAATAGTTCGATATTACGTTCGTAACAACGCCAAGCCACTCCAACCAAACCATTTCACCACCCCAATTCATATGATAAACTTAAACTCTAAACGATCCCGCAGGAGCGATTCCCCATATGATCTTATTTATCCATCGCAAAGATTTGCGCATTTCTGATTTACCCGCTTTTGAATGGATTCGCAAGCAACAACGTCCGTCACTTCACGTGTTAATTATCGACCCTTCATTAGTCGGATCCGATCGTTATCACCAACATAGCGGTAAAACATTCTTGAAACATGTCAATTCATTAAAAGAGCAATATCAACACCATCAAGCACATTTACATGTGCTCTTTGGCAATCCAAAAGACGTACTTTTATCACTGCTACAATCGCATCCGATTGACACCCTGGTATTCCATGCAGACTATACCCCATATGCGATTGAACGGGATCGTTCACTAATTGAAATCGCGCACCAACAACAAATAGAACTTCAAATTTTTGACGACTTATCGTTGATGCACATTGATCGGTTTCAACAATTTGCCGGGAAAACGGCACCATATCAAGTATTCACACCATTTTATCGCAAATGGTCAAATTATTTAGCTATGGATGCGTCATCACCATTAAAGACGTCCATCGCGCAACTACAAACTTCGTTATTATCCGAACCATTTAGGATGTCGAACGATAGATCATTTCAAAACTTCCCCTTCAACTGGTCAGAGTTTTCAGTTTTTGAGGAAACACCTCAAGAACGTTTGCGACGATTCTTTAATGATCATTTACATGAGTATTCGACGGCTAGAGATTTTTATGCAACGGATTCCTGTAGCAATATGAGTATATTTACAAATAGCGGAGTCATTTCGGCACGTGAGTTGTATTTCGAAGCACTAAAACAACCAAGCAGCATGCGCGAAACGTGGATTCGGCAATTGGCATGGCGGGATTTCTATTTGTATCAAGCTCAATTAAGTCCAGATTTTTTCCGGTTTGAACTAAAATTCGATTTAACGTTGCTCGAGCCTGCTGAATTTTCGCGATGGTGTACGGGTACGACTGGCATTCCAGTGATCGATGCCGCGATGAGACAATTAAATACAACGGGAGAAATGCCGAATCGATTACGCATGGTTACAGCGATGTTTTTAACAAAAAATATGCAATGTCCGTTTACTTGGGGTGAACAGTATTTCCGTATACACCTAGCGGACTACGATAACATCTTAAATCGTGGAGGTTGGTTGTGGTCGTCATCTTTCGGTTACGACGCCTCACCGTATTTTCGAATCATGAATCCGGTCACACAATCACAGCGATTTGACGCCGGAGGCACTTATTTGCGTAGGTGGATGCCAGAACTTCGATCAAAATCGGATAAAGAAATTCATTTGCCATACGGAACACCTGTTGTCGATTTAGCATCTTCTCGCGTTCAGGCAATCGAAAAATACAAACTAATTTTAGGCGGTGCAAGGAATGACACTACTGCGTAAAAAAGCAATCGTCTTCGGGGCAACTGGTCTAGTTGGACGCCAAGTCGTTACCAACCTATCAGAACAAACAAATTTCGAACAAATCATCGCGGTCACTCGAACCCCGCAACCCAGTTCATGGTGGCATCCAACAGCTTCTACAATTACGAACCACGTACTTTTTGACGTACCTACTGGTACTGATTGGACGAATGCACTCCAACAAATAGATTGGTTGGGCGTTACTGATGTGTTTGTCTGCGTGGGAACGACAATGCGGGTTGCTGGAAGTGCTGCTGCCTTTCGGCATGTTGATGTCGATTTTCCGATCGCAATCGCAACGTTGGCGAAACATAATGACATTCAGCGTTTCGTTGTAATTTCGTCCATTGGTGCATCGGTTTCGTCCCCATTTTTCTATTTAAAATGCAAAGCAGAGATGGAACAAGCGATCATCACTGCAGAATTACCGATCGCACATATCGTCAGACCTTCCCTACTCATTGGCGAGCGAACCGAAAAAAGATCGGGCGAGCGGTTTGCAATAATGTTTAGCAATCTATTTCCATGGATCTACAAAGGATTTTTGGCAAAACAAAAACCGATCACAGCGACGCAACTTTCGCGTGCAATGATCGGAATTATGAACGAGTGGCCGGTTCCGCCAATTCCTAAAGGATATGACACTTCACCAAGCGCAGTATTTTTTCATGAATCAATTACTCTTCATCACAAGTCAGAATAACAGTCGTATGCGGTGCAATTCTCGCGTGTTGCATCGCATCGTCCGCCGCTGCATGTTTATGACGAATCCACTGCACATCCCCAAACAATGATTTCCACTCACCCAAATTCGGAATTTCAAGCGACTCTTCATGTCCATTGGCATTATGTGCAACGTAGATATTTAGGCTTGGGTCATTATTCGCATGACCACGAAGCGTAAAGGCAACTGCACGCATCGGTGCTGGTTCAAAATGTAAATGTTGACGAATCATTTTTGCCGTTGGCATCCGGAATGCAGGATGCTCTTTGCGGATTTTAATTAGTTCTCTAACATATTGCACGTCAAAATCAAACCAACCACGACGTTCCCAATCCATCTGATTGATTTCGATGGATGATTTATAACTATTTTCCTCACCATACTTAGTACGCATAAACTCCATCCCAGCATGTAGGAATGGAATCCCTTGTGAAGTTAAAATAATCGCCATACTCATCCGTTGCATGGCACGACGAACTTCCTCACTATGATAACCATTCGTCATCGATAGCTTATCCCATAATGTGTTGTTATCATGCGCCTCGACATACGTAATCGTCTGCACCGGTTCATTCGCAAAACCATAACGCTCAAGATCAAAATGGATCGATGCCGCAATCCCCTTCTCGATTTCACGTTCTAAATACGGTTTCCCGTTGATGAATCCCGCATCTCCATTAAAGAATACGCTACCTTTTAACGCATCACGAATCCGATCATTAAAATGTGCGATCCGCGGCATCTGGAACGCATTCATTTGAACTGCTCGCTGATCGAACATGAGTGCCGTATTCAAATTCCAGCCTTCGCCGAGAATAATTAAATTCGGATCAATTTCATCTAATTTTTGACGAATCATTATCATTGTCTCGATATCGTGAAGACCCATCAAATCAAAGCGGAATCCATCCAAATGATATTCTTTAACCCAATATACGACAGATTCGACCATGAATTTACGCATCATTTTGCGTTCGCTCGCCGTATCGTTACCACAACCAGATCCATTGCTTACCGAACGATCATGAGGATGGTAGCGGAAATAATAGCCTGGCACCAATTTATTAAAATTAATCTCAAAAATATCATAAACATGGTTATATACAACGTCCATAATTACACGCAATCCATTATCGTGAAGTGTCTGAATCATTTGTTTCATTTCACGAATCCGACAAATTGGATCAAACGCATTGGTTGAATAAGAACCTTCTGGGACATTATAGTTTTTCGGATCATAACCCCAGTTATATTGACCTTGAACTGGACGAGTTTCATCTACACTCCGTTCACAAAAATCATACATCGGTAAAAATTGAACATGCGTAATGCCTAACTCTTTCAAATAATCCATCCCCGACGTGAAGCCACCTGGTGTTGTTGTGCCCGCTTGACAAGCACCCACAAATGTACCAGGATGATCCACACCACTTGATGGATGTGCGGTAAAATCACGGATTGAAGCTTCATAAATAATGGCATCAGTTGCCTTATGAAGTGGTGGTTTCTCGTCATTCCAACGTTCAGGATTCGTAGAACTTAAATCAAGAATGACTCCACGATCACCGTTAACCGCTACGGCCTTCGCATAAGGATCTGCGGCTTCGTTCCATTGCTTACCTATTTTTACACTGAACGTGTATAATTTCCCTCGTAAATCACCATCGTATTCATAACGCCAAACACCTTGGTCTGTACGCTCCATCGAGATAATCTGATCGCGCGGACCATTCCAACGCTCATACAAAATAACATTGGCTTCAGAAGCCGTTGGTGCCCAAAGCGCAAATTTCGTAGATTGCTCTGAATACGTAATACCTAAATCATCACCATCATATGCAAAATGGTCATCAAATGACCAATCAAAAACAGAAATTCCATTGGTTACATTAACATCCCCATAATCGATGTACTGTCGCATGTCACGCTGAACCGCCATTATGTATTCCTCCCAAAAAAATAAACTATTTCCCTTAGCATACTATACTTGATAACGCCTTCAATTCCAACTTATTTACAAGAAAAAACCTGCCCCAAAATTGGGGCAGGTAACACCATAAGGATTCAATTATTTCTCAACGATTCCAAATACCAAATCAATGGCAATCGGATATTTGTATGATTGTTTTAATTTTACCCAAACTTTTAAGGTGCTATTTTTGAAAATCGTGTAATTAAATGATTCGATTGCTCGACGTTGGTTTTTTGGTACTACGAACGACACTTTCAATCGCTTATCAATATTACCTACCAAGAAAGTTGCCTGAATCGAATTTGCTTCAATTTTAAGCGTTTGCTTGTAACTACCCGTCTTATCAAACTCAGGAATAGTTGCTGTTGCTGTTGCATTTGTAATCTTAACTGGAGTTAAGATAATTGGGTTAAAAATCACCGTTGGTTGTGTACTTGATGGTGTTGAACCAGAAATTACGGTCGGTGTCGTAATTGGTACTACAATTGTTGGTGTTGGTACAACTACGATTGGTATTGGCGTTGCTGATGCTGCCGTAGTTGGTGATGCTGTTGGAACCGGTGTAGCTGTAACCATTGGCGTTGGTGTTGATACTGGCACTTGAGTCGGAACTAGTGTTGGCACCGATGTTGGCACCGGTATAGCCACTGGCAACTCCGCGGTACGGAAGTTTTTGGAATCTGACAACAAGAATTTACCTGACCCATTTCCAGTTCCCATGGTAACTTTATAAACAGTGTCTGGTAAAAGACCAGTTATTTCATAACTTGTTTTGTTCGCTGGAACTTTTGCAACTGCGACACCATCAACATAAATACGATATTCGGTTATGCTTTGATCTGCAACCGAATTCCAACTCACATTAATCCCTGCATCATTGTTATCAATAATAGAATTTGATAATTTGAACGATTCAAGTTTTGTTGCAGTATAATTTGGATTCGTGATCGTAACCTTGAAATTTTGTGTCGATTTCGCTACATTCTTCGTAAAATCTTCTCCAACTTTTGGAAACCAAGAAAGTGCAAGAGTTTCAGCACTAGGAGCAACCGCAACGTTCAAGGTCGTCGTTTTAACGGCAGTACTAATGTTTTTAATCCAAAGGTTTCCGACACCATCATGTTCAGATGAACCTACGAGTTGATTGTTTACTTTCACATCAACTCCAAATGGAACTTTTAATTTCAGATCAGTCGTATCGGAAGTCGTTTCATAAGTGACTTCTTGCGTTGTATCTTTAAATCTTGAGACTGCTTGTTTTTTCGGTAAATACACAATTACTGGTAAATCAACCCAGCGAAGAACATAATCATCAACAAGCATTTTATGATCGCCTTGATCCATAATCGTTACTTGCATATTGTCTCCAGTTGTGGAGAATGCAAAGTTTTTATGTGAATTAATATCTTCAGCGACATTTGAAGTCAATGCTTCGGTGTTCCAGTCACCTCGGTTGTATTTGTACTGGATTTGTTTACCTGAGAACATTTTGAATTTATATTCTAAAGTTTCTCGAGTCGTTGCACCAGATGGAACTTGCAAAATCGATGATGTTGTCGACCAATTGTTAAATGTACCTGAGACGTTGACATTATCCGTATCACCTAAATCATCATTCATGTGTAAATGCAAGGTAACATCAATGATCGCCATTTGTGGTGTTACGGACACCGTATTCGAATTTGCAACATTCATCGCTTGATCATAGGCAACAACACGATATTCATAGGTAACGCCATTGTGCACATTTACATCAGCATACTGAATTGCATCTGATTGTAAGAATGCAATATTTTCATAACTTTGTTCACTTTGTTTTTTACGTTGAATCACAAGTAATTTCACATCTTGAGTTGCTGCACTCCAATTCAAATGCGCCTGATTGGATTGCTCATTGATTGCACTAAGCGTTACAGCATCAGGTGCAGTCGTATCACTTGATGTTTTTGCGATCGTAATTTGCGTGGAACTGGAAGTAGTATAGTGATTTCCAAAATCCGTCGAAACGCGTGCGCGAACATCGAATGTATCTGCAGAAAGCGGCTGGAATGTAGCATAATACACTTTTTTACCAGAAGAATCTTCCAAATATTTCAGAGGTGATCTTTGAATAATTTCACCATTTAAAAGTATTTCCAAATCTCCTAGAATCACGTTGGCTTTTAGGTCTGCAAGATTCGAATCGTTGGTCACCCCCGGAACGTCAATTGTTACCTTGATCGCTCCCGTCTGTGTTCCATTATCTAGATCAACAGTAGCACCCGTTATATCTGGTGCTGAAACCGAACTAACGGTCCATGGTACATATACATCCAATTGACTTGATGGAGCAGATGTTTCACCAGAATCTTTTCGTGCAACGATTTGGTAATAGTAGTGCTGACCTTTTGAAACTACTGAATCCGTATATGCTCCATTATCGCCAGCGGCAATGGTACCAATTTTAGAACCGATTTCACCTGGCCACTCACTGCGATATACATCATAAGACGTTGAAGATACAACATCCCACGTTAAATCCACACCATTTTGTCCAACATTCTCAACAACGTTTTGCGGAATTTGTGGAACATTGAGTTGAGCATTACTGATTAAGACGACACCTTTTACAGCTGGAATGGTCAATTCAATACTTCCATTTGTAGCAGAGACATCTGATACATTATCTAATGCGTCACTAAATGTTATTCCATTAGCAATATAACCCTTTAGATTTAAAGTAACTTTTTTCGAAGTATCGGCACGATTTAGCGCAACAATTGCGCTTTCGGTCGCATTTCGACGTCCAATCACAATTACGTCGCCTTCAGCATATAAAATTTTCACATCGCCATCTGCAAACACACTATGATCTGAACGTGCTTGTCCAAGCTTTTTATACAAAGTAAACAGTTCAGAACCTGCTCCTGTTGCAGAATAGGAGTTATTAGAACCTTGAATTTTTGACCAAGGGAAGAAGCGTCTTGAATCCGGATCTTTTGTTCCTGGAAGACCAACTTCATCACCGTAATAAACCATTGGTGCACCAGGGTAAGCGTATTGCATAATAATTCCAAGTGCTGCGCGTTGATATGCGTCATTTTTTGGTTCAGGTGCTACTTTTAATGATTCTTGATTTAATTTATAATCATCCATTCGCGTAATAAATCGTGTTGTGTCATGAGAATCAAGTAAATTTAATAATGATTTCCATACATAAGGCGGATAATCTTCTCGAATTGACTCTAAACTTTCCGCTGTATCAGCAGCAGTTGCATCATTAATTCCCGTTAAAAACGGTTCAATGGCTCCAATAAAACGATAGTTCATGACAGTATCGAATTGATCTCCAAGCAACAAATCACTCGCATTTCCCCAATCCTCCGCAATCAAGGCTGGTTCTTCAATGGTTTTGCCATTGACGTTATCCAACCCAGCGACAGATTTCACCGCTTTTCGGAACTGCTTCCACGTACCTGAGGATACATCACGCGCCGCGTCTAAACGCCAAGCATTTGCCCCCATCCACAACCAACGTTGTGAAGCTGTATTTTGTACTGCACTTAATTTTTGTTGATCTGTTTTACCATTAAGGTCATAACCGATTACAAGATCACGATAAACTTTGTTATTCCATTCATTCATCCCTGGAATATCTTCTAGTTCATTCTGGTCTTGGGATTTGGAATCAAATTCAGGCAATGAATCGTTGCCATACCAACCATTAAAATTATACGACGAGAACAATTTCTTTTGATCCCAGAAACGATAATCATTAGTGATCGTAAACATGGAAGTATATTTGAAATCCTCATCTATATACTTTTGACCAGTCGTCGGATTCACTTTATTTTTAAATTCGTTTTTAATTGCCTGTTCTGAAGCAGTTTGGGTTAAACTAGCTGATTTCATCCGATCAAACACTTTTGCCCAATATTCATACGCACCGATTTCCGGATATTTTTCATAACGGTCAAAGTAAATGGAATCATCACCGATGTGATTAAATACCCCGTCTGCGATCAAACGAATGCCAACTTCATCTGCTGCTTTGGCTAAGTCTGTAAACACCTTATCTGATGCAATCCTTGTTGCTGCGTAATTCAATCCAGATTTCGGTTCTCCAGGTGTATTGTATACTGGTTGAGCAAACATTGGATCCACATGATTATAGTCAGTCGCATTATATTTATGGTTCGATTCTGACCACTCGACTGGATTTAAGTAGATTGTATTAAATCCAAGAGATTTAATATAATTCAGTTTTTGAGTTATCCCTTGTAAGTCCCCACCATAAAATTCATTAGACCATTCTCCATCACTTTTCGCATCTGGAAAGTACGCCTTATTTTCTGGATAACTACGTTGTGGATTTTCTGGATAATCCGCAGTAGTTCCCCACACTTGATCTGGAACAGGATCATTTGCAACTCCACCATCAAAATACTCTATTTTTTGGCTCTTGCGATAGTTGTTCATATCCCCTTCATTACGATATCCGCGTGATCCATCAACAACTTTTGCACGGTTATTGGACTTGTCACCATCGAAGAAACGATCCGGGAAAATTTGATAAATGCGTGCACTTTGCAACCAAGTCGGAGGTTGGAAATCCGATTTATATACCGTCAAATCATACGTAAGCGCATCGTCCGCGGTTGCATTCCCGCTTCCTCCGCGTTTGTTATCTTCACCATACTCTACTTTTGACTGGCCATCTGTTAATACAAACTTATAACCCCAAATACCATATTGATCAAACTCAGCTTTTGGAATTGTCACTTCAAAGTAATCTTTGTTAGCTTTTCTGAATGCAAAATGCATATCATAAGTTGTTGTCGACTGATCCGGATGCATCAATTCAACCCTTGCACGTTGAACATCTTTTTCATCCGCTTGGATTCGTAATGTTAAATCTTGTTGCGCTTGTTTGAGCGCTCCAAACGGTGTTTTAAACAATTCGTTGCGGCTATCGTAATAAACAGAACCAGCAGAAACCACGCCATCAAAGCCGTCCGTAAGTAGTTTAGCCTCTAATTTCCGTTGACCTTCCGGTTGTGAAGCATCAAAAGTAAACAATAGTCGATTAGACGGATCAATCAGATTTAAACTTAAGTTTGGATCTCCTGGTCCGTTGCCACCGTAATTTTCATCCCAATTTGTGCCTAGTGTTACTTTTGCATCATAATTACCTTTCGGTACATCACGTTGTAAAAGGTACACAGAACCATCAAAGTTGTAATCTACAAAATACAATTCCGAAGTGCTCGGCGACCAGCCGTCATTCGCTGTAACTCCCAGTGGTTTAGCAATTGAACCAACAAGTCTTGGCAAATTTGATTCATCTCGCGATGGGACATAAACAGGAATCGCTGGAACCGTCGCACCAGTTACCCGAACGACCGTATTATCAGGTTTCGTTCCACGCACATAAAAATTCACTTTGGATTGTTTAGATACGGTCATACTATAATTTAATCCATTGTTTGATACCTTATTATCCCAACTTCCATTCATGACAAATGCAAAAGAATACGTACCAGGGTCTAACACGGTTGAGTACTCATAATAATCACCATTGGCGATATGTTTCATTTTGAAACCTGTCGATTCATTCCAACTGTTAAAATCACCTGGTATTGTCCACTTAACCAATCCGCCTGGTTGTTCGGCAATAACATCTGCAACAGGATCAATTTGACCAACTGTACGTTGTGATAATTGTTTTGTTTCTGCGAACGCATCAATTTTCAATACAACTGGTTCTGTGGCGTCGGTTACGTTAACGGATAAATTTCCACTTCCAACCCCATAGTTCGGGTCACTCCAACTCGAACCAAATACAACCTTTGCATCTGAGGAACCCACTGGCAAATTACGCTGTAAATAATATACTGAACCATCAAAATTATAATCGACAAAATACAAATCAGACGTACTTGGTGACCAGCCACCATCTGCTGTTACACCTAGTAATCCTGCAGTTCCCCCAACAAGTCGAGGCCAATTTGACAAATTTCGAGCTTGTGTATACGAAGTAATCCCTGCTACCGTCGTTCCTTCAACTCGGATTACTGCATTACCCGTTGTATTACCCTTAATGTAGAAATTCACAATTCCATCATTCGCTAATGTCAAACTAAAGTTATTTGAACCATTACCAATCGATTGATTCCAATCATCATTTAAAACAAACTTGAATCCATAAGTTCCAGCTTTCAAATCAGCAGAATATCCATAAAAATCACCATTTGATAAATGTTTCAATTTGAATCCATCTGTTTTATCCCAACTGTTAAAATCTCCTGGAATCGTCCATGTAGCAATCCCGCCCGGTTGTACTGGAAAACTAGTCATATCAACGCCAACAACATTTTGTGTAGGAGATGTTACTTGTGACAATTCCGGTGTCTGCGCAGACGCATCAATTTTCAACACAACCGGTACTGCAGCATCGGTTACGTCAACTGTTAAATTACCACTTCCAACCCCATAGTTCGGATCACTCCAACTCGAGCCAAAAACGACCTTTGCGTCTGATGATCCAACAGATAAATCTCGTTGAAGCATATATACTGTGTTATCAAAATTATAATCTATGAAATATAAATCAGATGTACTCGGTGACCAACCACCATCAGCTGTTACACCAAGTAAACCAGCTGTACTACCGACCAGGCGAGGCCAATTGGATGAATCTCTAGTAGGTGAATAAGAAGTAATCCCCGCCACTGTTGCTCCTTCAACGCGGATTTGTGCATCCCCCGTTGAATTCCCCTTGATGTAGAAATTTACAATCCCATCGTTCGCTAATGTCAAACTAAAATTGTTTGCGCCATCACCAATGGATTGATTCCAATCGTCATTTAACACGAATTTGAATCCATAAGTTCCAGCCGTTAAATTAGCAGAATAACCATAAAAATCACCATTTGCTAAATGTTTCAATTTGAACCCAGCTGTCTTGTCCCAGCTGTTAAAATCACCTGGAATTGTCCAAGCAGCCTTACCTCCTGGTTGTTCCGTAAAGCTCGCCATACTAATTGAAGATGTAACTGCAAATGCTGCCACTGATGTAATCCATGCTGCCATGATTTGGACAATCAACATCATCACAAGACTGATTGATGTCCACTTACGGGATTTCAAAAACAATTTGGCAATCATTACCTTGTTCCCCCAATACGAGTAAATTATGAACCTAGATACAATTCGATTTTTCTGACAATTTTACCTTCCAATATCTATAAATATATAAAAAAGAACTGAGACAGTTATCATGTCTCAGTTCTTTTTTCAAATCAGCTAGATTTAACATCATTTTCCTTTCGGCTTATCTTTTAATACACCAAAAGCAATGGTGTTTTTCTCATGATCAAAAGATATTAAACAGCGTTTCATCACTGAATTCAATATGGTGCGATGGTGTCCTACCCATGCAAACACCCCTGGATATCCAGTATCCATGCCGATCGTACCGTCATCATGAAGCACTTTACAACGCGTATGCGCACCAGAAGGGCTACCTAAGTTTTTGACTAAAATCGCATTCCCCGCAAGTACCATTCCACCTCGCACAAAACCTTCACCTTCAAAAACAATAACACGATCACCGGCAACAAGCGTGGAAATATAGCTGCTTTTTCCGATCACTTGAACGGTTCCAGTAGATAAAATCGTCGACATATGCGAATTAAACACTTTGGCATCATGTGGTTCGTCCAAATGTTGCAACCAAATCAACTCCAATGCTGCCCCCTCGTCGAACAACCACTCTTCCATTTTCTCCATCGCATGCGCGCTTTCCGCCCGACCAAGAAACGCCATTTTTGCACGGTCCATCCAATCTTTGAGCCGAACAACATGATCTTCTTTGCTGTCCCATTTTACAATGGTTTGTCCTTCTTGAAACCATTTTAGGACGAATAAATGTTTCTGTTCAATTGCAGAGTGACTACCATGTGGTCCATGTGTTTGATGTTTAACATTACTATCTTTAACATGTCCTCTTTCAATAAGCGCAGTTTGCAAATGTTCGTTCATATGCCGTATCCAGAGTAATTGTTTCATCCCGTTGACATTTTGCGTTCCAGTGTATATACGACTCATCAAGACATTTCCTTGTATCTCAACATTTTTCCCGGCTCGAATCGTTGATTCACTAACCGATCCAGTAATGTGCACATTATCAGTCGCTTCGACAATCATGCCATCTAGAACACTACCATTCACGACGATACTCCCGGCAAACCGTATACTTCCAGTATTGAGACCAACATCTCCGTTCACTGTGAATAGTGGTGACATCGCAATTTTATTATCGACATGATCCACAAGTCCTTCAAGATCGGCTATGACCGTTACGCCATCTGGCGCCATATGCACGTTATCCCCTAGGATTAAAGGGTTATTTGCGCCTGGAATCGCTTCATCAACTACACCTAGTACGTTGTACCCATTTTCACCGGACGTTGGTGGCGTCACAAGGATTAATTCGTCTCCGACTTTTGCAGTTTGAATTGGCGAAAATCCATAATAATCGATTGATTCTTTGGAATCCGCTTTCGCTTTGGCGATAGGATTTCTTTTTTTGAAAAGGAGTTCATAATGTGTTGGGATTCCGTCCACTCGATTTTTGCCGCGTGCTGCAATGATTCCTTCTGACCATTTTTCAGGTTGATCCAACCACAAATTGATTGCTTGTTCATCAACACCATACACGATGTTTAATTCTTTCATTTTCTCAACAACACGCTGTACCGTCCATTCAGCATGCGAAATTCGCAATTCGTCAAAATACAAATTAAATTGTTTCTCCGTTGTTTTCACGATTGGAATGATTGAGAAACCGCTTTCATTTTTGAAGCGCAAAGTACACTCCATTTTATTTTCTGAGATGATGAACTCTAGTTGGTCTTCAAACGATGGTACTTGTACTTCAATTTTCTCCTCTGGCAAAAATGATTGTTGCGCTGTTACTTCGTGATCTTCGATCATCACTTTGAATCGTTTTGGGGGATTAAATTGATATAAATCATAACGGTTTGGTGGCATGACCAGCATTCGCTTGCCATCAAAAACCACGATTTTCTTTGTCTCTGATTCAGAATATTCAGTCAATTTTTCAAGTAGTAAATCAAGATGAATGACTTTTACAATGGCTTTTTGGCGTTTAAAAAAACTCGCTTTTGATTCTTGTAACGTTTCGACTTGTACTTGTTCTTTTGACCAACCTTTTTCGAGTAGCACGGATTGAATCGCTTCATCGATGGAGTTACCTTCCCTGATGATTTCCATAATCTCCCCTCCTCACGAGTAACGTACAAAAAAAGCCGCAATACCTAGAAAAATCAATGATTTTCAAGGAACTACAGCACATTTGCTTACTTTAATTGTATCATATCTTTTCAAAAAAAACACAGTCCAAACGATGTTGGACCGTGCTAGGCAATACCACTTTTTAGTTGATTCTCTTCATTATTCTACCGTAACACTTTTGGCAAGATTTCGCGGCTTGTCGACATCATGACCTTTTAACCAAGCCGCATAATATGCAATTAATTGCATTGGAATGACTGCTGTGATCGCGTGGAACAATGCATTCGTCTGAGGAATGAAAAATTGCGCATCACTTGCATCGCGTAAAGAGGCATGATCCGCATTGGCAATTGCTAGCACATTCGCACCACGCGCCTTCACTTCCTTGATGTTGCTTAATGTTTTTTCGAACAAGTCATCTTGCGTCAAAAGTGCGACAACTGGCGTACCTTCTTCGATTAATGCCAGCGTGCCATGCTTCAATTCACCGGCAGCATATGCTTCGGAATGAATGTATGAGATTTCTTTTAGTTTTAGCGAACCTTCCAAACATACTCCGTAATCTGTTCCTCGACCGATAAAAAACAAATTGTTTTTCTCATTCAATTGTTTCGCATACGAAATAAAAGACTCAAACGATTCCAAAATATGTTCCACTTGATCTGGGATTTGTTGCAACGCCGCAATGTAATCACCGATTTGAATGCTCGACAATGCGCCGCGTAGTTGTGCAAAATACAATGAAATCAAGTAAAAACCGAGTAATTGGGTTGTATATGCTTTGGTCGATGCAACTGCAATTTCTGGACCCGCCCATGTTAAAAATACATGATCTGCTTCGCGCGCAACGGAACTTCCGACGACGTTCGTAATTGCCAATACGTTTGCACCTTGTCTCTTCGCTTCACGAAGTGCAGCAAGGGTATCTGCTGTTTCGCCAGATTGACTGACCACGATGACTAACGTATTTGCAGTGATGATCGGATTGGCATAACGGTATTCGGAAGCAATCTCCGTTTGAACCGGAACGCGTAGCAACCGCTCTAATACCGTTTTACCGATTAATCCAGCGTGAAATGCGGTGCCACAAGCGACAATATGGATACGCTCGATATTTTTGACATCGTTCACTTTCATTCCGAGATCGTCTAGTTTAATGCGGTGGTAATCTGTTTCAATTCGTCCAGTTAATGTTTTACGAAGTGCAGAAGGTTGTTCATGAATTTCTTTCAGCATAAAATGCTCATATCCGCCTTTTTCGGCAGTACTTACATCCCAGTCTACTTTTAATAAATTACAATCCACTGCTTGTCCTTCGAATGTTCTTACCTCAACTCCATCACGCGTCAAAATCGCAACTTCGCCATCATTCAAAATGATTACATCACGTGTATATTCCAAAATGGCTGGAATATCTGAAGCAATAAATTGTTCTCCTACGCCTATGCCTACGATCAGCGGGCTTGCGTAACGAACCGCATAGAGACGATCCGGTTCATAAATACTTAGTACTGCAAGTGCAAAAGCGCCGCGCATTCTTTTCGTGGCCTTCTGAACGGCATCAAATACAGACTCCGTGTAGCAGTCTGCAAGCAAATGCGAAATGACTTCCGTATCCGTTTCAGAGACGAACACGTAGCCTTTGGCAGTTAATTCATCTTTTAATTGTAAATAATTTTCGATAATACCATTGTGCACGATAGAGAACGTTCGATGGACATCAGTATGTGGGTGCGAGTTTATGTGTGATGGTTTTCCGTGCGTCGCCCAACGCGTATGTCCAATCCCAATCGTAGCTTCAACAGGCGAAACTTCAATCAAAGACTCCAAATTCGCAAGTCTACCTTGTGCTTTACGAACATCAATTTGTTGTTCATTCCAAACGGCGATTCCCGCAGAATCATATCCACGATATTCTAAACGACGTAATCCATTTAATAAAACAGGTACCGTATCACGGTATCCAATGTATCCTACAATGCCACACATATGCGTACCTCCACAATTCTTGAATAATTCCAATTATAAAACGTTTGCACAGGATTGAAAAGCATTTTGATGTGACGATTTAGCGACGGAACCCTCTTTTTTAGAATGAAAAAGCAGTTCATCCCGTCTATTCGGGGACGAACTGCTCCATATCGCCTCACAAGTTTCGAAACATATCGGATGCTTTGATTGGTGCTTCGATGTGTTTGTTTGCAACCATCCAGTCAATTAACGTTTTCCATTCAGACTCTTCTTGAGCGCCGAAAGTTACATTTTCTCCATTCATCATCGGTAGTAACATTTGTAATCCTTGTTTTTCGACAGACTCATCTAGTGGGAATTCTTTCATTTGTGCGGTTAGCAATGTTTGTAGTGCCTTGTCTGGATCAGCGGTAACTTCTGCTTGCGCTTTTTGGCAAGCAGCCCAAAAGGCTCTGATTTGTGATTCTTTTTCTTTGACCGTTTTCTCTCCAGTAATTAGCACTAATTCATATTGATTTGGCGCAGCATATGCACTCGGCGAAAATGTTTTTAACGCCATTCCTGATTTTTCAATTAATAATTTTTCATGATTGATATATCCGCCGATAATCCCATCCACTTTCTTGGTTAACATCGCTGGAATAAGGTCGTATCCGACATCGACAAACTTTACAGCTTCAGGATCACCACCATCGCTTGTAATCATGGTTTTCACAAGTGAAACATCTAAATCGCTTGACGCATACCCGATCGTTTTTCCAACCAAATCTTTTGGCGAATTCACACCCACATCTGCACGAACCATCAACTGATTTAGCGGATGACGAACGATCGCTGCAAGCGATACAACTGGAATTTGCTGTGCACGTGAAATCACAACTTGGCGCATATAACTTAGAGCGACATCTGCTTGACCCGCTGCAACCAATTTAACCGGGTCATTTGCATCGGAAGGTGGTTGCAATGTGACATCAAGTCCTGCTTCCTTAAAATATCCTTTTTCTTTAGCAACATATAAAAATGTGTGTACCGAATTCGGGTACCAATCCAACATCACGGTAAATGGTTGTAACGGTTTATCTTCTTTTGTTAATGTTGTTGCAGGTGTTTGTGAACATGCCGTTACTCCAAGCATCAAGATTGCTACGACACCTGCCGCCAGTTTTTTCATCCATCCACTCATATTCATATTACTCCTTTAGATTCTGATCTGATTTTTTCCAAAATAAAACATGATGTTCCCACCATTTGACACCTAAAAACAATAGTAAGCCTAATGCCATCAACACAAATGAACCTGCAAATAATAAATCAGTTTGCATCGAACTCGACGCGCGGCGCGTCAAAACACCGAGCCCATATTCCGAACCGAGCCATTCGCCAACTGTCGCCCCAACAACACTGAAGAGTGCAGCCATTTTGAGACCCGCAAATAAACTTGGCAAAGACGATGGCCATTCCACCATTCGAAATAATTGCCATCTCGTCGCCCGCATCGTACGCAGGACATCCAATAGCGCAGGATCAACCGACCGAAGTCCTTGCACCAATGTCACCGTAATCGGAAAAAAGGTCCAAATGACAACTATGGTCACTTTACTCCAAATCGAGTACCCAAACCACACATTGAGAACCGGTGAAATCGTAATTAGCGGAATTGCTTGACTCGCAATCAAGAGCGGAAATAACACTTTGGATATGAATGACGAAAAATGAATCCATACAGCAAATAGGATTCCTAGTCCGATTGCAATACCCAAACCAAGCAACGTTTCAAGTAACGTCATTCCGATATGACGAGGAAATATCGACCACTTTTCGATTAGTGCTTCCATGATCCGTAGCGGTGAAGGCAAAATGTAAAACGGAACTTTAAGCGTTGTAACCGAAACTTGCCAACCCATGATCATTAATAAAAAAAACAAAATTGATAATCCATACCGTCTCCAGATTAGCATCATAGCTGCACCTCCGCAGTACTTCGAGCAAGTTCTACGCGGTGCCCAAGATGTGCAAGGATGTCTCTCTTAAGCTGCATGAACGGTTCGGTCCATTCGATCGAAGAACGCCTAGGACGCTTAAAAGGAACAGGTATCTCAATCAATGTCCTCATCGGAATTTCCGCAACAAGCAAAATTCGATCCGCAAGTAATATCGCCTCATCGATATCATGTGTAATTAATAAAACGGTACGCGCCTCGGTTTCCCAAAGTTCGAGTAGCCAATCATGCATGTCCATTCTCGTTAACGAATCGAGCGCGCTAAATGGCTCATCCATCAACAGTAGCGGCGCCGGATGTAACATCGCACGCATTAAAGATACGCGCTGACGCATTCCTCCAGATAATTGCGGCGGAAGTGCATTCGCAAAATCGTGTAATCCAAATCGTTGCAAAAGAGGCAACACGGTTTGAACTGCTTTTTTGCGGCTCATTCCTGCAATTTCAAGCGATATCGAAGCATTTTCTGCGGTGTTCCGCCATGGCAACAATTGTGGTTGCTGTGGTACATAACTTACATTCCCAAGACGTTCCGCTGCATTTTTTACCTGATCATTCCAAAAGACATGACCAGAATCCGATTCGAGCAATCCGCTCAGTATTCGAAACAAGGTACTTTTCCCGCTACCACTTGGACCAACTAAAGCGACAACTTCACCTTCTTGAATGTCTATCGACAATTTTTCCATGACTGGCAATTGATCAGAAAATGCAAAAGATACATCTTTCATTGAAACTAAAGCCATCTACCCACCTCCGACACACTAAAAAAGCCACCCAAGTTGAAGGGTGGCTGATCGTAATTGATTACGAGTAAGCACTTCCCTCCGCTGGAATCACCCAGATCAGGTTCGAAGGGTTTAGGACGACGACGTCCAGTCTCAGCTATTCTATAGCTCCCCTAGTGACAAAAATTGATTTGATTTTCATTTACTGTACTTCTCAGGTGATTAAAAGTCAAATTCACTTCTCCTCTTGATCGCTGAGCACTTGTTTTTTGACGAGTTCAGCATATGCACCGTCCTTTTCCATCAATTGCTCATGTGTTCCCGACTCAACGATCCTACCGTACTCCATCACGTGGATTTGATTGGCCGCACGAATGGTAGACAGTCGATGTGCCACCCAAATCGTCATCTTCCCACGTCTCCATTTACTAATCCTTTCGATGATGTGTGCTTCGGTGATTGAATCCAAATGTGATGTCGCCTCATCCAACAGCAACACTGCAGGATTTCTTAAAAGTGCTCTTGCAAGCGCGACGCGTTGCCGCTCGCCCCCGCTCATTCGGTATCCGCGTTCCCCGACTTTCGTATGCAGTCTTTCCGGAAGTGACTGAACTAAATCAAGTAACGCAACCAGTTCTAGCACTTCTTCAAGTTCCGCATCCGAAGCAGTTGGAACGGCAAGTCGTAAATTTTCCGAGAGAGTTCCATAAAACAAAAAACTTTCTTGTGCAACAAATATAATTTGTTTTCTTAATTCATCAATTGGAATTGCTTTGAGGTCAAATCCGCCAAGTGTAATCTTGCCCTCAAGCGGTTCAACTAATCTTGCCAAAATCGTCAATAATGTTGATTTCCCTGCACCACTTGTTCCCACAATGGCAACTTGTTCATCCGCTCGAATCCTCAGATGAATGTCCTCGAGTAACGCGTTTTGTTGATATTGAAACTTCACTCCTGAAACAATAAGATCTCTCGAAGATTGATTCTTGAAATTAAAATCTCCTCCGTTTGAATCGGCTAATCCGTCGGGCAAATCAATGTACGCGAATAGCCGTTCAAACACTGCCTTTCCAGTCGTCCATTCGACGTGTAAATTCATCAACTGCGATACCGGTGCATACAACCTCGACATATATGCGGCAAACGCAATCAACTCGCCGACACTCAAACGATCCATCATGACGCCCCATCCACCATAGGCATAAATCAAAGCTGCACCTAAAGGACCCATCGTCATCATCGTCATAAAAAACCAGCGACCAATCCATTGCAATGCTAATTCATTCGTGTGAATGGACTCGTTTAAGGTTTCAAATTTAGCCTTATGAATGGATTCAAGTCCGAGTGAACGCGTAGTTAACACACCAGAAACCCCAAACCACTCGTTCATCATCGCAGACAATTCAGCTTTCTCTTTTTGCGCACGTGATTTAATCCCTTTACGCATATTCCCTACTTTTTTCATCGGCCAAATGAGTAGTGGCAATCCAATCAGTGCAATGATCGCCAATCCCGCATCCATCCAAAGTAGTACAACTGCGCTACTAATCAAAATCAGTGACTGCATCAAACCGTTCATCACTAATTTGTTCAACACATCTTGTACCGCTTCGACATCTGTAGACATCCGCGATGCAACTTCACCGCTACGAGCATTTGTAAAAAACAAAATAGACTGCTTTTGCAATCGATCAAACATCATCGTGCGTAATTTTTGCATGATCCCTAGTGCAACTTGATTGTTCCAATGATTTTGCCAAATGCCTAATAATCCTGAAATCAAAGGTAAAATTGCCAAACCAATTACTGACCACAACCAAATCGATATGTTTTTCGACGCAAACGCATCATCCACCATCCACTTCATCAAAAGTGGCGGCATCGCTGAAATGCTTGCAGAAACCAACGCAAACGTAAAAATCCATAGAAATCGAATGCGATATGGCACAAATAATTGTAGTACTCTTTTCAAAAACGAAACTTGCATATCATTTCCTCCGACTACGTTTTCAACGTCCACCTAACTGTACACCCAGCCTAGACTCGGTGCAATTTTACAAATTTAATAAATAACTAAAAATTTATTATACGTTTAATACTTCACATGTTTTCAGATGAAGTTCATTTTTTATCCTTATGTTGAACAATGACAAGATAAAAAGGAGATTGAAACATGAACAACAAGTTACTTATGGTACTTAGTACCGCACTCGTTACCTCAATGCTCGGAACCTCCGCGGCAACTGCAGCACCAATGTTAATTTCCCCTGCTCCCGCTGCACCTGCAGCAATCACAATGAAATCTGTGAAAATTTATGGACAACCGGCCCCAGAAAGCTTGGCAGAACGTTTGGGAGCATACTCCAAATCGATCGTAGAGGTTACTTATAGCAACGGGGATGTACAAGGATTCCCACTTACGTACAAAACATTATTCAAATCAAACGAAACATCAAAAGGACAAACACCTGGCGCAGTCATTGACGCGAAAGGAAATCCGATCCAAGATACAACCGATCCGGCAAAGGTGTCCGATTATATTTCCGATGGACCCGATGCGAATACGTTATTCTATGTAAATGGATCAGCTCCAACAAGTACTGGCGGCAATTCACTCAATCTCATTACACATTACGAATATACAACATTAAACAATAAAGGCACGTCTGCTTACGGCAATACACCTGCAAGTATCGGCTACTCAAACATCGATCAAAACGTTAACAGTGGTGAATTAAACGCATTATCCTGGAAAAAAGTTGATATGTCACCTGCCTATGGGGTTTGGATTCCTTGCGCAGGTTCATTATCACCTTGGAACACACATTTGAGCAGTGAAGAGTATGAACCGGATGCACGCGATAATGAAAGTGCCACACCAAAAGATAAATCGTTAACTTCCTATTCCAATTTGTATTTTGGAAAAGATGTAAAACCAAATCCGTATATCGTCGGTTATATTAGCGAAATCACTGTAGATGCGAACCAAAAAACAACTGCCGTAAAACATTTTAGCATGGGTCGAAAATCAAATGAGCTTGCAAGTGTAATGCCCGACAATCGTACGGTATATTTTGGTGATGACGGTGGGAATACAGCAATGTTCATGTACATCGCAGACCGTCCGATGGATTTGACGGAAGGTACACTCTATGCTGCAAAATGGAATCAAACGTCCGACAAAAACGGCGGAGAAGCTACGCTATCTTGGATTAAATTAGGACATGCGAATGATGCTGAAATTCGCGACCTCGCACTAAGCACTACATTTAGCAAAATTTTCGAAACTGCATCAGTAGATACTCCTGGTTTCACGAAAATCAGAACGTATCCAACTGCAAAAGATGAGTGGTTAAAAGTAAAAACAGGGATGGAAAAAGCAGCGGCATTCTTAGAATCTCGCCGTTATGCAGCCATTGTTGGCGCAACGACGGAGTTTAACAAATTTGAAGGCGTTACATTTAATGCAAAAGATAAAAAATCATACATCGCAATTTCCGCAATTGATAAAGCAATGCTTGCAGATGCTGCAGCACCAAAAGATGATATTAAACTTCCGCGTATCAAAGCTGGTGCTGTGTATGAATTGTCATTAAATGGTGGTCAAAAAGATAACAACGCTCAAGATATTTCAAGTGAATATGTGCAAACCGATATAAAAGCCATTGTACTCGGTGAAGATTTAGCCACTGCGGATTCCGTTGGTAATACCGCTGTTGTTAATAAAATTGCAAATCCAGACAATCTATCCTATTCTGAAACCTTACGTTATTTGTTTATCGGTGAAGATAGCGGGATGCACTTAAACAATTTCTTGTGGGCATATAATGTAGACACAAAAGAAATGGTTCGTATTTTATCTGCACCGGCTGGCGGAGAAGTCACTGGTTTGCAAATGGTTGATAACTTGAATGGATTTAGTTACATCATGGCGAACACACAACATCCAGGTGATCTTGCAGAAAACACGACCGTACCTTCCGCATTAAAATTAGCGATTACATCGCGTACGGATCAAAAAGGCGGACTCATCGGTTACCTTTCAGGCATGCCATCACAAATGCGCTTACCAGTAGCTGACGAAGAAATTGTAAAACTTAAAGATATACTTCAACCATTGAATTTGAAATTATCGTTCTCCAAAAAAGAAAAACAATATTCATTAGCTACAAATGGTTATGTTGTTAAATTCAAGCCGAAAAGCAACGTAATCTATGTTGATGGTGAAAAACAATATTTAAAACGTTCGATCACAATGAATAACGGTTCTTTGTATGTACCTGCACAACTGATCACAAAATCGTTACACGCTACTTTAGTAAAAATGAATAATGCGATCATTGCAGTGAAAAATTAAGACAGTTCAATCCATATTTGTGACAAAAAAACGCGAACTTCGAAGTCCACCTTCGGAAGTTCGCGTTTCGTTATGTTAACGACTGTGCAGGATTTTGACGTTTCATCCATAACTCCCAAATCGCCATATTTTTAAAGTTAGAATAATTGGGATCGGATTTCAAATGTTTTTCTAAATCGGCTGTTAATCGATACATTGACATAAATTGTTCCTGTTCCTTAAACTGAAAACTCAAACGATATTCAAATAATCCATTTGGAAGTTGTTTTCGCGAATCCACGGTAGCCGGTACGACTAATTCTTCCCCTATCAATGAAAAACTTGAATCAAACCCATAATTCGCATCTGACGGAAATTTCACATCGGAGCAAAACATCGCAAATTCGGCACTTAATCCAATCATTAATACTGGAACCGAGGCCTGTTCTTGCAACGGTTTTTGACGATAGGTTACCAATCGCAAATTTAATTCCATCGGATGTTCATTCAATTGACGCATGGTAATCTCCCCCGATGATTTATGCTTGAAGTTGAGTAGATACAATATAATAACGCATGTTATTTAATTCTTTTTCGCCAATGTGTAAAATTTCAGTACCGTAGCGGAGTCCATGTTGCGTTTCCATCACATTTCGCACAACAAATTGAAAACTGATCCATTCTTCCGAACAACCTAAACTTGCTTGGTAGTTCATATTTATGTTCATTTTGAATTTATTCGTACTGATCACAGAATTGGAGAGCACAATCCCTAGTCCGCCCCTACTAATATCTACCGTATTCGCAAACACATGACGTTGTCCATCAAAGATAACTGCAATACTTTCAAAATTAAAACGGTGTGTTTTTCTCCGATCGTCTTCCGTGACACGTTTGGATGTTAATTGAAACAATTCAGATGTCGCAGGAAAAAGCGCGACCCAATGCGGACGAGATTGCAAAATACGCATATCATAAGAACGGCCTTTATAAAACATTTGTATATGATCGCCTACAATTAATGTCACGGTTTCTTCTACGGTCGCTTCAACATATTCTTCACGATACGTCAGCATATTACCCTTGAGAATTTTCCCATCGTATAACATCGTGATTTGTTCAACTGCCATCTGCGTAACACCTCATTCCATATCTATCGTTTACTTTCGCGACAGGAACATAAATTCCTACTCAAAAATTTAAATTTTACAAATAAAAAAGCAAATAGTCGAGAATGACTATTTGCTCAATTACAATTCTTCAATTAAATGTTATTTGGACGATGAAACCAACTTCGAACAAAATTTACACGTTCCTGAATATGCTGATGCATATCTACAATTTGCTTTTGCATCATCAATTCGTTCCGGAATGAATCGAGTATCCCCATGAATGCGAGCGTAGCGATGCGAACATTTTCTACTTGCTCTTCTTCCATGATCCGTTCAATTCGCTGCATGTAACGTTGCATAAAATCTTGCATCTCTTCTGAAAGCTTTTGATCATGTTCAAAGCGATCGGTAATCCAAATTCTCCACGTACGACGTGCTGCAAAATAATTCAAATGATTTTCACAAATTGCTGCCAGACGTTCGTGAGGTAGTAACTCGGATCGATTCGCAATTTGTTCCACATCAGCTTCCCCAAGATGAAGTTCGCGTATAATTGCAGCGCGAAACAAATCTTCTTTACTCGAAAAATAAAGATACAATGTTCCTTTTGCCACGCCGACTTCATCAGCGACGTCGGATAAACGGGTTTGCGCATATCCTTTTTCGCTAAATATTCGGAGCGCCGCTTCCAAAATCAAAATTTCTTTATCATCGCTTTTTGCGCTCATCCTTTACTCAACTCACGTCGAACTTGGATGAAGTGGAAAATTTCATAAAATACTGGAACAATAATCAGCGTGAGTAATGTTGATGTCGTCAATCCACCAATCACGGCAACCGCCAAGCCTTTTGAGATCAAATTCCCCTCACTTTGCGTCATCGCGAGCGGAATCAATGCACAAACTGTTGCAAATGCCGTCATCACAATTGGACGAAGACGTGTTTTTCCCGCTTCAATTAGTGATTCTCGAATCGCCATGCCACCATCACGATTTTGCCCAACACGATCGACATATACGATCGCATTGGTAACGACGATACCGACTAACATGAGTAATCCAATACCAACTGATAATGAGAATGGTTCATTAACGATCCACAATCCGTACAAACTTCCGATCGGAACGAACAAGAGTGAAATCAAAATGATTAATGGAATACGTGCTTTTCCAAATGTGATCAACATGACGATATACACGAGTCCAATGGCAATAAGAACCGCAATACCAAGATCGATAAACGTTTTCGTCGTTTGATCGGAACCACTACCCGTATTCATCGTAACGCCATCCGGTAATTTTACATTTTGCATATTTTTCGTCACTTCTGTCGACGTTGCAAGTACATTATTTCCTTCGATTTGTGCGGAAACTCGCGCATAAATTTTACCGTCTAATTTTTGAATCGAAGTTACTGTATCAACTTCAGATACTTCTGCTACCTCTGTCAATTTAATTAGACCGCTGCTGCTGAACACTTTCAAATCTTCAAGTTCTTCTTTTTTGTTCACATCATCTTTGTAACGAAGTTGTACGTTACGTTCAACGCCATCAAGTGTTAGTTTCCCCATGTCTATTGGTCGTGTTTTATCGGATACGAGTGATAGCACCGCAAACCCTGACACACCTTTTTCGTCAGCTTTGACAGGATCAATCACTACTTGCCATTGTTTTTGCGTTTCTTGGAAATTGTTTGTTACATAACGAAGACGCGTATCTTTCTTCATTTCCACTTCGATTAAACCTGCTGCTTTTTCAAGCGACGCAACATCTTGTGAATATAAGTCGATATCGACATTGTTGTTACTTGGAGGTCCACTGGAAGAGACTTCTGCCACACTAACTTTTGCAGCTTTGTCTTCTTTTTCAGCTAGACCAGATATTTTACCTTGTAATGCGTCAATTTCTGCTTTTACATCTGCTGTTTCTTTTAAAGTAACAAAATATTGAGCGACGTTCGTATTTTTCAGACCCGTTCGGAAGTCACGGCTACCAACTCCCGTAAGTACGTGTTCCACCGTATTCCGTTTGATCAAGAATGATTCGATTTTTTTGGAGACTTCATTCGTGCGATCTAATTTTGTAGATGCAGGTAACGTCATGGAAACGGTAATAAGTTTTTGCTTTTCATTTTGAATAAAGACCGCACCGATTTTGCCTAATCCGATTGGAACGAACGATGAAATCAAAATCACAATCGAAGCCAAAATAATGACCCATTTATGATTTAACGACCACGCAATTAAATTACCATAGATTCGTTGTACCGCAGACTCTTTCTCTTCATGCACCACTTTACGGAACGTGAAATATGAAAGCACCGGAACAATTGTCAATGCTACGATCAAGGACGCAACAAGTGAGAATACTACCGTCAATGCGAATGGCAAGAAGAATTCTCCTGTAATTCCACCAACCAAACCGATCGGCAAAAATACAACAATGGTTGTTACCGTGGATGCAGTTATCGCTTTTAACATTTCTTTCGTTGCATCCATTGTCAATGCACGACGGTCAAATTCACCTTCCATTTTGCTAAATCGACGGAATATATTTTCGATTACGACAATCGAGTCATCAACGACCCGACCGACCGCAATCGCCATCCCACCAAGTGTCATGATATTTAATGTAATGCCATAATTAGCTAGAAAAATACTTGCTACTAGCAATGATAATGGAATCGATAAAATTGCAATAATCGTTGCCACGAAACGACGTAAAAAGAGTAATACTGCAAGTGATGCGAATAACGCACCAAACAACCCTTCATTACGTAAACTATTTACTGATTTTTCAATTCCTTGTGATTGATCAAATACTTTATACGTATCAACTTTATCATTGTATTTCGCGAACACATCATTCACTTTTTTCGCCAATTCAACGGTATTCGAATCTTGTTTTTTCGTGATCGTCAAGGATAATGCTTCTTTTGCATCATATCGTGTGGATTCACGTTTTTCTGAGATTTGATTGATTTCCGTCATCTCACCAACGCTCATATACACTGGCTTCGAGGTTGGCTGTGCTTGGAACATCGCAGTCATATTGAATCCTGCACCTGCACCAGTTCCTGCAGTTGCCCCACCGAACCCGTTCGCACCACCTGCAGCACCGCCCGCACTTGGCATCGCCCCAGCCCCAGCCCCAGACATTGCAGCTGAATTAAAGGTTTGTGGTTTGGGTGATTGCGGAACTTGGAAACGCAATGCTTTTAACTGTTCCATTGTTTTTAATTTCAAATCAACTCGCACCGGTACAGTCACACTGTCTTGAGTAACTGTTCCAGCTGGAAAGGACATTTGTAATCCATTGATTTTTTGCTGAATCGAGCTGAGTGTAACCGAAGCTTTTTTCGCTTTTTCATTATCTACGATAATTTCCATGAGCTCATCACGGGTACCACCAAATGCAACACTCGCAACGCCAGGAATTCGTTCCAATTCTGGTTTCAATTGATCTTCAACCAATTGGTTTAAGTTAACTTTACCTTTGGCAAACATCGCCACTTGCATGATCGGAAACGCACCAAATGAAAATCGTTTGATTTCTGGTTTCACTGTATCCGGCAATGCCGTAGTTTTTAATACATCATTTACTTTTCGTTCAATGTCATCCATATCCGACCCGAGCGGAAAAGATAAACTGACAATTGAAATACTGTCAAATGATTGACTCGTTAACTTCTCAATGCCTGAAATCTCTTTCAATTTCTTCTCAAGTGGGGTTGTCACTTTCTCATTGACATCCGTCGGCGACGCACCAGGATATACCGACTGAATCGTCATTTGTGGGAATTCGATATTCGGAAGCAAATCAACCTTTAATGATGTGAAAGAATTGACCCCTAACATGACCATTAATGCAGCCAAAATCATTACAGCAAATGGATTCTTTAAGCTAAAACGAGTAATTCCATTCATAGAATTCATGACCTCCATAAAATAGTTGGTGTGACTGACCAGTCAGTCATATAGATATTATACATTCCCTATACAATTATATCAATCGTGTATAGTTTATTTTAAAAATAAAAATGACCTTTAAACAACGCGTTCAAAGGTCATTTTATGTGTACTTTCGATTTTTTATGCCTCATCAAGCAATCGTACATCTACATGTACATCCATTTCATGCAATGGTGTCCCAGTATAAACACCTTTTACAGGTACGATATCATTGTAATCTCTACCGTGTGCCAGTTTGATATAGCGCCAGTTGGCAATCGTGTCATTCGTCGGATCAATCCCTAACCAACCTCTTCCAGGGATATGCATTTCTACCCACGCATGTGATGCATGCTGAAAATCTTTCATTTCCTTGTTTAAGTCACCAACAAAATGATATCCGCTAATATAACGAGTCGGAATTCCTTTCAATCTGCTAATCGTTATCATCAAATGTGCAAAATCTTGGCACACCCCGCGTTTTAGCGTCAACATCTCTTCCAACGTCGTATTGACATTCGTCGCATCTGGATCATAGGTAAACGAATCACGAATTAATTTACACAAATTCTTCGCAAACTCAAAAATCGAAGTTGATTCCATCACATCGACATGCTCATCAATAAATAATTGCACCAACTCTGACATTTTTGTGCGATTTGTCGGAATCAAGTATTCAGCATATTTATCAAGATATACCGTCTCTTTACGTGCAATTAATTCTTTTTCGAGCGAAACAAACGGTTCCCACGACGGGGTAACTTGATCTCGTTTGGAAATCGTAAATGATGATTCGATGACCAATTCATGATGCGGATGATGTAATGTAAATGAGTGTACACGGTTCCCAAAATAATCTTCAAATGAAAACAAAGTGACATTGGGATAGACGAGCAACCGATGATGATGACATGATTGTGAGCGATTCGTACGTGGTGTCAGGCGGATTTCATTGATGCTATTGGTGACCGGATTTCCGTAACGATACGTTGTGGTGTGCCGGACTTCCAATTTCATGCAACTACCCCCTCAATAACCCAATCACGTTGAAGCACCGCACTCAATTTATTCGTAATCAAATTGAATTGATCGATCCATTGCAACGCTTCTACTTTTGTGATTCCATCAAATTCAACTAAAGCAAGTAAAGCACGTAACTGTTCAATCACTCGCATCCCGCGAGGTTGCATAAATGAGACATCTGATTCTTCTAATAACAACTTACGCAAATGTTGATCCAACTTTGTCACGGAGCGATTCACCGATTTTGGATATTTCTCATTTAGGAATAAAAATGATGCGACTGAATCAAAGCGGAATCCATCCATCGAAGAACTTCGATATGCCTCAACCGATCCAATCGAATCCAAAATACCTCGCCAGCACCATTCTCCATAATTTTCATTTTCACATGAAATTAGCATAATCCGATGTAAACGCAACACATTCTCAATTCGTTCCATCGTACGGCCAACTTCATACATTTCCCATTCCGAATCTTGCAACATTTGTTGACAAATCATCCCGTTTATCGCTAGAAACTTATGCGACAACTCACGCAAATAGCGATCTGGCGTTTGATCTAAAATATCAGAAATCGTTGTTGTACTCATTTCTAGATACACTCCGTTCAACATATCCCATACTTCTGATGGCATGCGATGTCGAACGGCAAACAAGTTCGTTCTTGCACATTTAATTGAAAAATAAAGTGAGTTTGTTACTTGTAAATTGAAGAAATAATCATGCATTCCTGCTGACGTATACAAACATGGAGGTTCATTTACCGGGTGATCAAACACAATATTCGCCAACACCTGTTTCACAAATTCACCTTGATGATTCGGCATTGATTGCAATTGATAAAATGTCCTTAGCAATCTCGTCTGATTCTCCGCACGTTCCATATAACTTCCTAACCAATAAAAATGTTCGACCAATCGATTTAACATAAAACCCCACCTCCGAGACATTCCCTTAATTGTTCAAAACCCATGTATCTTTTACGCCGCCACCCTGTGAGGAGTTGACGACGAGAGAACCTTCTTTCATCGCTACACGTGTCAACCCGCCTGGTATCACGTGTACATTTCGGTCACCTCCGGATAAAACAAAAGCGCGTAAATCGATATGCCGGTGTACAATTTGCCCGTTATCGATGGTAGGTGATGTGCTTAGCGAAATGGTAGGTTGTGCAATATATTTTTCAGGTTCATTGATAATTTTTTTGCGGAATAACTCCACTTCTTCTTCTGACGCTGTTGGTCCAATTAACATCCCATAACCCCCAGAAAGTGATGTTTCCTTGACGACCATTTGTTCTAACCTTTGCAGTACAAATTCACGTTCTTCAGGATTTGACATTACATAGGTCGGTACATTTTTCAATATTGGTTCTTCGTTTAAATAATATTTAATAAATTTAGGGACGAAACGATAAATTGCCTTATCATCCGCAATCCCCGTACCCGGTGCATTCGTAATCATTACATTTCCCGCGCGGAATGCGCTCATGAGTCCTGGAACGCCAAGCAAGGAGTCAGATCTGAAACATAATGGATCAATATAATCATCATCCAACCTTCGGTAAATGACATCGACTTTCTTCAATCCATGCGTATGTTTAATGTAGATTTTCTGATCAATATGAATTAAATCTTGACCTTCGACAAGTTCGAGCCCCATTTGCTGTGCCAAATACACGTGTTCATAATATGCAGCATTGAATCGCCCAGGTGTCAGTAAAGCAATGACCGGATTCGATTTTTGACCTGGATCTAAACTTTTTAGTACATCAATAAATGAATTAAAACTGGAGTTCAAATCCCGGACTGGATGTTTCGAAAAAATATCCGACGCTTGCCTCATCATTAAATCCCGACTTTTATATAAATATGAAAATCCTGAAGGTGTTCGCAAATTATCTTCAAGCACCAAATAATCACCATTCGAATCACGAATCAAATCAATTCCAGCAATGGCAACATATGCGTCGTGTGCCATTCGGATTTTTGTCATTTCTAATGAAAAATAACAATTTGATAACACATCTTTGCGACTTAAAATTCCATCTTTAACAATATTCTGTTCATGATAGATATCCCAGATAAACCGATTTAATGCGCGAATTCGTTGTATTAGTCCTTTTTCGAGAACTTTCCATTCTTGTTCAGGGATAACGCGCGGTATTGGACAAAACGGAATTGTGCGTTCGAGTGCAGCATGATCTTCTTGACGATACAACGTAAAGGTTACGCCTTCTTCCATCATACGTCTGTCGCAAGTTCCTTTGAGTTTATTACGTTGATCAATCGTCATATCATGAAAATATTTCATTATTTTCTGGTAATACTCCTTGACACCACCGTTTGATAGATAGGCTTCATCCATCGGCTGCTGCTGGCGATATATTTTTTTATCTACAGGATACATAACATTCCCCCCAGCAATTTTTAACATACCTTGTTCTATTTGTGTTATGTAAACTAACACAAATAAATGATATTCGTTAGTTTTATCTATATATTACATCCGAATCATCGTTGAAGTCAATTTCGTGTTAGGTATTTAAACAAAAAATGTGTTGTTTGATTGGAATTATTCAACCAAACAACACAATATTTTTTTATGCATATTCAAAATCCAATGGCTTGTCGTTCCACTTCAACAATCCATTCTTCAAAGCGAACATTCATCTCCTGTTGATCCGATAAAAATTGATCAAACAACAAATCCCCAACATCTTGAACACCTATTTTATTCAAAACAGACTTCAAATACAGATAACTATAATCATCGCCTTCCTGATTAAAAACACCAGAAACATTTGATGTTTGGATGATCATGGCCTTTTTCCCTTTTAATAATCCTTCCACACCAGAAGGGCCTATCTTGTATGCACGATCCGGAGCCATTACAGCATCAATGTATTGCTTCATGATTGGCGGCACTCCCCAATTCCAAATCGGTGAAACAAAAACCCATTTATCTGCCTGAATAAATTGGTCTGACGCTTGATTCAACAAAAATAACTTTTGTTGTTGCACGGAATTTAAATCTCGAAACGGGTCACCTTGAATTAACTGTTCACGTGCCGCAAGCACATCTTCATCGATTGTTGGCGGCGTTTGTTTATACAAATCAATGCGCTGAATCCGATCCATTGGATGTGTCGCTTCGTATGCACAAATGAATGCTTCACCAAGTTGTAAACTATATGATTTCGATTTTGTATTTGGATTTGCTGTTATGTATAAGATGGAAGACAAGTGTACTCCCCCTAACTATTGCTTATTAAAAACAAAAAACCCTTACTCCACATATGGTTTTAGGGTCCTCATTTTAGTTATCGATTTTGACTTAACGAAAGGACTTGTCCACCTTGCAAATGTGCAACAACTGACGTTTCAATTACTGGTCTCGATGTTACCACTTGAGCATTTGAAGCAGAATTTTTTTGCGCTTGGAAAGCAACATGCGCACGTTGAACATTCATTGCTCTAACCGGGTCTTTCACAAATCCTTGCAAAGATGATTTCGAACCTTTATTAATATGCTCTGCTTCTTCAAGCAATTTTCGCATTTCTTGATACATTTGGTTTCTTTGATGATCAGAGATTGAATCTTTGCCAGACTCAAGTGATAAGCTGCGAATCCGATCCATCAACACACTTAAATTTCCCGCGACCGCCTCAGAACTTGCATTAACCACTTCTGCTTGTGCAGTCGTCGTTGAATCGTTACCTGATGGATTCAATGAAACTTTATTTCTCGCAACACCAGAAATCGTGAGTGACACCCCATCACGAGCAGTATCAGAAGTCGAATCATTCTTGAATTGGGCCCAATGCGATTGCGACTTTTGCATCGATTGGTATGCCATTGTACGTTCAACTTCACGTTGAACGCGTGGTTCGAAAGTTGTTGTGTTTGTTGTTACGGATTGTATCATCGCTCGTTCACCTCATTCAGAAACGATTTGGATTGGGCCCAAAGAATTCATCGGCAACGAGTGTCCCAAAGTAAATACTTTATTTATATTTTCAATCAAATTTTTGATTTATTTCTCGTTCGGTCCATTTTTCGCGATTTTCCATCACACGTTTCACGTATGTTTGCGTTTCTGAAGGCAATCGTTCAAAATTTACATCTAATGAAGCTTGATCTGTAATTCCAAGATGATCCACACGTCCAGGACCAGCATTATATGCAGCCGCGGCGATCGCTTCATTTCCATTATACTTTTTAAGCAAACCTGATAAATATTTCGTTCCTCCAAATACATTTTGTTCTGGATCTAACGAATCATCTACACCAAGTCCCTGCGCTGTCCCGTCCATCAATTGCATTAAACCTTTTGCACCTGCAGACGATACAGCATTCGGATTAAAACCAGATTCTGCTTGCATCACTGCACGGATTAATGCGGTTGGCACTTGATGTTGCTCCGCCGCACGTTGCACGATGGGTTCGAATGTACTTGCTTTCATTAGATAGGCTGGAAATTCCCCAATTTGACCACGTGTATTTTTAATTTGAGATGAATTTTCAGTTAATTTGGTTGGTATAGGGTTTTCAATAATTTTCCCATCTGAATCTACCATGTTTTGCATCATCATCGCAAGTTGAAAGACAGCATTAAACTGATTGTTTTGAGAATTTTGTCCAATTTTTGTCGAATCGTTTGCATTGTCCGTTTGACCGATTAAACTACCATTTAATAATTGTGCTTTAATGTATTCGCTCATTAATCTAGGGTCAATATTCATAGTGTTCAACTCCTTCAAAACTAGTTATACTAGATTGTATGCAATTTATCTACATATGCTAGAAAACAGATAAAATCGGAGGTGCTTTCCCGTGCAACAAGCATGGTGGAAAGAGAGTGTCGTTTATCAGATCTATCCGCGAAGTTTCATGGATTCCAACGCTGACGGAATTGGAGATCTTCAAGGAATAATATCAAAACTTGATTATTTGAAGTGGCTAGGCGTCGATGTGATTTGGTTGTCACCAGTATACCGCTCACCAAATGATGATAATGGCTATGACATCAGTGATTATCAAGAAATCATGAATGAATTCGGAACAATCCGAGACTGGGAGCAACTTCGCGACGGTCTACACGATCGTGGAATGAAGTTAATGATGGATCTCGTCGTCAATCATACATCAGATGAACATCCTTGGTTTGTTGAATCCCGTAAAAGTAAAGAGTCTCCCTACCGCGATTATTACATTTGGCGTGATGGCAAGGATGGAAACGAACCAAATAATTGGGGATCGATTTTTAGTGGTTCGGCTTGGGAATATGATGTACCTAGTGATCAATATTATTTACATCTTTTTTCAAAAAAACAACCTGATCTAAACTGGGAAAACACGTCCGTTCGCGAAGAAATATATAAGATGATGCAATGGTGGATCGATAAAGGTGTTGACGGGTTCCGCATGGATGTCATCAATATGATTTCTAAAGATCCTGAACTACCAGATGGCGAGAAACAAGAGGATCAAACGTACGGTTCCGGACATCTGTCATTTATGAACGGCCCACATGTTCACGAATATTTGCAAGAAATGAACAAATCCGTTTTGAATAATCATGATTTGATTACCGTTGGCGAAATACCTGGTGTATCACCTGAACTCGCTCTGTTATATATCGGTTCTGAACGTCAAGAACTACAGATGCTATTCCAATTCGAACACATGGATTTGGATAGTGGTTCGAACGGGAAATGGGACCTCGTACCTTGGTCATTATTTGATTTTCGAAAAGTAATGTCTAAATGGCAAACTGGCATTCAAGGGCGCGGTTGGAATAGCTTATATTTGAATAATCACGATCAACCAAGGTTAGTTTCTCGCTTCGGCGATGATTTCCGCTATCGCGTTGAATCCGCTAAAATGTTATCTACCTGTTTGCACATGATGCAAGGCACACCTTTTATTTATCAAGGTGAAGAAATTGGAATGACCAACGTCCAATTTGATTCCATTGAAGACTATAAAGACATTGAAACATTGAACTGGTTTCATGATGTTACTTCAAAAGGTATGGAAATTGATGAAGCGATGACTTCTATTTTTGCAAAGGGCCGCGATAATGCACGTACACCGATGCAATGGAACACTTCGGACCATGCAGGATTCACGTCTGGAACACCTTGGATTCGCGTGAATCAAAATCATGATGAGATCAATGTCGAATCTGCAATTGCTGATGAAGATTCTATTTTGCATCATTACCGTAAGCTAATTGAAGCTCGCAAAACTCATTCAATTATCGTGTATGGTGAATATGAATTAATTCAACCAAATCATATGCATATTTATGGATATATTCGAAAACTAGATACGCAAGTGTTACTGGTCATATGTAATTTTGCATTTCATCAGGCAGATTGGAATATGCCTGTGTATCGCGCGTATTCTACTAAACAACTTATCATCCATAATTATCCTGTCGATGACAACAGTGATCTTGGTCAAATTAAATTACGACCATATGAATGCAGAGTCTATTTACTCGATAAATAATAAAAACGCCCGAACGTTAACTCGTTCGGGCGTTTTTATATACAAAGAATGCTTTTGCGCCACATTGGACGCAAAAGCATTCTTCAATAAACCTCTTAATACGGCTTTCCGGCTTTTAAAACCCCGTTATCAATCGTCCAGTCACCAGTACCCGTTTTGTAGTTCATGTTATTATTTGAATCCCAATTTGTATTGCTTGCGTTAAAAGCAGCTTCAATCCCAGAAGCTGAACCAATTGTAACTGTGATTTTTGCAAATCCATTCAAATCATTCGTCATTGGAACACCAGGTGCAGCCGTCCAAGTTCCGCCAATCGGACGGTAATGGATGTTTTGCGTGCCCGTTGCCACTTTGCGTTTGTAATATACCGTGACCGTGTTCACCGCTGCAATTACCGGATTCGTCGTCACACTCAGTGCCGAACTGGTCGCCGAATAGTTCGCCGCAGCATCATAAGCTTTTACCGTGTAGCTATACGCTGTATTTGCCGTCAGACCACTATCAGAGTACGACGTTGTTGATGATGTTCCAATTTTTGTGCCACTTCGATATATCTCATAACCAACAACCCCTATATTATCAGTCGAAGCAGTCCAAACCAATTGCACCGATTTGTCCGTTTTAGATTGAGAAATCAAATTCACCGGTATGCTTGGAGCAGTCGTATCTGTCGGGGTAACAGTCACCGTAGGCGCACCAGTTTTTATTGCACTATTCTCGACTGTTTGAGTACCCATTGGAATCGTATAATTTGGCCCACCTTTATTATCCCAAACACCATTACAATTGAATGCAGCTTCAATTGTAGTTGCCGCTCCAATTGAGATCGTCACTTTGTCGTAACCGGAAACGTCAGAAGCAGTCATTGCAAGCCCCGGGGCTACCGTCCAGTTCCCTCCTGTTGGACGCCAGTGCAAATATTGCGTACCACTTAATCCAGTGCGTTTGTAGTAAATGGTGATTGTGTTATTGGTGACAGGAGTCGATGGATTCGTCGTTATGCTAATGGCCGCGCTTGCTAATGACGCATTGTTCGATGCATCAAATGCTTGAATCGTGTAACTATAAGCTGTGTTTGCAACTAATCCATTATCGGAATACGCGGTCGTTACCGTTGTTCCAATTTTCGTTCCATTGCGCAATATGTTGTAACCCGTTACACCAATATTATCTGTCGATGCATTCCAACTCAATCCAACCGTAGTATCCGTTTTTGATGGTGATGTCACATTAGAAGGGATACTTGGTGCAACCGTGTCTGCAATAACTGATGTAGGTACACCTATTTTGATCAAACCATTATCGATCGTCTGTATTCCCATTGGAATCAAATAATTCGCACCGTTTTTATTATCCCAAACTTTCCCATCCTTTGTAAATGCGGCTTCGATTGACGTTGCACTTCCGATTGAAACCGTAGTTTTTGCATAACCTGCCACTTCTGCGGGTGTCATCGCAAGTCCAGGAGCCGTCGTCCATGTCCCACCAACTGGATGCCAGTGCATGTATTGATTTCCTGTTGATATTGATTGTTTATAGTAAATTGTAAGCGAATTATTAATGACCGGTGTTGCAAGATTCGTTGTAACAGTCAACGGCATACTTGCTGAAGATAAGTTATTTGCTGCATCAAATGCTTGAATCGTGTAACTATAAGCTGTGTTTGCAACTAATCCATTATCGGAATACGCGGTCGTTACCGTTGTTCCAACTTTCGTTCCATTGCGCAATACATTGTACCCTGTGACTGCAATATTATCTGTCGATGCATTCCAACTCAATCCAACCGTAGTATCCGTTTTTGATGGTGATGTCACATTCGAAGGGATACTTGGAGCCGTTGTATCCGCAATGACTACTACAGGAACGCCCGATTTGACTACACCGTTTTCTACGGTTTGTGTCCCCATTGAAATGAAATAGTTAGACCCACCTTTGTTGTCCCATGTAGAACCATTAACGGTAAATGCAGCCTCGATTGATGTTGCACTTCCGATGGAAACCGTAGATTTTGCATATCCTGCCACTTCTGCCGGAGTCATCGCAAGTCCAGGAGCCGTCGTCCATGCCCCACCAACTGGATGCCAGTGCATGTATTGATTTCCCGTTGTCACTATGCGTTTGTAATATATCGTTAAGGTATTATTAATGACCGGTGTTGCAGGATTTGTTGTAACAATCAACGGCGTACTTGCTGAAGATAAGTTGTTCGCTGCATCAAAGGCTACAATTGTATAACTATAGGCCGTATTCGCGAGTAAAGCGGTATCGGTATACGAAGCGGTTGTCGATGTGCCCACTTTCGTCCCATTGCGCAATATGTTATAACCTGTTACACCAAGATTATCCGTGGATACTGTCCAACTTAATCCAACCGATGTAGTGGTTTTCGACGGAGATGTTACATTCGTTGGAACCGTTGGTGCGATGGAATCGATTGTAACGCCTGCTGGTGCGCCTGCTTTAACAATTCCACCTTCGACCGTCTGAATCCCCATAGGAATTGAATAATTTAACCCACCTTTACTATCCCAACTCCCATTGATATTAAATGCTGCTTCAATAGATGTTGCAGTACCGATTGAAAGTGTCGCTTTTGCATAACCATTCACTTCTGCAACTGACATTGCAAGTCCAGGTGCTGTTGTCCATGTTCCACCAACGGGTCTCCAGTGAATGTATTGTGTACCTGTCGTGATTGTGCGTTTGTAATAAACCGTAACTGAATTGACAGTCGTCACGATCTTTGGATTCGTAATCACAGAAAGTGCAGTACTCGCCGCAGAATAATTTCCCGATGCATCGAACGCTCGAACCGTATAACCGTAAGACGTATTCGCAATTAATCCGGCGTCATTATACGTTGTCGCTGTACTATTTCCGACTTTCACACCATTGCGAGAAATTTCATAACCGGTAACGCCAATATCATCTGTAGATGCTGTCCAACTCAAATTTACGGTTGTATCCGTTTTTGCTAATGAAACAATTGTTGTCGGAACTGTCGGTGCTGATGTATCAATCACAGTAGTAACAATAACCGGTTTTCCGATTTTCATTTGATTGTTTTCAATCGTTACAGCAGCACTCCCAACAGGAATAATATAGTTAGTTCCACCTTTATTATCCCACGTCACACCATCACCATTCGTAAATGCTGCCTCGATCGATGGTGCTGTCATTGGATCAATCATTAGACTGGAATAACCACTTACATCTGATCCATTCATTAATATCCCCGGAGTGGTCGTCCACGTTCCGCCAGTAAGACGGTAATGCATATATGGCGCACCTGTAAATGACGATTTATAGTAAATTAACAGCGGTGGTGATGACACGACTTGCAGTGTGATCGAAACCGATGTTGACATCGGAGATTTATTTCCAGCTGCATCATAACCTTGAACACTAAATGAATAACTTTGACCAGGTGTCAAACCAGATAGTGAGAATGAACTTGTTGAACTGGTGCCAATCGGACTTAAGTCTTGGAATATACTGTACCCTGTTACACCATAATTATCATAAGAAGGAGACCAACTCAAAGTAACACCAGTTGCACCATTCGCACTTGCAATTAAATCCATTGGTTGCGATGGTGGTGATAAATCATTAATTTTATAATTAATAAGTACATCCATGGAAGGCGATGGAGCGCTTTTTACAGAAATTGATAACCCAGATGGGTAATTTGAATTAAAATTCGTGTTCGGCTTGGAAGTTTGATTCGCATCGGTCACATTTCCAACGGAATAATAAGGTCTCGACGGTGAATACGCCTGACTTGTATCATTTTCACTGTATCCGATGATTCCTTCATTTGCTTCCATCAAATCCACGAGTTTTTGTGTAACGGTCTGATTTCCAGACTTCGATTCATCAATATGCCAGATTGCAATACCGCCTTTGTCTACGCGCGGATTTAGACTCCGATCATATTTTTCGAATTGACGATTCTCTAATAAGAAATATTCATAAGGTAAGGATGTATTAATCCGAATGGCATTGTATTGGCCGGTGCTAATTGATTTCAACGTATACGTTTGATTCACAGAAGTCGCGATAACTTCCGGTGTCACAAAACCCAATTGTTGTTTGGACCACGCATCAAAATGATCCGGCGTATCTCCTAATTGACCGCCCGGAATCGTATTCCAACTACCATAAGCCATAATACTACTAATGCCAATCCCGGCAGATTTCCCAGTCGTATCATACAAATCCGGCAACCCCAGCGTATGACCCAACTCATGACAAATGACCCCAATGGATGCCGTATTAACCAATCCATGAAACTCGCCAAATTGAGCATAACTTGAATTCGTATCATTACCTGCAACATAAACTCCATCATATTGCGCTAATGTACTGCCATATAAAGACCATTTGTGCGCCCAAACATGCGGCGTCGACGAATCGTAGGACATTTCATATCCAGCGACAATCGTAACCAGATCTAGTTCATTATTCGTTAGCGTCCCATCGTGGTTCGTATCAAACGAAGAAAAATTCACATATTGATCCGCCAACGTTAATGCATCTTTTACAATTTGTTGATTGATTGCGCCAGTCGAAGTTGGATTTGGATGGTTCGTCTTGATCCAAACTTTTACAATCCCATCATTTGAAATGCCGTTTGTTTCTTCAGCAGGCATCAAAATTAACTTACCATTTGAAGTTTCATTATAGTAATTACGAACGCTATTCCCAGTTGAGGAGAACATTTTTGCGTTCCATGTCGCATCCGTATTTTTAATTTTTGCGTCATTAAATTCAACTAAAATCGTCAACATTTTGACATTCCCTAAAAATGGCGTACTTGCCCCTGCGCTTACTACCTCTGAAGAAGTGGTGGAGGAGTTAGATGAGGTAGCTTTGGAAGGACCTGCCATCGCGCTTCTTGCCGCCGCTTTTGATGCCCAAGCACTTTTTGCAAAGCCCGCCGCATCTGCTTGTTTCAATGAAAAACTGTATGGTTTAATTTTGACATTCGCCGTATCTGGATCAAAACGTTTCGAACTGGGTTTTAATTCATCTCCAACCACTTTTCCGTAATTCCAATATCCATCCGTATTTTTAATGACGACATCTCCGGTTTGAGTAGTTGTCCAGTTTACCCATTCGTCTCCATATGTACTCGCCTTGAATTTATCCCCATTCGGCTGGGCAATCGTTTCCGAGCGCAGTGCCGCAGCACCGGCATGCACCGTTTGCGGTAACAATGACAAATAGAAAAGTATACATACAACGATCGCTAAATACACTCCGATTTGAATTTGACGCTTGTTTGTGAAGGTTTGAAACATGGCCAACATCCCCTTTCAATCGGTAACGCAAAGACATTATCGACGGACGACAAGTTTTTTTACCGTACTCAAGAAAAATTTAAACTGATTCTTCTTAATTTTCTGTTTTTATCATAAATTATCCTGCATTCCTATAAAAAAAATGTCCTCACATGCCGATTGGAACGACATTTGTGAGGACATGTTCAATTGATTTTTATTAAATTTTGTATCGGCGAGTATTCTCGTTCATTTGACTCGCTTGTTGATTCATTTCTTCACTCAATGAAGAAACTTCCTCAACAAACGCGGCATTTTGATGCGTCACATCGCTTAATTCACGTACTGATTTTTGAATGGTTTTCGTAGATTGTGCTTGTTCTCGCAGCAAATTCGCAACTTCAGAAATCATTTTTACTGCTTCTTCTGTATTGTTCAGAATATCTTCAAACGCATGACTTGTTTCTTCCATGCTTTCGTTCCCTTGTTCGACAACTAGCATATTTTTCTTAATGGTCTGAGCGATTTCACTCGAAAACTCAGTAGCACGACCAGCCAGACTTCGTACTTCTGCGGCAACAACCGAAAAGCCTCTACCAGATTCGCCTGCGCGTGCTGCTTCAACCGCCGCATTCAAGGCAAGCAAATTCGTTTGAAACGCAATATCATTTACTTTCGAAATCATTACTGCAATCATTTGATTACTTTGTGTAATTTCTTCAATTGATTTGCGCAATTGCCCAACGGTCACATAACCTTTTTTAACGATTTGCAAATTTTTCATCGAAATCATTTCAGACTGATCGCTTCGTATCGTTGAATTCGAAATATTGTCTGATATCGTGATCACTCGATTGGTGATATCTTCCAATTGTGCAGATTGTTCTTCGGTACGCTGTGCAAGATCCATATTTCCTTTTGCAATTTCATCAGAACTTGCTTTTACTTGCGTCGCAGAATTTTGCATATTTTCGATAATTTTCGCAATGTTATCATTCATCACAACAATGGTTTTGGACATATCACCAATCTCATCATTTGATTGAATCGGTTCGATTTTACGAAAATCCCCACCACCAATTCGTGTCAAATAAACGACCATCTTATTTAAGGATGATTTGATCGAAATGAATAATCCCGAGAACATATACAACAAAATAAGTAATGTAATTCCGACCACGACAATAAATTCGGTGTACGATGAATTCAGCCCATCTAAACGACTCGTTAATCGTTCATCTAATTCATTGATTCCTTTATCGTTAAGTGTACCAATCACTTGAGCCATATCTGATTCGAGTTGAATAAATTTCGACTGTTCTCCACCTTGTTTTAACTCACTAACGATTTGCCATTGCTGAAGTAATCCATCAGATTTTTCTTTCGTAGAGACAATATCTGAAGCGAATTTTGATGATAATGCCATATCAACAGAAGCAATTGTACGTAATTGTTTCAGTACATTTGAAGAGTTGAGCTGAAACAGTGCAATGGCAAGTGATAATTCTTCTTTCTGTTTGGCACTCACGGAAGGTACGACCTGTGCCATCGCTCGACCTAAACCGATTCGAGCATTTCGCAATTGCCCAAGTGAATCCGCTTCATTCAAAACAGCACTCGTGACTAAACTCATTAAATAATAGGTGTCTAATTCAGGATCGAGTGTCAATTTGGAAGCATCTGCAATCGAAGTAATAAATTCAAGGGCTTGTCCAATGATTTGATCATGTTTTTCTTTTCTTGCGGTTTCGCTCATCGAACCATCTTTAAGAGCTCCCCACTTATTTTTCAAATTCGCCCATTTCGCCGTCACGTCAAGCACATCTGCGTTCGACGTTACCTTCCGATCGATTTTTTGAATCAATGAATCAATCGCGTTTGAATCAGTTAATGAATGATCTCTATTTTTACTTAATAAATCGATTAATGGGTATGCTTCTTGAAGGTTTTCAACCCCTTTAAGCTCGAGTTGAATAAATTCAATGTCCGATTTTAACTTATCCAAAAGAGAATAGGTCATGTAACCAAGACCTGAAAAAATAATTACACCTACTAAGCTAAACTTCCAGATAAAAGACATTCGATTTAACAAGTTGATGATTGGCGCAAACACTTTTTATCCCTCCAAGTGTATAAAATCAGCAAAAAAAGGGAGATTTCTCTCCCTTCGATATTAATGACTAACTTTTTCACCTTGCATACGACGCTGCGTCGCATAATCTGATTCATAAAATGCCAATTCTTCACGCATCACTTCAAACACTTTCGATAATTCAACCGTTACTTCGCGCAACGCTCGAACTGGCATTTTGCGAAACCGGATAGAATCCTGTCCCGTGTATGCATAACGTCCATCTTCGGAGTAGCATTCATGTTTCGGATAGTAAAATCCATTTACGCATTGATGATATGCTTCAAACAATGCCTTCTCGGTAGCTTCCTCACTAAACTGAGGACGACGTAATTGCAAACCGATTTTTTCATATACAACTTCGGATTGGACAATTAAATGACGCATATCCGCGAGATACCCGCGATAAAATTCCTGTAATGATTCATCTTGACCCGGGTTTAATTGGGATAAGGTGTGATGGTTCAAAAACTGCTCGAGTTTGCTGACGACCTCTTTCAATTTTTGGTATGTCTTCTCACTTAATGCGTTAACTGCGTTTGCCATGTTAAGTCCCCCTTCCAAAGATGAACAGCTGCTACATACGTTTAATTCTATCACATCAAAAAACAAACAGGTACAGTCAATTTTGATGTGAACAAATTTTTATGGCATGATTTTGAGTGGATTGCGGCATACTCTCCGATAGCTACTTTAATTGATCAACGGAGGGATTTCGTGTCCAAATACAAAATCATTGTCATTTTGTTCTTGTTTTGCGTTTGCAATATTAATGCGACGATGCAGGTGTTTGCCTCGGAATTCGTGGTCCAAGATGAGAATTCGTGGACGGATCTGATTCGAACCCAGCAGATGAATGCGAAACGAATTACAGATTGGAACTCATGGCATCATACAAATCATATTCTAGCCGGAAAGTCCACATCTTCAAACCAAGTTCGCTCAAAAAAAATCATGAAACATAAGTTTGTTTTACAACTGACTCATGCCATGAGCCTTTCTGATCTACACTATTTCGTGAAAAAATACAAAATTGTCGCGATGCACCAATTAAAAAATCATTTGATTGTGCATACCACGATGGATGACGCAAGCAAGTTTAAAAACAAGCTCATAAACGATAAAAAATTAGGTTCAACCATCCGTCACGTTGAAACACTTTTGACATTCGGAAAACAGTCAAACTCAACTCCGAATGATCCATTATATTCTCCGTATCAATGGAATTTACCTGCTATCCATATGCCTTCGGCGTGGAAATCATTCAAAAAAGTTGCTTATTTTTCGCCACCATTTTTGATGAAACAAAACGATCAATCCGTGATCGTTGCTGTCGTGGACAGCGGAGTTGATTTGTCGCACCCTGACTTAAAAAATCATCTGGTGCCAGGTTATAATTCGATTAATCCATCATTACCACCGAATGACCGTATTGGCCACGGTACTCATGTTTCAGGAATTATTGCCGCTGCCACAAACAATCGTCAAGGGGTTGCTGGCATCGGTGGAAACATATCAATTATGCCAGTAAAAGTGCTTGATGATACTGGCGAAGGTGATGCGTATACCGTTGCAAAAGGAATCGTTTGGGCGAGTGACCATGGAGCAAAAGTAATCAATTTAAGTTTGGGCGACTCACAAACGTCTTCGATCATTGAAAATGCGATTAACTACGCACGGAGTAAACAAGTCGTCATCGTCGCCGCAGCTGGAAATGATGGGTTACGCCAAGCTGATTATCCTGCCGCCTATGCTGGTGTCATTGATGTTGGAGCGACCAACGAATGGGGAGATCGTGCGGAGTACTCAAATTACGGTCCTTGGGTTGATATTTTGGCACCGGGAAGTCATATTGCGAGTACATTTTTGCGAGGAAATTATGCATCCTTAAGCGGAACATCCATGGCAAGTCCCCATGTCGCCGCAATTGCAGCGCTTATTTGTAGCCAACATCCTAATTGGTCAGCTGAACAAGTTGTCAATCAAATTTTATTGAATGCGACTTCGACGGCCAACCATCAAAAATCCCGCGACCCCAATTCCGGATATGGATTATTGAACGCCACCGATGCATTAAAAGGATTGGATTGGCCAAATCGATTACAATTTGCACCGTTTACGCCGACTTGGATTACCGATTAAATCAACGATAAAAAAAGACCAATCCCAGCATATTTCAAGGGATTGGTCTGACGTATTAGTTTGAACTAGACGCGGTGGGTATCTGCACGCCACGTCTGGATCGCTTGCTTAATTTGATTCGCCGTTAACGACTCATTCACTGCTCGTTTCACGAGTGACACCACTTCTTCATCGGACGCAAAACGCAGTGCAATGATTTGTGCGTTACTTAAGCCATTGGGCAGGCGCTGACCCGTCAAAATGAAATAACGCAACGTTTCCTCTGCCCGTATCGCTCTGTCCTGAGCAATAATCGCAAAAGATCTTGCTTTCATCGACACGGTGAACAATGCGATTCCAGCACTTGAAGCAAGAAGCGCTTCCCATAAGGTAATCCGAAGGTCAGCATAACTGATCCATGCCGTAACGATTCCAGCAAGTACCACTAAGTTAAGCGGTAATAAAATATAATACGTAGCTGGTTCCATACGACGATGGTTTTTGTAATTTTGAACGGCATTACTCATCAGTCTCACTCCAATTCTCGTGTGATCGGAATATATGTAAGTTGGTCAAAAAGTTTGCCATAAGCCGGGTTCTGTATCTTCCTGTGGTATTACGGTCGCGCGAAAGCTTCCTCCCACAGATTGAAGCGACAATCATCTATCTAGGCCCGCCATTACTGACGCGCTCCAGCGACCTACCCAACGCATCCCAGGCTAGGATTGTCCGCACCGTGAGGCCGAACCGGCGTTACCTTTGGTCTTGCTCCAGATGGGGTTTACCAAGCAAACAGTCGCCAGTTTGCTTCGGGGTCTCTTACACCCCGGTTCCACCCTTGCCTGTATCCGGTACAAACCGGATCATCGGCGGTCCATTTCTGTGGCACTTTCCTTCAACTCGCGCTGACTGGATGTTATCCAGCACCCTGCCTTGTGGAGCCCGGACTTTCCTCTCGTTGTGCAGTCTCCCACACGACCAGCGATTGTCTGTCAAACTTTTTAACCGAACTGCAGTATATCAAATGAAACTCGATTCATCAACTGATTAAACGAATTGGAACGGATTATTGTCATTTGGATATGCAGATATCATCACGTTTGGAGCATCTCCGCCCTGTTGATCGGCACATTGTATTAGCCAATTGGTTAGCTGTTGTTGCATGATTGATTCCACATGATGACCTGGGTCAATGAGTGACATGCCTGCTTCAAGTGCATCAACGGCGGTATGATAATCGATATCTCCAGTAATAAATACATCCGCGCCAGCTTGTTGCGCCGATGGCCAATAACTTCTCGCCGCACCGCCGATAATCGCAACCTTCTTGATCAAGCGATTGGCATCACCAACAAATCGTATTCCCTTCAATGCAAACGTCGTTTTTAGTTGCTGCGTAAATTGTTCAAGCGTTATTGGCATTGGAAGAAAACCGATTCGGCCGATTGATTGCGGCTGTCCGATGCCTTCCAATTGAAATACATCATATGCAACTTCTTCGTAAGGGTGTGCGGCGATCATCGCTTGGATGACGCGATCCTTTTGTGCGCTAGGGACGATCGTTTCGATGCGGATTTCATTGACCGATTCTACTTCGCCTACCTTACCTATGTAGGGATTCGAACCCACCTGTGGTTGAAAGGTACCTGTGCCTGATTGCCGGAAACTACAATGGCTATATTCGCCAATCCAACCAGCGCCAGCTCCAAACATCGCTGAGGTGACGAGTTCTTCTGCTTCCGCAGGAACATACACGACCAATTTCAGATGCTGATCAAATCGCGTCTGTGAAAAATGTTTGACTTGTTCAAGACCAATCGACTCCGCGAGCCAATCATTTAAGCCGCCTCGTGCAACGTCCAAATTCGTGTGCGCCGAATACACGCAAATTCCATCTTGGATACAACGTTGAATAAGACGACCTTTTGGTTGGTCTGTTCGAAGTGATTTCATTGGACGGAAAAACACCGGATGATGCGTAACAATCATCTTTGCACCAATGTTTATTGCATAATCGATCACTTTAGTCGTTAATTCAAGCGCAACTAACACGTGGTTGATCTGCTCTGAAGGGTCACCGATCTGCCACCCAATCGGATCTTCACCGATGGCGAGTTGTTTCGGAGCAAGTTTTTCGACCCACTTAGCTATTCGGTCAGCGTTTTCCATCGCAGCAGCACCTCACCCAAAATCAATTGTTCAAATTCAAGTCGGATGAGTCGTTCCTTCGATTCGTCCGATTGTGCATTATGCAAAGAACGGATTATTGCTTCCCCTTTATTCCATTCACGGCTCCATTTGACCCACCATCCACGCGACGGACGTAGTAAATTTAACCACCCAAGACGATCCTGCCATTCAACATCAGCAATTGCATCGCGCAATTCCTGCGTACATCCGTCCGGACAAATAATTAATTGATTATCTAATGCAGACTCGCCACCAAACTGATTTTCGGTTGGTTCTGCACATAATATCGGATATACATATCCGTCTTCTTCGACCCATTCTTCATGGATGATCACAAAAGCATTTTCCCGAAGCCAGCGACGAACCGTTAACTCTCCGATATTCGGTTGCAAAATTAATCGTTTCACGCCCTGTAATTTCCCCGAATTATAGCCTTGTTGTAAAATATCCCGAATAAGCGGACCACCCATCCCGCAAATCGTCACGGCATCGACTTCGCCAGCTTGTACAACGTCCAATCCGTCCCCGAGTCGAACTTCAATCAAATGTTCCACACCGGCTTGTTCAATATGTTGTTTTGCCACTTGCCACGGCCCGTTGCGAACATCACCAGCAATGACTCGGCTCGCAATGCCCGACAAAATTGCTGCTATCGGCAAATATGCATGGTCCGTTCCGATATCAACAAATACAAAACCCGTCGGCACCAACTTGAGCACAGCTTGCAGTCGATTGGATAATGTCGATTCGTTCATGGTAAGCCTCCTCTACCTTTGCTAGAAGAAAAAGAACCTTCTTGCGAAGGTCCTTTTCCTTACTATTCAAGAAAATCTTTTAGTCGTTTACTGCGACTCGGATGACGCAATTTACGAAGCGCTTTTGCTTCAATTTGACGGATCCGCTCGCGCGTCACACCAAACACTTTGCCAACTTCTTCTAACGTTCGCGTACGTCCATCATCAAGTCCAAAACGAAGTCGAAGTACATTTTCTTCGCGCTCGGTCAATGTATCGAGCACGTCTTCCAACTGCTCTTTGAGCAATTCATATGCCGCAGCATCCGCAGGTGCAAGCGCTTCTTGATCTTCGATAAAATCTCCAAGATGTGAATCATCTTCTTCACCAATTGGTGTTTCTAGTGAAACAGGCTCTTGGGCAATTTTCTGGATTTCACGTACTTTTTCTACGTTTAATTCCATTTCGGCTGCGATTTCATCTGGTGACGGTTCGCGTCCGAGTTCTTGTAACAATTGACGAGACACACGGATTAACTTATTGATCGTTTCAACCATGTGCACCGGAATTCGAATCGTACGCGCCTGGTCCGCGATCGCGCGAGTAATCGCCTGACGAATCCACCACGTTGCGTAGGTACTAAATTTATAACCTTTGTTATAGTCGAATTTCTCAACGGCCTTGATCAGTCCCATATTTCCTTCTTGAATCAAATCAAGGAACAACATCCCTCGTCCGACATAACGTTTCGCAATACTGACAACGAGGCGCAAGTTTGCTTCTGCTAACCGACGTTTCGCTTCATCATCGCCATTCTCAATCCGCTTCGCCAATTGAACTTCATCATTTGCGGAAAGCAATTGAACGCGGCCAATTTCTTTCAAATACATGCGCACAGGATCATTGATCTTAAGCCCCGCGGGCAATGACAAATCGTCCTCGGCACCGAATTCTTCAGCACCTGGTTCGGCTTCGTTCGGGCTATCGCTATCTTCATCACTCTCATTAACAAGGTCAATACCCATCTCACCCAATTGCTCAAAAAACTCGTCCATTTGATCGACATCTTGATCAAATGTGCTCAAACGCTCATAAATCATTTTGAACGTAAGGGAATTCCGTTTTTTTCCGAGTTCGATAATCTGATCTTTCACTTGTTCGAGCGTTAATTCTTCTGGTTCAATTTCTTTTAATGGTTCTTTCGACATGGTATTCCCCTCCTCTCTGGATCCTAACCCCGTAACTTCTTATCCAGAGACATGATTTTCAAAGTCAGTTCTGTTCCCATTGCAAAATCATCCGCACGTTTAGCCATCTCAAGCTGTTCCGCATAGTGTTTACGCTCGATGTTCATTCTCGCCTTCTGAATCTGCGAAATGTAATCTCTGAGCACATCTCCACTCAGTGGAACCGGTTCCTTAATGAGCAAACCGCTGACAATCCGTTCCAAACGTTCGTCGTGCAATGTTAATAAAAATGCAGAGCCATCAGGCGCATGACCAGAGGCATAGTAAGCATATAAATAAGATGCAATGGCCGCGTGCGATTCATGAATGAAATCATCTTCCAACGTTTGTTGCACATAATGTGCCAAATTCGCATCACTCAACATCACAGTAAGTAGGTGTCTCTCCGCATTCATGTAAGCCGGTAAAACGTCTGGAACAGCATCTTTACTCCGTTGACGAGCTTGTTGTTCCGC
>CANHGK010000006.1 GCA_947460235.1 Paenibacillaceae bacterium | reverse complement strand
ATTTCCACTCACGAGGGTATATGTGTACGTGTTACCGGAATCCACGTCCGTATTGCTGAGTGTACCCACTGCCGTTCCGCTGGAACTATTTTCTGCGACTGCACTGCCACTGAGCGATACATCCGTTGGGGCATCATTGACTGCGGTAATTGTTACCGTTACGGTTGCTGTCAATGAATCTAACGAGCCATCATTTACCTTAAAGGTGAAACTGTCACTTCCATTCGCATCCGCGTTCGGTACGTACGAATATGCACCCGTTGAAGAATCCGTAATCGTTACTGTACCCATACTGCCTTGCGTATCCAAGCTGTATGTTAAAGAATCGCCTTCTACGTCGGATGCAATAAATGTTCCCGTTTCCGTTGTATCTTCCGCCATACTAAACGAATTGTTCGTTGCCGTCGGAGCATCGTTCACTGCGGTAATCATTACCATTACGGTTGCTATATTTGAATCATCCGTTCCGTCGTTCGCTTTAAAGGTGAAACTGTCACTTCCATTCGCATCCGCGTTCGGTACGTACGAATATGCACCTGTTGAAGAATCCGTAATCGTTACTGTTCCATTACTGCCTTGCGTATCCACGCTGTAGGTTAATGTATCAGAAATATTGCTATCTGTTGCTGATAACGTTGCAGTCGCTGTCGTATCTTCCGTTACAAACAAACTGTCATCGATTGCGACCGGTGCATCATTCCCTCGTGCAAAGGCTTGACTTCCAAATATAAATGAAAACAAAAACACAGTAATGATAAAAAAGAATTTTGCATTTGATAATTGAATAACAATGAACTTTCTTGATTCTTCTTCGATTGCTTTTTTCACGATTTCAAAACCTCCATTTAAGAATTTGATTTACCAATAAAATCCATTTAATTGAAGTCCCTATCATTAATTAAACCATTGAATCTGCAGAAGATAAATTCTGCTTTCTTACTTTCACTTTACAGCATACTTTTAATTGGAGCTATCGCAAATAATAATTAACTTTTCAACCAAGCATTAGCGTCTCGCTAGTTATATTTAATTCCAAAATTTTACTTTTTACGATTTCATAAACAAAACATTCCACCGATGTCCATCCAAATCCGAAAACACACCACCATACAGATGTCCAACCATCTCGTATGGAATATGGTTGCTCGTTCCTCCGGCATCAACTGCCTTTTTCATCATCTCATCAACTTCTTCTTTGCTTTGAGCATCAACAGATAAGAGAACTTCAGCAGTTTTCAAAGTTTCCGTAATCTCGCAATTTGTAAAACTTCTGAATGTCGGTTCATCAAACAACATCACGACAACATTTTTATCACCAATTACTAAACAGGCAGATCGGTCGCTGTTCCCCATTTTTTCATTAAAGTGAAATCCAAGTGATAAGAAAAACTGTTTTGATCGTTGGACATCACGGACAGGCAAATTAATCCAAAACTCTTTCATCATTTTTAATCTCCGTATATCTAAAATTTCAAATGTATTCTTTTGTCGTGAATAGGCGTAACATAGGTCGTTTTTCCAATTGCGGCTTTTCAAGTGAATTCGCAATCGCCGACTACTCAAACGTCAACTTCGCCAGTGCATCGGCCAGCGCCGAGTTCAGCGGTTCTTGCTCTTTACTCGCTTGCTTTTGCTCGTTCAAAAATTTTGCGATCTCATTTTTCGAACCTTTGCTTGACTCTTCCCGGCGCGTTAGGAAAGCCGATAGCTTCTCACGGTGTCCGCATAAACAATAGAAGGTTTGGGCATCTCCATCTCCGCGCAATTCCAACTTCTTGTGACAATTTGGACATCTTGCATTCGAATTTTTAGACAACGATTTGCGATGGCCACATTCGCGGTCTTGACAAACTAGCATTTTACCTTTTTTATGATTCACTTCCAGCATTGGTTTCGCGCAATCTGGGCATTTCGTATGTGTCACATTGTCATGCTTAAACTGGCGTGTACTTTGTGCGATTTCACTCACCGCACGCGTGGCATACTTACGCATTTCGTCCACAAACACTTGTTTTTGCATCGTACCCTTGGCGATCATTTCAAGCTTGCGCTCCCACTCCGCGGTTAGAAGCGGCGTGCGCAGTTCCGTAGGAACGAGTTCGAGCAATTGCAAGCCTTTACGCGTGATGCGAATTTCTTTTCCAATTTTCTCCACCAAGAAGCTATTAAAGAGCTTTTCGATAATATCCGCCCGCGTCGCAACCGTCCCTAATCCGCCAGTGTTTTTCAGCGTTTGGACGTGTTGTTGCTGGTTCGGTTCCATAAAATGTGCAGGATTTTCCATGGCGCTAAGTAGCGTTGCCTCATTAAAACGAGCCGGTGGTTTTGTCTCACCCTTCGTCTGCGTGAGCGATTGAACTTTAAATCGATGACCCTTGGTAATATCCGGGAACAATTGCTCCCGAAGTTCTTCATCTCCATCGCCTTCATCGTTATGACTTTCAAGCACCTCACGCCAACCTTGCACCAAAACGCGTTTACCGCGCGCAATGAATTTCTCATCTTGAAGTTGAACACTTATCGTAATTTGTTCATATTCATAAGCTGGCATCAATACGGCAAAGAAGCGTTTTACGACGAGGTCGTACACTTTACGCTCCGCATCAGACAAATTGTGCAACATGACCGGTTGCTCGGTTGGGATAATTGCATGGTGATCGCTTACTTTGCTATTGTCGACCATGTGCGGACCCGTTTTGATACCACTACGCAAAATTTGACCAGCGAATTTGCCGTAATTTCCGACACCGCACGCCTTAATCCGATCGGTAAGCGTTCCGACAAGGTCAGTTGATAAATAGCGCGAATCAGTACGCGGATACGTCAAAATTTTATGATTTTCATACAATCGTTGCATCACATTGGACGTTTCTTTCGGCGAAAAACCGAAGCGTTTATTCGCATCGCGTTGTAATTCTGTCAAGTCAAAGAGCTGCGGTGCAAACGACTTTTTCACCGTTTTCTCTACCGCCGTAACGAGTGCTTCTTTTTGTGTTAATGATCGCTGAATCGCATCGATTTGTTCCTTGTCAAACGACCGGAACTCCTTCGTTTTGCGATCTTGCCACGTCAATTTCAGCTGATTATCCACAATCGCTGTTAGTCCATAAAATGGAACTGGCTTAAAATTCTTAATCTCTTCTTCGCGTTTTGCAATCATTGCAAGCGTTGGCGACTGCACCCGTCCGCATGATAACTGCGCATTATGTTTACACGTCAGTGCCCGCGTCGCATTGATCCCAACGAGCCAGTCCGCTTCCGCGCGAGCCGCCGCCGATGCATAGAGTGCCTCGTACGCTTGACCACTTTTTAATTGGCTAAATCCATCTTGAATCGCTTTATCGGTTACCGAAGAAATCCAAAGCCGTTTGATCGGCTTTTTCACTTTTGCCATTTCTAGAATCCAGCGCGCCACCAACTCACCTTCGCGCCCCGCATCCGTCGCAATAATAATCTCTGTCACATCTTTGCGCTGAAGTTGCGTTTTGACATTGTGAAATTGACCTTTCGTTTCCTTAATAACCTCAAGTTTTAGTGGCACCGGCAACATTGGCAAATCTTCCATTTTCCATGCTTTATATTGATCCCCATACGATTCCGGCTCCGCAAGCGTCACCAAATGTCCGAGTCCCCATGTCACAACATATCCTGCGCCCTCAAAAAAACCATTTCCTTTTTGACCACACCGCAATACACGCGCAATATCCCTAGCCACGGAAGGCTTTTCTGCTAATACGATTTTTTTCATCATCATAATCCTTTCAATGTTCATCCATTCATTACGTTTAGCCGATTCAAGCGGCTGGATATATGCATATCTGCGATCTATCGATGTATATTTCACGTAAAAAAACAGACCTTCTGTTGAGAAAAGGTCTGTTTATTCAATAAGTCTAAAATTATGCGCGAGAAATGTATTTGCCTTCGCGAGTATCAATTAAAAGTACATCGTCTTCATTGATGAACATTGGAACTTGAACATTCAATCCAGTTTCCACTTTTGCATTCTTGGAAGCACCTGTAGCTGTGTTTCCTTTAATACCTGGCTCTGTTTCAACGACTTTCAATTCCACACTGTTTGGTAATTGGATGCCCATGATTTCGCCTTTATAGAACATGATTTGAACATTCATATTCTCTTTAAGGAATTTCAATTCCCATTCCAATTGTTTCGCAGTAATTTGAATTTGGTCGTACGTAGAGTTGTCCATAAATGTATGGTCGTCGCCGCTCGCGTACAAGTATTGCATGTTTAAGTTGTCGATTTGAGCCTTCTCAACATTCTCGCCTGCACGGAATGTTTTCTCAACGACTTTGCCATTACGTAAGTTTTTGAGTGTGGAGCGAACGAATGCCGCACCTTTACCTGGTTTCACGTGTTGGAAATCAATAACTGTAAAAACGTCGTTGTCCAATTCAATCGTTAAACCGGTCTTAAAATCGTTTACCGAAATCACGAATAGCCCCTCCTGCTTCGATTGCGCCTACCGCGCACATCCTATCAATCCTTGTCCATTCTAATCGTTAGCCCAAAAGAAGTCAATCCAAAACCGTCCAAGCCTTTGGTGATTTGGTGATTACTTCAATCCCATTTTCCGTAATAATCACATCATCTTCGATCCGCACGCCGCCCAGTCCAGGCAAGTAAATTCCTGGTTCAACCGTCACAACCATCCCAGGTTTCAAGACCTGTTCACTGCGCGGTCCAACCGTCGGCGCTTCGTGAATATCTAGTCCAAGTCCATGGCCAGTTCCATGCCCAAAATTTTCACCGTAACCCGCTTCGGAGATGAATTTGCGCGCAATTGCATCTACTTCACGTCCTGTCATGCCTGGTCGCAGCACTGCAAGTGTTGTCTCCTGCGCGTCACGAACAATTTCATATATCTTTTGCAATTCATCAGGAACTTCACCGATTGCAACGGTACGTGTGATGTCCGAACAATATCCTTTATATTTAGCGCCAAAATCGAGCTTTACCATCTCGCCCGATTGAATGACACGATCACTTGCAATGCCATGTGGCAACGCGGAACGTTCACCCGATGCAACGATCGTTTCAAATGACGGTCCTGTCGCTCCAAGTTCGCGCATTTTTTGTTCCATCATCCATGCAACTTCTTTCTCACGAAGACCAGGACGAAGTTCTTTCAATATATAATCATACGTTTGATCAACAATCTCTGCCGCTTCCCGCAAAATCGTCAACTCTTCTTCGTCTTTAGTAATACGAATTGCTTCGACGATCCCTTGGGTGGCAACAAGTTCTACGGACGTATCGACTAATACTTTTTTCATCTCCATAAAATATCCGTACGTTACAAAATCCTGTTCAAACCCGATTGATTTCAATCCATGCTTGACGCACAAATCCGCAATTGTATTCAAAACATTCGGTGCATGTTGCACAATTTCAAACGCTTTTGACTGCTCTGGCGCTTGTGTCATATAGCGAAAATCAGTCAGCAACCAGGTATGTTGCAGCGTAATTAGCAATACGCCAGATGACCCCGTGAATCCGGACATGTACTGTCGATTGCTAGGAGTTGTAATCAGCATTGCATCTATCGCGAATTCTTTGTTATTCATTTCGGTACGAAGCGCGTCTATGCGGTGTTGTGTCATATTCCAGCACCTTCCCCTTTTTGGGAAATCACTTGCTCGCGTTTCGTCCATTCACCGATTAGAGCATGTAGACCTAACAAATAACTATTCGCGCCAAACCCGCATATTTGACCAACTGCTACGGGTGCAATCACCGATTTGTGACGAAATTCTTCACGTGCGTGAACATTCGACAAGTGTACTTCAACGACTGGTACGTTGATGGATGCAACTGCATCCCGAATCGCAATGCTATAATGTGTCCATGCGCCTGGATTCATGACAATTCCATCCGCATCTGTAGCCGCCGAATGAATCCAATCGATCATTTGACCTTCATGATTCGTTTGTTTTGTTTCCACAGAAATGTTCAACCGAGTTCCTTCATCTGCAACCCATGCATTGATTTGTTCTAACGTTTGTGAACCGTAAATACCTGGTTCACGCAAGCCTAAGCGATTTAAATTTGGTCCATTCAACACCAACACTCGTTTCATCACCAGAACCCCCATCATCACAAATACACGTAAGTACCAAATATTGTTTTTGCTATTTTATCACACTAATGTGCGGTCGGATACGTTTTGATGTGATATTTCGCGCACGGAAGTACCAATCCAAGAACCCCAAACAATAAATATACAGCTCTCCACAATGCTCACCTGCGGATGCCAATGCCAAAAAAACTGACTCATTCCAAGCATCGGCCAAAACACACCAATGATCAACCCTCCGACCAACCAACCATAACACATACCGACAATTAGAGGCCTTTTCCCGCGATAAAATTTCCAAAACAGCCAACCGAACAACCAAGTGATCAATAACCACCCAACCACTTCGCACGTCCACATAAGCCAAAAGGGCCACTTCAACACCGTTTGAAACTGAATTCCGATCAAATCAAGGAGTGAAAATTTTAACCATGCATCTGTAAGTCGCATCAGACCTGTTACGACTCCAATAAACATTGTCATCCAAAAAACTGTATTCCAGCGCATCCTGATGAACCTCCCATTTTTCTGCGTGATTCATTTAGTATGGTCAAGACTGGTCAACTGCAATTGTTTCGCGTAAAATAAATCTTAACAAGACGAAGAGGTGAATCCATTGGCTAATACGCCTGCGATTTATGGAGGTCAAGCAGTAATTGAAGGTGTCATGTTTGCTGGCAAGTCGGTCCATGTCACTGCTGTTCGGCGTAAAGATTCCTCCATTGCATTTTTAGAAGTTCCGAAACCCGAGAAACAACGATTCCTTTGGTTACGTAAAATCCCGTTTATCCGTGGCATGATTGGTTTGATTGACGCGGCTGCAAATGGCTCCAAGCATCTGCAATTCAGCATGGAACAATTCGCGGAAGATGAAGGCGAAGATGTTGAAGCAATGAAGAAAGAAGCCGAGAAAGACTCATTCTGGGCTAAATTTGGATTCACAGTTACGATCGGCGTTGCCGGAATCATTTCACTTTTTTTTAGCAAAGCATTGTTTACTGCAGTGCCAGCAGCAATTGAACAATTTCTATTTAGTTCACTTTTTGCGAACCAAGCATTACATGCTTTAATTGAAGGAATCATCAAAATTTTAATTTTGCTGACGTATATGTACCTGATTTCCTTAACGCCACCGATCAAACGACTATTTCAATACCACGGTGCGGAACATAAGGTCATCAGCTGTTTCGAAAATAATGAAGAATTAACGGTTGCTAACGTGCAAAAATATAGTACACTGCATTACCGTTGTGGCAGCAGTTTTATGGTGTTTACGGTGCTCGTCGGCGTGATTATTTATTCCGCCTACAATTTAATTGATCCTTATACCGGATTTTGGGATCGAATTTTTCAACGCTTATATTTATTGCCGATCGTCGTCGGTGTATCTTATGAAGTTTTACGTTGGACGAATGCGATGCGTGAAATTCCTGTACTTAGATACCTTGGATACCCTGGGTTGTGGTTACAAAAATTAACGACAAGAGAACCTAACGACGAACATGTTGAAGTTGCGATCGCATCGTTTAACCGGATGCGCGAAATTGATGCAAAGGGGAATTAAATATGGGTAACCGGAACGTTTTTCTGATCGTGCTGGCAGTCTTAATCGGTGTCGGCTTTCTCAGTCAGTTTTCCAATAATCCAGGAGGCTTGATCATTCCACTTCTTGTGTTCGGATTCATTTATTATTTCATGCGCTTCCCAGCAGGTTCACGAAACTTTTGGCCATGGAGCCGCAAAGGACCAACCTATCGTAAGAAGCCTTGGAAATGGAAAGTCTTAAAAGGAAATAAAAAAGACGATCAACATAAACATGGACCGCCTCCGTTTCATTAAGTTTCTGATTACACTGACGTCTTTTGCATCCATTGCTGGACCGCAGCTTCTGCGCCAGAATTCATTAATTTCTTCATTTCATCTGGTTTAATAAAGAAATCCGTTGGTTTGATTCCGTTTGTTGGCAACCGCAAGTGAATAATTTCAGGATGACGTTCCATCCAATAGCGGTCATGAGCCGCAATCATCGTCCCGAATAACGCATGGATCGTCCCAAAAATTCCGCCCATTGACGCTGGCATCTGTTGTCTGCGATTAAATTGGTCGGATTTTTTTTGTGCATCCCAGCGGACAGACGAGTTTGGTTCACTTTCACCAAACGTAAGCACGACGACCGGCAAATTCCCTACCCCATCCATCGTTTGCAACGCAAGAAGCGGTGTATTGCTCAAAATAAATCCGTCCACATAATAAGAACCCCGATAAGCAACAGGATCAAATACAAACGGAATGCTTGCACTCATCCTCACTGCCTTTGCGATATCCATATCCTCATCGCAATCATCGGGTAATACAACCATTTGTTGCGTCGTCAAATTCGTTGCTACAATATGTAAAGTATGTTTAGGCAAATCTGCAAATGTACGCACCCTTTTTGCAAGTAACATCATGCGCATCCATTGTTCCATTCGTTTTCCATCAATCCAACCTTCGCCTCGGATTAATTTCCACCATTGTTTACCACGCCATAACATTCCTACCTGTATGCCTAACATCCGCCTTACACAAATTTGTGACAAAATTCGTTCGAGTGCAGATGACTCATACCCGCTTGCAAGCAACGCTGCCACCATGGCTCCAGATGACGTCCCCGCATAGCGAACGGGACGAACACCTAATTTTTCTAGAGCAGCGACCGCACCAACCATTGCAAGCCCATTCACTCCGCCACCGGACAATACCAACTGCACTTGTAAAGCCATCAAATCCCCCCTCATACATCAATGTATGATTCGGCACAAAAAAAAATCGCTTCAGCAGATGACGCGTCGTGTAATGCCGACACCGTTCAATGCGAAACGATCTATTCTTCTGGTTCCAATTGTTGTTTAAACGCCTTTAATTCTTCGACGCGCTCTGGATGTCGACTCATCCATTCGATAAAAACTTCAATACACTCCATCGAATCTTGACTTAAATGATGTTCGATCCCTTCCACGTCACGGTAAATATTCCCACTTTGCACGCCAATCATCGATAAAAACTTCTCTAAAACTTCATGTCTGTCTACCAAGCGTTTACCAATGCGTTTCCCTTTGGGCGTTAGCACCAATCCACGATATTTCTCATAAATTAAATAGTTATCTTTATCAAGTTTCTGAATCATTTTTGTAACCGATGACGGGTGCACTTCGAGCCCTTCTGCGATGTCCGCAACACGCGCATACCCTTTCTCGTCGATTAATTTATAGATCCGTTCCAAGTAATCTTCCATACTCGGCGTTGGCATGTGGACACCCCCCTTAAAACATTGCTGAAAAATGCTTTATCATCATACAATGCAACCTTGTCCAACGCAACAGATAAAATGTTGCTCAAAGGAAACATTTTTAGACTAACGGAATACTCTTGTATACGACCATCTTCTGTGATACGTTTTAGTTAGAAAAATCTGTGCATTTACAGAATTCTCAAGGAGGAATTAAGATGTCTGAACAAATGATTCAACTTGCACAATCAGAGGCATCGACCTCTTTGAACAATGGCGACTCCAAACGAATGTCCCGACCAAAGTGGAAAATGTTCAAACGGTTTTTGTCATTCGCAGGCCCGGGATACCTTGTCGCTGTCGGTTATATGGACCCAGGCAACTGGGCTACTGACTTAGCAGCGGGATCCAAGTATGGGTATTCATTATTAAGCGTTGTGCTTATCGCGAATTTAATGGCGATGTTATTGCAATTTCTCGCTGGCAAATTAGGCATTGTAACTGGGATGGATTTGGCACAAGCATGTCGTTCACATTTTTCCAAAACAACGAACCTTTTGCTTTGGACAGCTGCCGAAGTGGCGATTATCGCATGTGAACTTGCTGAAATTATCGGTGCTGCAATCGCGTTACAATTATTATTCGGCATTCCACTTTTAATGGGCATTCTCATAACAGTTGCTGATGTATTGATGATTTTGGCATTACAAAAAAAAGGATTGCGTTATATTGAAGCTTTCGTAATCGTCCTAATTGCAACGATAGGCGTTTGTTTTATCTTGGAGTTATGGCTGGCAAAGCCGAATGTAGCAGATGTATTTGGCGGCTATCTTCCAACCACATCGATTTTTCATGATCCTGGAATGCTTTATTTAGCGATTGGTATTATCGGAGCAACCGTAATGCCACATAATTTGTATTTACATTCTTCGATTATTAAAACACGGGTAAACGGTAAAAACATTCCAGGTAAAGCTTCTTTAATCCGCATGATGACGTGGGACTCGTGCATTGCTTTATTTTTAGCTTTGCTGATCAACTCTGCAATTCTCATTCTTGCTTCCGCTGCATTTCACTTAAATGGCAACCAAAATGTCGCAGAAATTCAGGATGCCTACACCCTGTTAACTCATGTGCTTGGCACAACTTTTGCAAGTTTACTTTTTGGAGTCGCTTTGCTCGCAGCAGGACAAAATGCAACGTTAACCGGCACGATCGCTGGGCAAGTTGTGATGGAAGGTTTCCTAAACTTAAAATTAAAGCCTTGGGTAACTCGCCTCTTGACTCGGTCGATTGCAATCATCCCTGTCGTGATCATTACCGTATTATACGGAGCAAGTGGTACCTCCGAATTACTTGTATTTAGCCAAGTCATTTTATCATTGCAATTGCCGTTTGCCGTGTTGCCACTAGTTCATTTTACAAGTAATCGCAAATTAATGGGAGTCCATGCCAATTCGACACTAATTCGCATCGTATCAATTGTTTGTTGTGTGATTTTAGTTGGATTAAATCTATATCTGTTGGTACAATGGACGTTATAAGCTCTTCACAGGAGTGTGGCACACATGGGAAGCGAACCAAAACATACGCATGAACATGAACATGGACATGGACATCACCATGATCACAATAACAGTCATCACCACCATCACGCACATGCCCGAGACGGATCGAGACGAGGACTACTAATCGCGTGCTGCATTACATTTATGATGCTTATTCTCGAACTGATTGGATTTTACTATACTAATAGTCTTGCCTTAATTTCAGATGCTGGTCATTTGGTCAGTGATTTATTAGCGCTTTTACTAAGCGTATTTGCTGGTTGGGTCAGTTTACGTCCTCGAAACCAAAAGATTAGCTTCGGATGGCATCGCTTCGAAATTTTGGCTGCGGGGGTAAATGGTGGTTCTTTGATTGTGATTGGAATCATTATTATTTATGAAGCCATTCAGCGTATTTTCATCCCGCAACAAGTTGATCCATATTGGTTACTACCAATCGCAATCGTTGGGTTACTCGGAAACCTTCTCAGCGCCTGGATTTTGCACCGTAATGGTGATGTCGAACATGAATTAAATTTAAAAAGTGCATATTTACATGTCCTTGCTGATGCGCTAGGTTCAGTGGGTACAATCATTGCCGCACTTTCCATTATGTTTTGGCATATTACGATCGTTGATCCTCTGGTTAGTCTACTGATCGCGGTCATCATTAGTAGAAGTGGATATTATGTGTTGAAAGAAGCGTTGTATGTGCTCATGGAAGCCGTTCCTCCGCACATTCAGCTAGCAGATATCGAAACCCAATTTTCAAAAATTCATGGTGTCGATGATGTACATGACTTGCACGTATGGTCGCTTACATCTGACTACTTAGCGCTAACCGCTCACATTATCGTTGTCGACGACGCTGACACCCAGCATATCTTACAGAAAGCCATTCACATTGCCGAAGAACATTTCGGCATCCACCATTGTACGATTCAAGTCGAAACAAAAACCGTGCAGCATGCTGTGCTCCACGGTTCATAATATGCAACGTATGATTAGCCTGCTCGAGATTTCCTCGGAAGGCTTTTTTTTTTGGAAGTGGAACCAAGAATTACCCATATTTTCGCAAATACACTTCCCTAATACATTAACCCCAGCGCATCCAATCCGGAGCAACCCGAGCGAACCAGATCGTCCACTTCGTCAGTTGATCTGTGTACAAGAGTACGCCGCTAAAAATAAGCAACAATGCCCCACCTTTCATCACATAACCAGACCAACGATTCATTCCCTTCAAACGACCAATCCACCATGCAAGCGCCAAAAATGGCAACGAAAACCCTAGCGTATATGCACTCACGTATAAAAACCAAGTTCCCGGTTCAATTGTAGACAACGCAAGAATTGCACTTAATATTGGCCCAACGCAAGGCGACCAACCCGCGGCAAAACCCATCCCGATCAATACGCTTCCAAACCAACCCACAGGACGCTTCGTCCAGGACCATTTACGTTCCTGCATGAGTCCCGGTATACGAATCAAACCGAACAACACAAGTCCCATAAACACCATAATCAGCGCTGCGATCTGACGAATCAAGTCACGTTGCATGGCAAACCAGTCGCTTACCGCTCCCGCACCATACCCAAGTGTAAAGAAAATCATCGACAATCCAAGGATAAATCCAAGACTGTTCCACATCACGCGATTCCGATTTGCTTTTGATTCACCGTCTACAAGATCCTGATACTTTACTCCGCTAATAAATGAAAGATACGACGGATACAGCGGCAAACAACAAGGCGATAAAAACGAAACGATGCCCGCAACAAATGCGACACCAACATTTAATTGATCCAAGGGATTCCCATCCTTACTTCACAATCGATCCATTCGGCAACTCTGCACTGACCGTCGCAAGCGTGAGCTGATCGCCATGTGACGCCGCAAGAATCATCCCTTCAGAAGGAACGCCGCGGAGAACAACAGGTTTCAAGTTCACAACGACAATGACTTTCTTACCAACCATTTCTTCCGGCGTAAAATGCTTCGCAATCCCAGACACGACTTGACGCGTCTCAAAACCTAGATCAATCCTTAATTTTAATAATTTATCTGCTTTTGGCACACGTTCGGCTTCTACAACTTGACCGACACGTAATTCCACTTGACTGAATTGTTCGATGCCTATTTCTTCTTTTGCACCATCGCGCGACATCACTGCAACTTGTACGTTTTCTTCCGCGCTCGTTTCCACAACTTTACCTCCCATTGCCTCAACCATCCATTCCACTTCTGCCGCAATATCACGACGTGGGAACATTGGCTCCGCTTTATGTGCCTTGCGACCTGTCATCGTTCCAATACCAATATGACCTAATGAATTCCATGCAAGCGCCTCAGGTGATTCGCTGATCCCAAGTTGATTCGCAATTTGCATTGGAGCACCCGTCAAAAATGGTTGTAACAATACAGCTGACTGACGGATCGTTTCACAAAGCATATGCATTACAGAACCAAGACGCGGCCGGTCATTCTCCGCTTTTGCCAAATTCCACGGCTGCGTTTCATCGATATATTTATTCCCACTGCTAATTAAACTCCAAATATGTGAAAGCGCAATACTAAATTGCATTTCGTTTAGTGCAGTTTCTACAAGCGTTGGTGTTTCGTTGATTTTCGCGAGCAATACCTCATCAGCATCTGTTGCACCTGCAACGTAAGCTGGAACGATACCATCGAAATATTTTTCTAACATGACCATGCTTCGGTGTAATAAATTTCCAAGATCATTACATAAATCATGATTCAAACGTTCCACGAATCCTTCAGGTGTGAAGACACCATCCGCACCAAACGGTACTTCACGAAGTAAATAATAGCGAAGTGCGTCCAACCCATAGCGATCAACTAACTTGACTGGATCGACAACATTCCCCTTAGATTTGGACATTTTACCTTCTTTCATTAACAACCATCCGTGAGCAAACACTTGTTTCGGAAGTGGCACACCGATGGACATTAACATGATTGGCCAGTAAATCACATGGAATCGAACGATTTCCTTCCCTACTACATGCACATCCGCCGGCCAAAAGCGTTGAAACTTGTCATTCTCATCCAAGCTGTAGCCAAGAGCACTTATATAATTGGAAAGTGCATCAATCCAAACATAAATCACATGTTTAGGGTCTGCTGGAACCTTCACACCCCACTCAAATGTCGTGCGAGACACCGCAAGGTCTTCTAGCCCGGGTTTGAGAAAATTATTGATCATTTCATTCTTGCGCGATTCCGGTTGTATAAATAACGGATTCGCTTCGTAATGTGCAAGCAAACGATCGACATATTTGTTCATGCGGAAAAAATAGCATGGCTCTTCGACTTGTTCAACGCCTCGGCCGCAATCTGGACAAGTGCCATCTTTCAAGCGGGAATCCGGGAAAAACGACTCGCAAGGTGTACAGTAATTCCCCGCATAGGTGCCGAGATAAATGTCATCTTGATCAAGCATTTTTTGAAAAATTCGTTCCACGACGATCTTATGTCTAGGTTCGGTTGTACGAATAAAATCATCATTGCTAATCTCAAGTAATTTCCACAAGTTTTGAATCCCAGAGACAATGTCATCAACGAATTGAAGTGGCGTTTGACCGCGTTCAGCCGCTTTACGTTCAATCTTCTGTCCGTGTTCATCCGTTCCCGTTAAGTAATGCACATCAAAACCTTGCAATCGTTTATACCTTGCCATAACATCCGCGGCAACTGTTGTATACGCATGCCCAATATGCAATTTGTCACTTGGATAATAAATAGGTGTTGTAATGTAATACGTAGGTTTACTCAAAAATGTTAGCCTCCCCTAGGCAATTTCTATTATTATTAGATACAGAATAACCGATAAATTCAAGGAATGCCTAATTCTTCGGCGGCACGATATCAATTCCACCAGGATGAAATGGATGACACTTACAAATCCGCTTCACGCTGAGATATGAACCATACAACGCACCATGCACACGGAGAGCTTCATCCGCGTACGCTGAGCATGTCGGATAAAATCGGCACACTGGCGGTTTAAGTGGTGAGATGTAGCGCCTATAAAACAAAACAATTCCGCGCAAAACCCACAACATCACCAAAACCTCCTCTTTCCCTCAAGAACTTCTTTTTATATGATAATAGAGGAACGGTTTTGGAACAAGCGATTACTAATTTCAATAAAGAGGTGTCTCTATGAAAAACTCAAGTCTCATCGGAATGATTCTTGCTTGTGTTGGAGTTTTTGGCGGAATGGTTATGAAAGGGGTTCCATTGACTGCACTTTTGGTTCCCGCCGCATATTTGATTATTTTCGTCGGTACCGCAGCATCTTTATTCGTAGCATTTCCAACAGATGAAATTGCTATTTTCCCAAAATTAATGAAAATGATTTTCTCCGCCCCACCAGACCATAATAAAGAACATTTGATCAAAATGTTCGTAGAATGGGCATCCGTTGCTCGTCGAGAAGGATTACTTGCACTTGAAAGTAAGGTCGAGGAGATCGAAGACGACTTCTTAAAAAATGGAATGAAAATGATCATTGATGGCAATGAACAAGAATTCGTTCATGATGTACTACTCGAAGAAGTAACTCAAATGGAAGACCGCCACAAAATTGGTGCGCTCATTTTCGCACAAGCAGGTACATATGCTCCAACACTTGGCGTACTTGGTGCCGTGGTAGGGCTAATTGCCGCACTTGGTAACCTTGCAGACATTGAAAAATTAGGACATGCCATCGCGGCAGCATTTATTGCAACATTGCTCGGGATTTTCTCTGGATACGTATTATGGCATCCGATGGCAAACAAATGTAAACGACTCTCCAAACGTGAAATTGAAACGAAAATGATCGTTGTCGAAGGATTAATGGCGATTCAAGCCGGCATTTCAACCATCGCGATTGAACAAAAATTATCCGTTTTCTTATCTCCGACCGAAAAGAAAAAGCTAGAAGAGTCGAAAAATAGCGGCGGTGGTAAGGATGAGTAAACATAAGAAGCATGACCATGAAGAACATATGGATGAATCATGGCTTATTCCTTACGCTGACTTATTAACATTATTACTTGCCTTGTTTATTGTGTTATTTGCTACCGCAAAAAACTTGGACATGAAAAAAGTTGAACAAATTCAAAAAGTATTCCAAGCGATTATCTCTGGCGGCGAAAGTGTATTCAAGTATACCTCTCCTGTTACGGCTTCAAAAGAACAAAAAACAAAAAATCGAAACTCCAATGAAACGTTAACCGTCATTGTTAAAAGTCCTGCGCCTACCGTAAAAGAAGAAACAAAACAAAATAAAGATGAGAAAAAAGAAGACAATAAAGAATCTTCTACACCAGTACCAACTGTGAATCCTGAAGGAACTCCAGCACCTTCTAGTGGTGGACAAGAAGGCGACAAAGATAAAAAATTCAAAGAAGAACAGAAACAATTAGAAGACATGAAAAAAGAGATCGATAAGTTTATTAAAGATCAAAAATTAAACGCACAACTTCAAACAAGTTTGAATAAACAGCAATTGTTAATTACTATTCGAGATCAAGCATTGTTCGGCGCAGGAAGTGCAGATTTGAAACCACAGTCAGTCGAACTTGCAAAACAAATTTCAGCGATGCTTGCAACGCACCAATCGTTCCAAATTAGGATTGGTGGCCATACTGATAATCAACCGATTAACTCTAAAGGATTTGCATCAAACTGGGATTTAAGTTCGAAACGAGCAATTAATTTTTTACAAGCATTACTTATCAATAAGACAATTGATCCTGCAATGTATAGCGCAACCGGTTTTGCGGAGTACCATCCAATCTCAGAAAACAAAACCAATGAAGGCCGTGCAAAAAATCGACGCGTCGAAATTTCTATTATGCGGAATTTTGTCGATAATAATGGCACAATTCAAGAACGTCAATAATTGTTCAAATTGAAAGAGTTTTCATTCCATTTTTTGTCTTTCACAGTTGTTTTCATCGTGTTATCCTTTGATTATTGAATCGAAGGGAAGCGTGAACATGATGACAATCAAAGTAGAGAAACGCCTAAACTGGAAGAGCTTAATCATCGTAATCGCATTTTGCGTAATCGGATGCATGGCTTTATCCATTACAGCGGAAGCTGCCACCCCTTCCAAATGGAGCGTGCAGTCAGCTCAATTGATTGACGAACATCATTATTATAAATTAGTTTCAACACTTTCAGATCTTAACGGATTACCTTCAGACGAAGTGACTGCAGTTTGGTCAATTGATGGTGGATCAAAGTGGAACGAAACTTCATTATCACCTGAGCAAACACCAAGCGGTTTGTTGCTTTGGAACTTAACGGTAAATTTACCATCCAAATTTGATGTAGATACAAATGGTGTTATCTTTGAATTCAAACGTACATCCAACGAAAATACGGAATGGTTGAACAACAAAGGCGGATACTTCACCATCGGTGGTAAATCTTCAAATGTGTTACTCGTTCAGTCGAATGTATTGCTACTTCAACCGAAATTAGATGCAATGAATACACTTACTGGCACAGTAATCGTAAAGAAGGCTGGTTTCCGTCCGAGCGTTACCGTATTGGTTTACACAAACAATTCCAACAAACCAATCGTGATTCAGGCGAAACGCAACACTGCAGTTAGTGCTTCAAAAAATACGCTTCAAAAATTCGAGTACACCATACAATTAACAAACGGTTCCGTGATTACGAAAGTAAAAGCAATGTACCAAGTAAACGGAAAAACGTACAGCGACAGCATTCCAAACGAATAACATACAAAAGCATGATCTTCCAAGTGTTTAACACTTAGGAAATCATGCTTTTTTTATTTCACCAACGCGGGTTGTGACCGAACAGCATCATCGATTAAATGAATGACTTGCCAACGCTTAGAACGCCAACGTCGCCACATTAAAATGCCTCGTAACCATTCATCCACGATCAGTGCTCCCCAAACACCAATCAATCCCAATTTCAGCGGAATTGCCAGTAAATATGCTAGTGGCACATTGATTCCGAGCATCGAAATAACAGCCCATAACATAGGGTATTTCGCGTCACCCGAAGCGTTCAGCGCTTTAATATAAATCAAATTCAAATTACGGCCTGGTTCCAAAATCCAGCAAAAAAACAACATCGCAACACCAGTCTGCACGATCACTTCATTGTTCGTAAACAATTGCAATAACGGATGACTACATACCGTTGCAAGTAAACAAAGACATCCGGTAAAAATTAAACTCAACTTAAAACTTCGGTGTACAACTCGATATGCGCGATCCGTATTTCCAGCACCAATTTCATGGCCCACCAATATAGACGTTCCCATACTTAATGCAATCGTCGCCTGCATCATAAGCAGCATAATATTAAATGTATATACTCTTGTCGCAAGTGCATCCGTTCCGAGCTTTGCAATAATAAATGTCAATAACATCTGACTTATTTGCCATGTCGCCTCTTCCCCAGCAGATGGCAAACCAATTGTCAGCATTGCTTTTAATCGTTGGCGATTCCACGATATCCCGAATAAATTCCATGATCGAAGTCCCGTCCGACGATATAATATGATTCCAGCTGCAATCACACTACATAACTGACTAAACACAATCGAACTTGCCGCACCCACCACACCAAGTTTTGGAATCCCATACAATCCAAAAATGACTGCCGAACTACAAAACAAATGGAACCCATAGGTGCCGATTGTTATCCACATTGAATCACGCGTGAATCCATTCACTCTCAGCAACGCTGAAAGTGTAAACGATAATGCCTGTACCCATATCGTTGTTCCGCAAATCATTAAAAACATCAAAGCATGTGGATACACTTGATTGCTTACGTTCATAAAATCCAAATAATACGGCGCAACGAGTCCTGCGAGCGCACTAAAACAAATTCCGACGACAAAATTAATCACAAGCCCCATTCGCCCAATATCCATCCCCGCCTGCCGATCACCTGCGCCTAAATATTGTGCAACAATCATCGACGAGCCGTTTGCAAATACATTAAACAATAAAACCATTAAAAATATAAATTGTTCAGCCACACCGACACCGGCCACGACATGGTCAGATAATGAACTTAAAAACCACACATCAATACTATACATAAACATAACCGAAGAAATTTCCAGTGCAATCGGCCACGTTAATTTCCATAAACTCATTTTTGCAACGTTATTCATGTGACTCCTGTTCTAGTTCATTGCTATCTGGCATTTTTTTCTTTCTTGCGATGCCGCTTTGAATTGCCGCTCGAACCACCCGATCGCGAATGGCTGGTACTACTTTCGGATTAAATACACTCGGAATAATATATGAGGAATTCAATTCGCGTTCAGGGATTACAGAGGCTATTGCCTCTGCAGCTGCCATTTTCATCGCTTCATTGATCGTACTCGCCCTACAATCAAGGGCCGCTCGGAAAATGCCAGGAAAACAAAGTACATTATTAATTTGGTTCGGATAATCTGAACGCCCAGTAGCAACGACAGCAACGATATCTTCAATTTGATCCGGTAAAATTTCGGGAAGTGGATTCGCCATTGCAAACACGATTGCATCTTGGTTCATTGTCATAATCATTTCACGCGTAAATACATTGGCCGATGAAACGCCGATCAATACATCTGCACCACGAACCGCTTCCGAAAGTCCCCCTTCTATATTTCGGGGGTTCGTCCAAGAGGAAAGTTTACTCCACATTGCATTTTTAAATGAACTATTTTTTTGAACGATACCTTTGCGGTCGACACCGATTAAATCGGTCACCCCAGCATGACGGAGCATTTCTGCACACGCAGTACCTGCGGCTCCAACGCCGTTAATGACAACACGGATTTCATTCATTTTCTTACCAGTAATTTTCAGTGCATTCATTAATCCGGCAAGCAAAACAACAGCTGTTCCATGCTGATCATCATGAAACACTGGAATGTCCAATTGTTCTTGTAATCGTCGTTCAATTTCAAAGCAGTGCGGTGAAGCAATATCTTCAAGATTGATTCCACCAAATGCAGGTGCAATTAATATCACGGTTCGAATGATTTCTTCTGGATCCTGAGTATTTAAGCAAATCGGAAATGCGTCGACATCACCAAATTGCTTAAACAACATTGCTTTCCCTTCCATGACTGGCATTGCCGGAAGTGCTCCCAAATTGCCTAATCCAAGTACTGCACTACCATCCGATACGACTGCAACCGTATTCTTCTTGATTGTCAAATTAAACGCTTTTTGTGGTGATTCGTAAATTGCTTGACATATTCGAGCAACATCTGGCGTATATACACGTGAGAGGTCATCTCGATTGCTGATTGGTAATTTGGGCCGCACTTCAATTTTACCGCCTAGATGCATTAAAAACGTGCGATCTGACACGTTAATTACTGTTAATCCTTGGCAACCACGAAGTCGCTCAAGGATCCTTTGAAGTTGCTCATCCGTCGAAACGGCGATTGTAACATCACGCGTACTCTTTTGTTTGGACGTGGAAATCACGTCCATCGCAATCACGTCGCCACTTTCCTCAGAAATTAATACGGCAATGCGGCCAAAGCTAATTAGATCCAATGCCAGTTCCATACGGACAATGACGTTTTTACCACCTAACCCTGTTCCCATGACCTCACACCCTTTCATATCAATAAAAAAACAGCGTCCCTTTTTCTATTATACGAAAAAGAGACGCTTGATTTGAATCAAATTCAGTTCTAAAAACAGTAAATTTTACGCTTCCATGATTATAGGCAAAATCATCGGTCGTCTGCGGGTTTGTTCATATAAATATCGGCCAAGTGCATCCTTCACTTGTACTTTGAGTGATGCCCACTCGTTTACATTTTCGTTCATTAACCGTCTCAGTGTATTCGTGACAATCCGATTCGCTTCATCAAGCAAACCTTCCGATTCGCGAACATAGACGAAGCCTCTAGAGATAATATCCGGTCCGGATAAGATCACTCCATCTTGTTTGCTAAGCGTAACGACAACGACGAGGATTCCGTCTTGGGACAACACTTTGCGATCCCTCAAAACGATATTACCTACATCACCAACGCCAAGACCATCAATCATCACATAACCGGCATTCACTTTTCCCGCTTTGCGGGCTTGGCCATTATGAATTTCAATAATTTCCCCTAATTCAGGAATAAAAATGTCGCTCGTGCTCATTCCAACTTGTTCAGCTAACATCGCGTGATTACGCAACATCCGATATTCACCATGAACCGGAATAAAATATTTCGGTTTCATCAAGTTAAGCATTAATTTCAACTCTTCTTGGCTACCATGTCCGGAAACGTGTACGCCAGATTGTGATCCATAGATGACATGTGCGCCGATGCGCAATAATTCATCAATGGTTCGTCCAACATATTTTTCATTACCGGGAATAGGGGTTGCGGCAATGATGACCGTATCACCAGGATATACTTCCACTTTACGATGGGTAGCTCGCGCCATTCTCGTAAGCGCTGACATTGGCTCTCCTTGACTTCCGGTTGACAAAATCGCGATACGTTCCGCTGGATATGCGTTTATATCGTCGATTTCAATCAACATGCCTTCCGGAATATTCAAGTAACCAAGTTCCTTCGCAATGGATACAACGTTCACCATACTACGTCCGACCACAGCCAATTTACGGTTTGATGCTTCGGCTGCATCAATAACCTGTTGGACACGATGAACGTTAGAAGCAAACGTAGCAATGATGACACGTTGTTTCGCTGATTTGAACACTTTAAGAATTTCATTTCCGACATTCCGCTCTGATGGGGTAAAACCTGGTTTTTCCGCATTCGTACTGTCAGACAACAGGGCAAGCACGCCCCGCTTCCCGATTTCCGCCATTTTGTGCAAGTCCGCATATTGATCATTAACCGGCGTATGGTCAAACTTAAAATCGCCGGTGGATACAACGTAACCTTCCGGTGTTTGAACACAAACACCGACTGAATCCGGAATACTGTGATTCGTCCTGAAAAAAGTGAGATTAAAATTCCCTAAGGAAAGCTCAGAGTCAGGCGTAATCACAAAGCGCTCCGTGGTACCTAGTATCCCAGCCTCGCGCAATTTGCTTTCGACCAATCCTAACGTCAAACGAGTACCATATAACGGAAGATTTAACTGCTTCAAAATATAAGGCAGCCCTCCAATATGATCCTCATGGCCGTGGGTCAAAACAATTCCGCGGACTTTGTCGCGATTCTCGATTAAGTAAGCAATATCCGGGATGACAATATCAATACCGAGCATATCCTCATCCGGGAATTTCAAACCTGCATCAATCACGACAATATCATTACCGTACTGCACGCAATACATGTTCTTTCCAATCTCCCCGACACCGCCGAGTGAGAAAATCATTAGTTTATCCGATGCTGTTTTGGACATTTTTGCCCCTCCTCATCAGATGCACCCGTGACCAGAATGAACAACCGGCATAACCGACCGATCAACCGACTTGAAAACACTTGATTGTATTGTACAACAAGCGCCCACCTTCAACATGAGCGCATTGTGTTTTTACTTCATAAAAAATGTTAATTAATGCTTCGTGCCATCAACTAATTGGAACTGCTCCATTAAACTTTGGACGAAGTTTGCTTCATCTGCTGTTAATTTTACAAGTGGCAACCGCACATCACCAACTGGAATTCCACATACTCCAAGTGCATACTTCACTGGAACTGGGTTTGGCACACGATGTGGGCATTTAAATAACCCTTTAAATACAGGGGTATATTTAATATGCATTTCAGATGCTTTAGCTACTTGACCAGATAAATAAGCATCCATCATTTCACGGATTGGTTTTCCAATCACATGGCTTGCAACGCTAACGACACCATATCCACCAATTGACATGACAGGTAAAATGATTGAATCGTCACCGCTGTATAATTTGAAATTTGGTGAAACCCTAGTGAGAATATTCGACATATGATCCAATTCACCGCTCGATTCTTTAATCGCAACGATGTTTGGAATCAATGACAACCGTTCAGTAACTTCAACTGAAATATTGATTCCAGTACGTGAAGGTATATTGTAGAGCATAATCGGCAATCGAGTTGATGCAGCAATTGTTGCAAAATGCTGATACAATCCTTCAGCCGACGGTCGGTTATAGTATGGCGCAACTAAGAGTACTCCATCCACGCCAGCATTCTCTGCGAGATGCGTAAGATGAATCGTATGTGCTGTGTCGTAACTACCGGTACCTGCAATGACTTTCGCACGGCCGTTCACGTGACGAACTGCAAAATGGAATAATTCCTCTTTTTCCTTTTCGCTGAGCGTCGGTGATTCACCGGTTGTACCGCAAACGACGATACTATCCGATTTTTGTTCTTCGATTAACCAATCGATTAATTTTGCCGTTTGCTCCCAATCGATTTGCAAAGATTGGTTAAATGGTGTCACCATTGCAGTGACTAGACGTCCGAAATCCACTAGCTTAACCCTCCTGTTTTGCAATCCATTGTTCCGCGATTTGAACCGCGTTCCAAGCAGCACCTTTAAGCAAGTTATCTGATACAACCCACATATTTAAACCACGTGGCTCATATAAATCACGACGGACACGGCCAACAAACGTATCGTTTTTGCCAGTTGCGTGAACGGGCATTGGATATTGTTGAGTCGCGGGATCATCAACTAACACGACACCAGGGGCATTTGCAAGCAATTCGCGAACATCTTCCATTTCGAAATCAGATTTCAATTCCACATAAATAGACTCGGAATGACCATATACTACAGGGACACGCACGCAAGTTGAGGTAACCTTGATGCTTGGATCGCCCATAATTTTTTGTGTTTCTTTGATCATTTTCAATTCTTCAAGCGTAAATCCGTTATCTTGGAACTTGTCGATTTGTGGAATGACATTAAACGCGATTTGGTGTTTCACCGGTAAACCAGCGCTCGGCAAAATATCTGGTGTTACCAAATCTCCAGCAATAATGCCAGCAGTTTGGCGGTTTAATTCTTCAATCGCACGTGCACCTGCACCAGATACCGCTTGATAAGTGGATACAATAATTTTGGAAATCCCAAAACGATCATATAATGGCTTCAACGCAACAACCATTTGGATCGTTGAACAGTTAGGGTTTGCAATACAACCTTTGTGATTGAAAATTTCTTGACCATTTACTTCAGGAACAACAAGTGGTGTGTTGGGGTCCATACGAAATGCATTCGTATTATCAATACAAAGTGTACCAGCTTGAATCGCGTGAGGAATTAACTCACGACTCACATCTCCACCTGCACTGAACAAAGCAATGTCTACACCATGGAACGATTCTGGTTGCGCTTCTTCTACCGTGACCGTCTCGTTGTTGAACTGCAATGTTTTACCAGCCGAACGCGCGGATGACAACACTTTTAATTGAGCAATCGGAAATTCACGTTCTGCAAGCAAACGTAAAATTTGTTCACCAACTGCTCCTGTCGCTCCGACAACTGCAACGTTCCAACGTTTTTGACTCATTTGTCCATTCTCCCTGCAACATGATTTTTATCGCCGATCAATAAGTACAGGCTGCATCTGTTTTCCATCTAAAGCTGCAGCACATGTTTCCATTATCAAATCCATTTGGGCAACCAAGGAATTTGGCTTCAACTCCGGTGCATCCTGACCAAATGGTACAAAATAAATATTCTTTGCATTAATCAATTTAGACCAATTGGCTGCATTCAGACCAAGTCCGTCATTTGTAGACATCGCAATTACTAATGGACGTAAGTTACGCATTTGAGCTTTCGCGGCCATTAATACGGGACTATCCGTAATCGCATTGGCTAACTTACTCATCGACGCACCTGTACACGGTGCAATTACCATAACGTCCAATCGTTTCGATGGTCCTAACGGTTCCGCTTCGACAATCGTTGAAATCACGTTCTGTTTCGTTAGTTGTGAGATCCGCTCAATCCAAATGGAACCCGCGCCAAACCGGGTATCCGTCGTCTGTAAGGTATGAGAAATGATGGGTACCACCTCGGCCCCATGATCGATAAACCTTGCCATTTGAGGAAGCACCTCTGCGTAGGTGCAATGCGAACCCGTCAATGCAAAACCGACCGTTATTCCAGACCAATCTCTCATGCCGTCACCGAACCTTTCATGTGTGAAACAAGAAATTGTTTCACGCATCCGGCAATGATTTCTCCGGCAGTTCTAGGAGCTACGAGACCTGGTAAACCTGGTGCCAAAATTGCCTTAACACCGTGTTTCTCTGCATAACGAAAGTCAATCCCGCCCGGCTTGGAAGCGAGATCTATCAAAACCGTATCTAAAGACATCCGAACGATTACTTGCGCTGTGACTATCATAGATGGAATCGTATTAAAAAGCAAGTGAATCCCTTCCATTTTTTCCTCCAAATCCGCTGTATTAAAGGCATCAAAACCCATTTCATACGCGCGTGCCATTTGTTCTGGACGATGTACTCCGATCGATACATTTGCCCCCATCGCTTTTAACAATCGTGCAAGCGTTGTTCCCGTTCTACCCATCCCAAGCACCATACAATTCGATTGGTGTATCGTCCGATCCGTTTCCTTTATTGCCATCATTACCGCACCTTCCGCTGTTGGAATGGAATTATAGATGGCCACATCATCTCGATCAAAAAGCTCTATCAAGTGCAATCCTCGTGCTGTACATCGCGATCGAAAACGTTCATGTGCAACCCCAGTAAAGATTAGCGTCTTCTCTAAAATTGCATCCATAAAATGATCATCAAGTTCAAAATAATGATCTGTTAATCCGCCCGAAATGCGGTCGTATTCATCGCAACTAAGTGCAGGTAAAAGTAATACATCACAATTAGACATGACTTCATTCATATCTGAGGAAGACCACGTTTTTAGTACCTCAGCAGGCAATAAACCCAATGCCTTTTCCATTCCAAACACATTAACCTGTGCACCTTCCTTTAATAATTCGCGCACAACTTCTACTTGCCTTAAATCACCGCCAATGACAACAATTCGAACATCTTGAAACATTGCATTACCACTCCCCTAGTTCATTTCCAACATCGTATGCATCAAACAAAAAAGTCGTGTCAATTGACTATGGGAAGGTTATAATGGAAACGGATTCATTTTGAAAAACGAAGGGGAAATTACATAATGAGATCACATGAAATCGACTATTTTATCCATGGCAATGAAATGCAATTTGTCTCCATCACATTAGACCCAACTGAAAGCGTAGTTGCAGAAGCAGGCGCATTTATGATGATGGATCAAGGGATTCACATGAGTACTGTGTTTGGCGACGGAAGTGAGCAAGGTTTTTTTGGGAAATTAGTCAGTGCAGGAAAGCGTCTAGTAACCGGTGAAAGTTTATTTATGACCGTATTCACAAATGAAGGTCAAGGCCGACAAGATGTATCATTTGCTGCTCCTTATCCAGGGAAAATTATTGCAGTAGATTTGAAAGATGTCGGGAATAAACTGATTGCACAAAAGGATTCATTTTTATGTGCAGCTAAAGGTGTAAACATTGGGATTGAATTTCAACGTAAAATCGGCGTCGGTTTTTTTGGAGGCGAAGGATTTATCATGCAAAAAATTGAAGGTGATGGATTGGCCTTCATGCATGCATGCGGAAGTATTTATGAACGGGAACTTCAACCTGGAGAAGTCATTCGTGTCGATACTGGATGTATCGTTGCGATGACGCAAGATGTTTCCTATGATATTCAATTTGTTAAAGGCGTAAAATCCATGATGTTTGGCGGCGAAGGATTGTTCCACGCGACGCTGAAAGGACCAGGCAAGATCTGGCTTCAATCCTTGCCATTTAGTCGTTTGGCGGATCGGATCATTTCTGCTTCTAGTATTTCAACAGGTTCACGCAAAGAAGAAGGCAGTGTACTCGGCTCGATCGGCAATATGATCGACGGAGATTGATTTCATAAAAACCAAAAACTCAGGAGGTTTAATCAATGAATTCATTTTTAACGTTTTTGAAAAAACCGACCACTATTACTGGCATTGTAATCGCTATCGTTTTCCAACTGGTTTTCGGGCTCGTTTGGATGAGCGGATACAGCGGAGTTAGCGATCGATTTAACCAATTGAATGTTGGTATCGTTGCTTTGGACCAAAATTCCGGTCCTACCATCGCTGAACAACTTCAAAAAAATCTTCCCTTCAAAACCGAATTAATTCCTGATGAAACTGACGCAAGAACAAAACTCGATACTCGAGCACTGCATATGCTTGTGATTATCCCAATGGATTTTACGGAACAACTTCGTTCTGGCCAACATCCTGCAGGATTACAATTCGTATATAACGAATCGAATCCAAGCATGATACGCACAATCATGAAAAATGCCGCAAATACAATCACAACGATGATAAATGCCCAAGCGACTTTAATGAGTGCTCAAAGTATTTTAACTCAATTAAAAATGCCAAAAGAACAAATTGATCCGATCGCTGTAGGTATGGCGCAACGCGTCGCTGCAGATGAGACAAGCATCCACCCAGTGAAAGACGTATCCAATCAAATGATTCCAATGATGATGGTTCTGGCCTCTTATGTCGGCGCAATGATTATGGGCATGAACATTCAAATTTCAGTAAACACGCTTCAAGCACAAGGTACGTCCAAATGGACGCTATTAATCAATCGAAGCATTTTGAATATCGTAAGTGCGCTAATCATCACATTGATTGGGGCAGCGACAGTTATGGCAATGGACGGCGCGTTCACCCAAGGATTCTTAACCTTCTGGCTGTTCGAAGCATTCTTTATGTGGGTATTCATGTTAATGGCTCAATGGTTCCTAATTGCATTTGGCAATGCAGGCATGTTATTTAACATCATTGCATTATCCGTTCAATTAGTAACATCTGGCGCGATTATCCCTCGTGAATTGATCAACACCGCATATCATAATATTAGCAACGTAATGCCTGCGACTTATGCAGTCCAAGGATTAATGAATGTGTTATATGGCGGTCCTTCAATCAGCGAAGCTTCAACGATGTTGTTGGCGATTACTGGTACGTTAATCGTGCTAACGATCGTAGTTGTCGCAATTCCGCGCGGTAAAAAAATCGCGATAGAAGCACAACAATCCGCAATTCAAAAAAGCAACGCATAATAAAAAAAAGGCAATCCATTCAACAGTGAATGGATTGGCCTTTTTTTATTTTGTATTTAATTTAATGGTTCATTAAATGTCATCGTTTCACGTCTAGCAATTTCGAATCGTTCATGGTCATGCGCAATTGCCACATTTGAAAACACCGTTTTCGCCTCGCGCACAAGTTGATGTTCACCCTCGCCCTGATATCTTGCGCTAATATGGGTCAACAACAAACGTTTCACACCAGCTTCTTTTGCGGTTTCCGCCGCTTCAATCGTTGTTGCATGTTGAAAGGAATGTGCGAGTTCTTTGTCCTCAGCAGCAAAAGTTGCCTCGTGCACAAGTACATCTGAACCAATTGCAAGGTCAACTGCGTTTTGGCATTTGCGGGTGTCACCCAAGATCGTCACTGCACGTCCAACAATCGGTGTTCCGATGACTTCATGAGGTTCGACAAATCTACCTTCGTCATTTTTGACCGAAATCCCGGCCTTTAATTTTCCGTATGCTGGTCCCGGCGGGATTCCAAGCGCAACAGCTTTTTCAACTTGTAGCGCACCAACTTTATCTTTTTCTTGAATTCGATAGCCGAAACTTGGTACGCCATGATCAAGTTTTGCCGCGGACACGACAAATTGTTCGTCTTCGTAAATGACGCCTGGTTCGACGGTAATGTATTGAATTGGATATTTGACATGTGACTGACTTGCTTCAAGCGCTGCATGTACAAATTGCCGAACCCCAGTCGGTCCAAAAATCGTCAGCAACGAGTCCCCGCCCTGAAATGACCGACTCGAAAGCATGCCAGGGAGACCAAATATATGATCCCCGTGTACATGAGTAATAAAGACAAATTCTAACTTACTTAACTTGAGCGGTGCATATAAAATTTGATGTTGCGTCGCTTCACCGCAATCAAACATCCACCACATTGCCCGTTCATCGCATAAGTTTAAAGCGATGGAAGACACATTACGTGGTTTTGACGGCGAGCCTGCGCCGGTTCCGAGAAAATATAATTCCACTGCAGTTCACCCGTCTTATTTTTCTACGTTAAAATATTGTGCCTCAGGATGCGCAAACACCATCGCTGATACCGACGCTTCCGGCTCCATCATAAATCCTTCGGTTAATTGAATACCGATATCTTCCGGATTCATTAATTGGAATAACGGTTCTTGATCGTCCAAACGCGGACATGCAGGATAACCGAATGATACTCGAATGCCCTGATAACGAGCTCCAAATCGCTGTGCCATCGTCATATCCGCAGAATCCGGGAACCCCCATACATCGCGCATCATATGGTGAATACGCTCAGCCGTAGCTTCCGCAAGTTCAAGTGCCAATGCCTGTAGCGCGTGTGATCGTAAATAATCACCATTTTGTTTATAAATTTCTGCTTGGTCACGAATTCCGTTACCTGCAGTTACCACTAAAAATCCGCAATGATCCATCGTTTTGCTTTCGACCGATCGTAAAAAATCACTTAAACACAAATGAGGTTCAACAGACTGGCGCGGAAACTCAAAACGTTGGATTACCTTTTTATTTTCAAGATCTGTTTGATCATAAATCAAAATATCATTACCTTCACCTTGGGCAGGAAAAAAGCGATACATCGCCTGAACCTGCAATATACCATCCGCTGAATGCATACGAATTAAATCATCGACCGTTTCCTTTAGCGTTACCACTCGTTCATCTTCTTCAGCAAGCAATTGATCAATTTTCCCTTTGACTCCAAGATGATGTCCGAGCAACATTTGCCAATTCAAATACGGCAAAATATGTCCAACCGGATAGTTCCGTATGACATGACGATCCAAATCCGGAGGCAAGAATAACGGGGCATCTTGAGAAATCTCCGAGCGACGTACACGTACTGAAACTGGTTGTGCTTCTTCTTTTTCACCGGTACCACCTGCTGCCAAATCCGCAAGCATTTGTCGATGTTCCTGCTCCAATACAACTCGTTGCTCTTTATTCATCAATTGATTTGCCAAATCTAAGCCGTTCATTGCATCTTTTGCATATAATACCAACCCGTCATATTCCGGTGAGATTCTCGTTTTCGTGAATTTACGGGTTAATGCGGCACCGCCAACCATAATCGGCACATTGATGCCAGAAGCTTTTAAATCTTGTGCGGTTAGCACCATTTGTTGCGCTGATTTCACCAGCAACCCGGATAACCCGATGGCATCAGCATTCTCGCGGCGCTGCGCTTCAATCAATTGCTCCGGTGGTACTTTAATTCCAAGATTGACGACGCGATAGCCGTTATTGGACAAGATGATTTCAACTAAATTTTTTCCAATATCGTGCACATCGCCTTTGACCGTCGCAAGTAAAATTTTCCCCTTCACAGCGGAATCGGCTTTTTCCATAAACTGTTCAAGATACGAAACCGACGCTTTCATCACTTCCGCACTCTGTAGCACTTCTGCAACGATTAATTCATTATTATTGAACAATCGCCCAACTTCCTCCATCCCCTTCATGAGCGGACCGTTAATGATGTCTAATGGAGCATAAGTTTGATGCGCTAACTGCAAATCAGGAATTAATCCTTCTTTTGTACCTTCTACAATATAAGAAGCGAGTCGTTCTTCTAATGTTAGATTGGATTCAACTTTCACTTTATCAACTTTTTTCACACGGAAAAAAGCAACAAATGCCGCTAATGTTGCATCATTTGTATTAAAGATTAGCTCTTCTGCAAGTCTTCGTTCCTCTTCAGAAATCGAAGCATACCGTTCCAGTTTTTCGGTATTCACGATCGCATAATCCAAACCAGCTTTCGTACAATGGTACAAAAATACCGAATTCAAAATTTCACGGCCTGCTTCCGGCAGTCCGAACGATACATTTGAAATCCCCAAAATCGTGTGCGTTTGGGGCAATGCTTGTTTAATTAACCGAATCCCTTCAATCGTCTCCGCAGCTGAACCAATGTATTGCTCATCGCCAGTACCTACTGGGAACACGAGTGGATCAAAAATCAAATCTGATGCTTGTAATCCATATTTGTGAACGAGCAAATCATGGGAACGACGAGCAACTTCTAATTTATCTTCACGCGAAATCGCCTGTCCACGTTCGTCAATCGTACCGACTACGACAGCAGCTCCATAGCGGTGCACGAGCGGGCAAACATGTTCGAATTTTTCTTCGCCATCTTCTAAGTTGATGGAGTTGATGATTGCTTTCCCTTGGGAATATTTCAATGAAAGTTCAAGTACGCTTACGTCCGTCGTATCAATAACGAGTGGTACTTTCACTTTTTTAACAACATGTTGCAAAAACTTTTCCATATCAGATGCTTCATCGCGATCCGGGTCTTGTAAACAAACGTCTATGACATGCGCGCCGCCTTTTACCTGTGCACGGGCGATCTCTGAAGCTTCTTCATATTTCCCTTCTGCAATTAAACGTTTAAACTTACGAGAACCAAGAACGTTCGTGCGCTCTCCAACCATATATGGTCGATTCGCATCTTCAATATAGACCGCTTCAATCCCCGATACCGCCGGTGGATGAATCCCAGTCTGAGGACGAGGAATAATATCTGACATCGCATCCGCAATGGCCTGAATATGCGCAGGTGTCGTGCCGCAACAGCCTCCAGCAATATTAATCCAGCCTTTTTCTGCAAACCCTCGTAATTTCTTGGCAAGTGATTCCGGTGACTCGTGATAATGACCATTTTCATCCGGCAAACCTGCGTTCGGATAACAACTAACTGCCGTTCCAGCCATTTCTGACAAAGATCGGATATGGTCCCGCATAAACTCTGGACCCGTCGCACAGTTCAGCCCAATGGATACAGGATTCAAATGTTTCAGCGATACATAAAACGCATCGATCGCCTGCCCCGCAAGAGTCGTACCCATCGGTTCAATCGTACCAGAAATCATAATCGGCAACTGTTTGCCAAATTTTTCCATCGCACGTTGAACACCGATACTACCCGCCTTCACGTTCAGCGTGTCCTGACACGTTTCAATTAATAAAGCATCAACACCTGCATCAATTAGTGCTCGAGTTTGTTCTTCAAATGATTCCACTAATTCATCAAATGTAATCCCGCCTGTCACCGACAACGTCTTCGTCGTTGGACCAAGCGCACCTGCAACATATCTTGGCCAAGTTGGCGTCGAAAACTTCTCAGCGGCTTCAACCGCAAGACGGGCCGCCTTGTAAGTAATTTCATATGCACGTTCTTGAAGATCGTACTCTGCGAGCACGACAGATGAACTACCAAATGTATTCGTTTCAATAATATCTGAACCGGCTGCTAAGTATTTCTCATGAATTTCACGAATGACATCTGGACGTGTAACGACCAAAATCTCATTACATCCATCGAGAGCCTCACTCCCGAAATCAGCCTCCGTTAAATTCTCTTGTTGAATCATGGTCCCCATTGCGCCGTCGAGGATTAAAATTTTCTGTTGTAAGCGCAGTCGCAAATCAATTTTGGACATTTGATACGTTCCTCCTGATTCATTCCTAAAAAAACCGATACACTGAGTGTATCAAAATTACCCGAACAAAAAAAGAACCACGACCCAAAAGGGGCGTGGTTCATCGTTTAATGTCGTGTGCGAACGTTTTTCCGATCGTTTAATCGGATTACCGGCGCCTCATACCAATCGGTTGCCTCAATCAATTCAAATTGATTCGATGCGTGTTCACTAAAACAACCTTTGCTCATCAGCATACGATATTCTGCATATGCATTAGAAAGTGAACTTCCGACCGGCATGGCCCCCCACATAAACTGTACCCCAGTTTTCATGTGTGCATTCCCCCTTTTTCTCTCCCCAAAAAAAGCGGAGTAGGGAACGCGGCTCGTTTGCACGGTTCGCGACAAATTAAACATATGAAATTGTTCTCTCTGAAACGTATCCGATCAGCTGCGTTCTCTCTACTCCACTTTTCACTCATTGTCGGTATTTCCGACTTTTTCTTTGTTTTTTGTTTGTTTTTTGTTTGTTAACTTTATCTCTCTCTAAAAATCATTCTGTTCTCTGTCTCTCTAAATATATATGTCCAAAAACGTCCAATATGCCAAACTCAAAAATTCCTACTTCGTAGAATTCTCTGAAAACGTTTGAACAGTTGGTAAAACGTTTTAACAAGTCTGATTTTACATGATAATTGAGCAATTTGTAAATAGTTTTTTATAATTTAGTTGTATGACGATATTGAAAACATTTAATTAAAACGCGATATCTTTAATGAAAATTAACGAAATCTCTCAAGTTTGTTTGGGACGTTATTATACTTTTCGAATCCAACAATACATCAAAGAGGAAGTTCGAGTGAATACATGTAACCAAACCGTTGTTTAAATAAAGGTATTAATACCAGTAACTTTAATTATGAATTAACTAGATGTGATATCGTTACCGCGCCTGAAAATCGTACTCACTTATTTACTTTAATGAAATTCAAACAGGTTGTCGCAATTCGATTGTGAATGAAGACGAACGTCTCGCCCCCCTTCACCATACCAAGGGGAACCACAGTAATCTGCATAAATTAAGCTAAATCAATTCAAAAATAGCGACCAGAAGCAATACGCTTCATGGACGCCAATTCAAATTAGAATTATAAAGAGCGGAGGAAACCATGTTTTACAGGGCTATACTGAAGCCTCCGCCATTGATCTGTAATTTAAAGATCTATTTTACCAAAAGCATCATAACGTAATAAGCAGTTCAAGTAACTCATCCAACGATGCGATCTCATGCTTGGGAACGATCTCGTCGTTTCGCAAAACACCATTCCGGTTAATCCACACCGAAGCGATCCCTGTACGATTTGAACCAAGAATATCTGTCGTTAACTTGTCCCCAACCATAACAACTTCGTTTGCAGATACTTCCATCGTTTGCAGCGAATGTTCGAAAATCGAAACATCTGGTTTACCTCGACCGAATTCACCAGAAATGACAATCTTATCAAAGTATGCTTCCAATCCACTAACGCCATTAATTTTCTCCCATTGCAAATCCGGTGTACCATTCGTTAGTAACAATAAGCGATAATTTTTCTTTAATTCATCTAATACACGGAAAGTCTCTTCATATACGATTGGACGGGAACGGCGTTCACGTCCAAATTGCTCTGCCAATTCGAAACCTAGTTCTGAATCATCTACTCCCAATTTCGACAATCCGCGTGTCCATGCTTCGCGGCGATATCCAGGAGCAAGCGCTTGTAATTTACGGAATGATTCTAATTGACCACCACTAAAATGCGCCCAAAGTCCTTCAAACGGATTAATCCCAATCATTTGAGTAAATGGGAATGTCTCGTAGGTGCTATATAACGCGCGTGCTTCTGTTCGAACTGAATGTTCCAATTCATTTGCATTCACACCAGTGCGATCAGATGCATGCTGACAAGTCGCTGCAAACGCTTCTTCAACACTGCGATCATCCCACAATAATGTATCATCCAAATCAAAAAATACCGCTTTAATCATCTCAATAAACGCTCCTTCATCAAAATATCAAACGTTCAAATTACTGATTCTCTTCATCTTCAACATACCGAATCGAATCCAACTGGCCGCGTAAGTTATTCTTAAATGCATCGATATATTGGCGTCGTAACTCATCTTGCTCGTTTTTCTCTTCGTTCGTTAATCCGACCGCTTTGGACTTACGATATAGTTCATTGATACGTTGAATCACATGGTCCATAACGTCACCCCATTTCTCTAATAACTTTATCGTACAGCGTAAAAATGTCAAGTTCAATACGAACTAATGTTTGTACGAACACGGATTCTATGTTATACTCTTTACAACAATTAAAACGAATGCACGGGGTGACCGTAATGGGCAAGATTTCGAATCGTCAACAAGCGATTTTAGAATTCATTAAACATGAAGTTCGTCAGAAGGGCTATCCACCATCTGTTCGCGAAATTGGTGAAGCCGTCGGGTTGGCATCCAGTTCTACGGTACATGGACATTTGGATCGTCTCGAGAAGAAGGGTATGATCCGCCGCGACCCAACGAAACCTCGCGCGATTGAGATTTTAGATGATGATGATGTTTCGTTTTCGAAGCCTAATTTTCAATCTTCATTTGTTAACGTCCCCTTATTAGGGAAAGTAACCGCTGGTGTCCCGATCACGGCCGTTGAATATATTGAAGAATATATTCCGTTGCCAACTCGCATGGTTGGTACGAGTGAGAATTGCTATATGTTAACGGTTTCTGGTGATAGTATGATTGAAGTGGGCATTCACGACGGTGATTTAATTATCGTTCGCCAACAACAAACTGCATCTAACGGTGAAATTGTTGTGGCGATGACCGATGAGAATGAAGCAACCGTTAAGACATATTATAAAGAGAAAGACCATTTTCGATTACAACCGGAAAATAAAGCACTTAGCCCTATTCGGTTGTCCGCAGTCACGATTTTAGGCAAAGTAATTGGATTGTTTCGCGAAATGTAGCAACTATTATAAAAATCTCAATGTTTAACGAGCACTTGCCATCAAGGCAATTGTTCGAAGAACATTGAGATTTTTTTGATTCCAAATTAGTTAGTCGAGAAACGAAGTTAATAACGAATTTGATTGTTCGAATACACCGGCATCTAGCGCACGTTTCAATAAGATTCGTATCGCTTCGAATCCAGTCTTTCCAAGATCATAGGAGTACTCATTCACATACAACTGAATATGCGATTTGACGACATCTGGACTCATTTCTTGGGCATTTTGGATTACAAAATCTTTGGATGCATCCGGATGATCCCAAGCATAACGAAGTGAAGCTTGAATCCACTCGGTAACTCGTAAGGGATCCCATGATTTTTTAACCAATATGGCACCTAGCGGTATTGGATTCCCGGTGTCTCGTTCCCACCAATCTCCTAAGTCTACCACTTGTTTAAGACCATAGTCTTGATATGTGAACCTCGCCTCATGGATAACCAAACCCGCATCAATCGTACCTCGAGCAACTGCAGGCATAATTTCATGAAATGGCATGACAACGATTTTTAATTCATCTTCGAAATGATTTTGCTTTACCCATAGCCGAAACAGTAAATATGCCGTCGATTTCAAACTTGGAACGGCAACGGTTTTTCCGATGAATGATACATGCTCACTGCCATCTCTCGTAACGACTAGCGGACCACAACCTTTTCCTAACGCACCGCCGCAAGGAATAAATTGATAATCTCCATGTACAAATGGCAAAGCACCAAATGAAACTTTAATTAAATCAGGTCCATTGATGGACTTCGCCCACTCGTTTGTCCGATCAATATCTGCAAATTCAACGTTAATTTGCGGCGTCCCTTCAACGAGTCCATGAATTAACGCATGGTAAATAAATGTATCATTCGGACATGGTGAAATTGCAATTTTCATCGCATAACCTCCGCGATCGATTGGCCTACTACGGTTAAACAACTCATCGCCAAATCAATTTCCCATGAATCCCGATCACGCGGACCGACTTGATTTGAAATTGAACGAATGCCGAGCATAGGAATGCCCATTAAGTCTGCAGCAAAGGCCACACCGAATCCTTCCATCTCCTCGGCAATCGCTAATGGATATAACGATTTTAATTTGTTTGCCGATTCTTCAGTTCCGGTTACCGTGGAAACCGTCAATACGGTACCTTCGTGAATAACAACATCTAATTTTGATAGACGAGCTACGATCAAATCATGCCAATAACTTGCTGTTTTCAAGGTATTTTTCCCGAATCCAAGTGTTGGCATTGGTACAAATCCTTGTTTGTCTTCAACGCCCAGATCGGCAAATATGATCCGATCAGCAAATACTACAGAACCGTTCTGCACACCAAAACCGCCAGCGATTCCCATATTGATGATTATATCGAAATGTCCGTGTTCCATAATTGCCTTCATGGTTGATGCTGATGCTGCAACCGGACCGACACCGCCTGAAATAATTGTAAATTCACAGCCTGAACCTGACCTACCACGATCAATACCATGGATGACCGAATCACGTTCACGCTCGACCGCAGTAATAATCAAAACCCGCTTAGGCGAATGTTGATATAAAAGTTCTTCCATTATTGTTACACTCCTATAGATACAAAGTCGCACGCTGACGAATGAATCGCCAGCGTGCGAGATTTTTTTAATATAAAGTCATGTATTGTTCGCGTTCCCAAGGATGAATTTGCGTACGGAACATATCCCATTCGATTTCTTTTAATTCGTAGAAATGAGTTAATGCGTGTTCACCGAGCGCTTCACAAACAACTTCATCTCGAATTAATTCGTCTAACGCTTCTTTCAAAGATGACGGCAAACTAGGTATACCATTTTCTTCACGTTCTTCTTCGGACATTACATAGATGTTACGGTCAACTGGAATAGGCAATGGCTCTTTATTACGAATACCGTCAAGGCCACTTTTTAACATGACTGCTAATGCTAAATACGGATTTGCCGACGGATCTGGATTACGAACTTCAATTCGCGTGCCTGATCCGCGTGCAGCTGGGACACGGATCATCGGACTGCGGTTACTTGCCGACCATGCAACATAACAAGGTGCTTCGTAACCAGGTACCAAACGTTTATATGAGTTAACCGTAGGGTTCGTAATCGCTGCAAACCCACGCGCATGACGAAGTAAACCAGCCATGAAATATTTCGCGGTTTGACTCAACCCTAGGCGATCATTTTCATCATAAAATGCATTTTGTTTATCTTTTGATAATGATTGATGGCAGTGCATTCCTGAACCATTCACACCGAACAACGGTTTAGGCATAAATGTTGCATGCAATCCATGATCACGAGCGATCGTTTTGACAACGAGTTTGAACGTTTGAATGCGATCTGCCGCTTTTAGTGCGTTCGCATATTTGAAATCAATCTCATGTTGACCTGGCGCTACTTCGTGATGGGAAGCTTCAATTTCGAAACCCATTTCTTCAAGCGTTACCACGATTTCTCGGCGGCAGTTTTCACCCATATCCATCGGCGCAAAATCAAAATATCCACCTTGATCATTCAGTTCAAGCGTTGGGTTGCCTTGAGCATCTGTTTTGAACAAGAAAAACTCTGGTTCAGGACCAACGTTATATGCCGTAAAACCCATTTGTTCTGCGTCACGCAATGCACGTTTCAAAATATTTCTTGGATCTCCTGGAAATGGTGATCCATCAGGCAAATGAATATCGCAAATGAGCCGTGCAACTTTCTCCTTCGTTTCCCAAGGGAAAATCACCCATGTGTTAATATCCGGATACAAATACATATCTGATTCTTCAATTCGTACGTAACCTTCAATCGAAGAACCGTCGAACATCATCTTATTATCTAGTGCTTTTTCTAATTGAGAAACCGGAATTTCTACATTTTTAATTGCACCAAGTAAATCGGTGAATTGTAACCGTACGAAACGAACTTTATTTTCTTTTGCACTAAGCAAAATATCTTCTCTTGTTAATACAGGCACAAAGGATCCTCCTTATAGTCCCCTCTTCGGGAAAAATCGTGATAATTCACCTTGAATTAGTGATACTTGCCCTGGACGACGACCGGCGCGAAGTTGCTGTTTCAACATTTGGTGTAATTGCGTATCCGTCATTTCACGGCTTTTCCGCTCTGTTGTAGTACTTAACACCGCGGCCTCCGTGTTGCCTTCTCCACCATTTGCGAGCACTTGTCTAATTCCCGCAATGTTAACACCCTTTTCAATCAATGCTTTTACTTCTAATAAACGTTCGACGTCATTAAAAGAATACAAACGTTGATTACCAGAGGTACGCGTTGGTTCAATTAAACCGTGCTGTTCATAATATCGGATTTGGCGTGCTGTAAGATCAGTCAATTTCATCACAATGCCAATTGGAAATAACGCCATGTTACGTCGAATGTCGTCTGACATCCAACATCACCCTTCCCACATTTGTCTCTTTTGTGTAAGTATAAGATCATATTAAGTGTATCGATCTTTCGTAGAAGTGTCAACAAATGTTAGGTTTTTAATCATTTCATCCAGTAATTGTAATCAACGCCTTGCTGATCGCCCATTTCACGTGAGAATATGTCAGACCACCTTGCATAAAAGCGACATAAGGTGTACGAATTGGTGCATCTGCAGACATTTCTAAGCTTCCACCCTGTATAAAAGTTCCCGCCGCCATAATTACAGGATGTTCATAACCCGGCATTGCCCACGGTTCAGGTCGAACATGTGAATCAACTGGGGCAGAATATTGAACACTTTGCACAAATTTAATTAATTTATGCTCATCTCCAAAGTGAATTGCTTGAATTAAATCTGTTCGAACATCATCCCATGCAGGTGAAGTGGAGATTCCGAGATCTGCAAATACCCGAGAAGCAAGTATTGAACCTTTTATTGCCTGTCCCACAAGTACCGGTGCCAAAAACAAACCCTGAAAAAAAAGACGCATTTGGTTCATGGTTGCCCCAACATCACCGCCAATACCAGGCGCAGTTAATCGATAGGCCGATTGTTCCACCAACTCTGCTTTACCTGCGATATACCCACCCGTTGGCGCCAAACCTCCACCCGGATTTTTAATCAATGAACCTGCAACCAAATCAACACCAACTTGTGTCGGTTCCAACGTTTCACAAAACTCGCCGTAACAATTATCACAAAAAATAATCGTATCCGATTGCAATTGCTTCACACGAGCAGTAATCCCGCGAATTACTTCAATTGTCAAACTTGGACGTAGTGAATACCCCCGAGACCGCTGGATCGCTACCATTTTCACGTGATGTTCGGCAAAATATGCTTCAATTTTTGGCCAATCCAAATGACCATCTTCCAGTAGCGGTATAATATCAACGATAATTCCCCATTCACGAAGCGATCCTGTATGACTATTTCCCTTACCAATCACCTTCTGTAAGGTATCGTACGGTTCTCCGCCGATAAACAACAATCGCTCCCCAGGTCGGACGTTCCCGAACAAGGCGCAAGCGATTGTGTGAGTTCCAGAAGCGAAGTGCGGCCGTACGAGCGCCGCCTCCGTTTTGAAAATATGAGAATATACATTTTCTAGTGTTTCACGACCGGAATCATTATATCCATATCCTGTCGAACCAGAAAAATGAAAATCACTAACTTTAAATGCTTGAAACGCCTGAATCACCTTGATCTGATTCGTTTCTGAAATTCGATCAATTCGTGCAAACGCAGATTGAACCGCTTCCTCAGCTCGCGAAATCCGTTCATCCCACACATATAACTGTCCATCCACGTTACTCACCATCCAACTCTGGTGCCTCTGCAACGATTACATTTTCTAACTGTGCACGATGCATAGGATACACATTTGAATCAATTTCAACCAAATAATAAATATATTCTTCATCCAACCGTTGTTCTTTTACTTCTCCAACGCGGTGAACTAGTGCATGCAACGCACCATTCGCCATCGGAATTTTGAACCAGGTCCGCTCAGACTTTAAATTTTTCTCAACAATTTGCATGAGACGATTCAAATCATTTTCATTGTACGCACACATACGAATTGAATCACCGTAACCATTTAACTCGACGAAACGAGTCGCGGGACATTCATCAATTTTATTGAACAATAATAATTGAGGCTTTTGATGTGCACCAAGTTGTTCAAGCACTTTATTAACAACATCAATTTGCTCAGCCATCATTGGTGACGTACTGTCAACGACATGTAATAACAGATCCGCTTCGCACACTTCTTCAAGCGTCGCACGAAATGCTGCAATCAGTGAATGCGGCAATTGCTGGATAAACCCAACGGTATCCGTCAAAATGATTTCTTTACCACCCGGTAACTCAAGGTGACGTGACGTTGGGTCAAGCGTAGCAAATAACTGATTTTCGACGAGTACGTCTGCATTCGTCATTTGACGAAGTAAGGTTGACTTACCAGCATTCGTATATCCAACAAGTGCAACTTGAACCGCACCATTTTTTTTGCGTCGTTCACGATGCAAATGACGATGCCGCACGACGTCTTCTAATTGATGTTTCAAATCAGAGATACGATCACGAATGTGCCGGCGATCTGTTTCCAATTTTGTTTCACCAGGACCACGCGTTCCAATTCCCCCGCCGAGACGAGATAAATTTACGCCATGTCCACTTAATCGTGGTAACAAATAATTCAACTGCGCTAGTTCAACCTGTAAATTCCCTTCACTCGTACGCGCACGTTGTGAAAAAATATCGAGGATTAACTGCGTACGATCAATGATTTTGGCATCTAAAATTTTCTCAAGATTTCGCACCTGCGCACCAGATAATTCATGATCAAATATGACAACATTCGCTTGATGCGTATCGACGAGCACTTTCACTTCTTCTGCTTTTCCTTTACCGATGAGAAGAGCTGCGTCAATTGAATCTTTTGTTTGTGTGATTTGATCTGCCACTTTTACACCTGCCGTCTCTGCAAGACGGACCATTTCCTCCATCGAATATTCCAATTGAGCAGGTGTCAATTTTTCATTTTTCGTGCGAAAACCTACCAAAATCGCCAGTTCATTAATTTCTGCCAAATCATGCGTTTGTACTTTCAAACGACATTCACTCCGTTCACTTCACTTCGTTTATTGCGCATTTTCTTGAATCGTGATTGTTTTCATCGAGATCGGTGATTTTGGCGAACTCATTTCACCACTCGAACCAGCTTCTACGTCAACACTTTGAATTTTTTCAACTACGTCCATCCCTTTAATTACTTTCCCAAAAATAGAGTAATTCGGCATGTTATCTAGATTTTTGCAATCCGATCCTGAACAGATGAAAAATTGACTACCGTTCGTGTTCGGACCTGCGTTTGCCATCGCAACAACACCTGAATCATACGAAATACCAGAACCCAACTCATCTTCGAACTCATAACCTGGACCACCAGTACCGCTACCGAGTGGATCACCTGTTTGAATCATGAAATTTTTGACTACACGATGGAAAACGATATCGTTATAGTATCCATCTTTTGCAAGAAAAACAAAATTATTCACTGTTTTAGGAGCGACTTTTGGTAATAATTCAATTTCGATCGCACCGAATGTCGTATTAATTGTCGCTATGTATTTCTTCGTAGTGTCAATCGACATTGCAGGAGTTTTGCTATAACCATTGTTTTTTTGTTTCGTTTGAGAGGATGCGGTGTCAGTTTCCACTTGTGTCGAATCCGATTGCGTTTGTTGCCCTGCTTGTGTTTGCGTAGATTGTGAAGCAGTTGTTGCAGCACTATCCTTTTTATTCATTGTGATCGTCACAATCAAAATCGCGACCACAACAAATGCCAATACGACAAATGCCGGTTTCGTGTACCATGCGATTTTCGGTTTGTTCGATTTGAAGCGATTGTTGTACGTTGGGGTCTTCGTTTGTTTTGTAGCCCCTGATTTTCTGTTGGCCATTGTTAATTTCCTCCTAAGCGTGAGAAAAGGGAGATCTGAGTTCAGACCTCCCTGATCGTTAATTGATCGGGCATTTATAGTATGGATTATTGTGCGAGTTCAAGCAAGACGATCCCGTTTTTAATTCCGTTTAATGAAGCGTGACCACTACTAATTTCGACGGTTTGATCGGAATATGCTTCATGTACTTTCGTGCCATCCGCGAATACGCCGCCTACACTTATTGAAGAATTTGTCCCTGCACCAATTGCGACAACAACTTGGTCATTCATTCCATTTCGATCGTACGAACGACTAAATGTGTATGGACTACTTTCGATTTGCTTGTGTGAACCACCACCTACAGATACGTGACGGTTACGGAATTGACCAATTTTTTGCCAATGTGCCAACAAATCTTTATCCATGCTGCTCCAGTTCATATCGCCGCGCGCTTTCTCATCACTAGGTGCATTGACTTGCGGTCGACCACTTTCATCCCCGTAATAAATTTGAATTCCGCCTGGTGCTAACAGCAATGCCGTCCCTGCGTTCAACAAGTTATTCCGGTTGTATAATCCCTTATCATGGGAAGAAACATACGATAACGCATTAAAATTATGTGATCCATTAATTTGTGATGCATAGTTTGCATAGACCGATTCAATACTGTTCAAACGGTCTGGAATCGATTGGAATTGGAAGTTGATTAATGAATCATATCCATTATCAAAGTAAGCATCACGACCAACGCCATGGTCAAACACTTCACCAGTCATCCAGAAATCTAAGTCATCCAATTTCTTCGTTGGATTTTTTGATTTCCATTCTTTCAATGCTTTGGAAGCTTCCGTTTTCAAATCTTTCCATGCGTCAAGCTCAACATGTTTGGCTGTATCGACACGGAATCCATCTACGCCATAATCGCGAACATAATCCGTTAACCATTTAATTAAATAATTGCGAACCGTACGCGGTTTACCTGTTGATTTGAAGTATGCATCCAACTCAGCAAGTTTTGCGTCTTTTTGCGAGCCCCATTTTTTAAGTAAAAATGGAGGAAGTCCAACTTCTTTTCTTGATTCTGTTTTGAAGTCTGGTAAGTATGCCAAGTTCATCGTAATATCATTACTTCCGCCTTGTTCATAACCTGGCAATCCAGCGCGCACCCAATCAGCGCCCCACCATTTGCCCCATTTATTCGCATCATTATAAGCATAGTATTTGCTGATATTGTCATAAATCGCTTGTTCTGGCGCACAATCGTAATAATAGCTTTTCCAATCGCCAATTACTTCACCAAATTCATAATCCGTCATATCTTGAATCGTATTGTAACCCGCGTGGTTCATGACAACGTCCAAGACAACGCGAATTCCTTTTTTATGAGCAGTATCAACGAATTCTTGGAACTCAGCTTTTGTACCCATGTTTTTATCAATTTCACTAAAGTCCATTGCCCAGTATCCATGATACGCGTAGGAACGGAAATGATCGCTTGTCACCCAGCCGTGCGTCTGTTCAACAGGAGATGTAACCCAAATTGCATTCACACCTAAGTCTGTGAAATAACCATCATTTAATTTTTTCGTCAATCCTTTTAAGTCTCCGCCATGGAACGTTCCAATGCGTTGGTTAAAACCGCTAATTGGTTTCCCATCTGTACCGATTTCACGACCATAGCTATTGTCATTCGATGTATCGCCATTGACAAATCGATCCGTTAATACAAAATACACACTCGCATTGTCCCACGTAAACTTACTATTGGTAGCAACCTGTGCCTTAGGAGTTGCTGTCGGGGCTGCTGTAGGTGCTTTCGTAATGACAGGAACATTAGTTTGAACCACTGTCGGCTCATCCGTTTTTACAGGAACAGCTGTCGGAACCGGTGTGCTCGGTTGAATATTCGGTTTTGGATTGAAGGGAACATACGGCTTTGTCGAATTCACCTTTGGAAGGTTAGGATTCTTAGCAATTACATCGAATAATTTCCCTTTTGTAACCGTGCCATTCGCAATCGTTACAACATTGAACGAAGCTGGCACATAATAATAACGTGATTTCCCTTTGGTATCTGAGTCAAAATCCCAGTTCCCTGCACCATCAGTAAATGCGATATACAAACCTTTGGATTGGCCGATACGGACAGTCAAACGCTGTGTACCCGCTTCGTCTCCCAAGTTCTGCATGATAATCCCAGGTTTCGCTGTCCAACTAACGCCATTCGTACTAAAATAGGCAAAAGTTTGATTAAACTCGCCTTGATAATAAATTGTGATTTGGCGACCTGAATCATACCAAATGGACGTGCGTGCGGCAAAAGCTGGGGAGACCATGGTACTGATCATCAGTATAGCGAGGAACATCATCACAAACTTACGAAACGATTTCAATACGGACACCTACTTTTTTGAGAGTCGATGAAAACGGTTGCAATACGGCATTCAGAGCGGTAAAGCGTTTTCACGAACCATCATATCAAAAAAAAGAAAACGCTTCAATGCAATTTGTGTTGCGTTTAAAAATATTTTTGGAGAAGAGGCAGGAAATCGCCCCTTCTCCAAATATTGTGTACAATTACCAACTTACTGCAGTAATTCTTCTACATTTTGTGTCGGTTCCGGTGTCGGTTCGTCTGCTGAAGGATCCAACAAATTGGCATCCGGTGATGGTTCAACAACCTGGTTTCCATCATTCGTGTCTGATTGTACTGCCTGAACGGTAGCCGCATTAGAAGGCGCACCTTCACTCCCGGATGCATCTACTGGCTCCACAGTATACGTATACGATTCACCGAGAATAACAGCAAAATCAGTTAATTCGGTTTGTTCCGTTTCTGCAATTTGTTCTGGAGATTGACTATTTACACTTCGGAACACTTTATAACTTTTTGCGTTTTCTACAGCCGACCAGTGCAGTGTGATACTATTTCCAGCTTCATCGTATGTTGCAATCAAATCTTGAATATTACGATTTTCCGGCGCTAATTCAGGAACATCTGCCGGTTTCACAAATGCACCGATTTTGTTCGTGGATAATGCTTTGCTCATCACTTTACCGAATAATCGTGCCGTTTTGCTGCTGGCAGCGCGCAGATAATGTTTTGCATCTGTACGATCAAACCCCATCCAAACTGCGGCAGTCCATTGCGGTGTATAACCAACAAACCAAATATCCCGATTACCACCAGTTACTCCTTTAATCCCCACTTGTGTCGTGCCTGTTTTTCCGGATACCGGTTGTCTAAAAGATGCTGATGCTCCCGTCCCTCCAGGTTCGACAACTGCCTGCATCAAGCGCGTCACAAAATAAGCGGTTCTAGATGACATCACTGTTTTTGTTTCTTGCACAAAAGAAGCAACTTCAACCCCGTCCGCATCAACGATTTTTTTGATTAAATGTGGTTTATTTTGAACCCCATTATTGGCAAATGCACTGTATGCACTTACCATTTGCATCGGTGTTACCCCATTGCTCAACCCGCCAAGTGCCATACTTAAATTCCGGTCATCTTTGCTTAAATTTAAACCGAGACGATTTGCAAATTCATACCCTTTATCTACTCCGATTTGATTTAACAACCAAACCGCCGCAGCATTTTGTGAGGTCTTGATTGCCGCGATCATATTAACTTTCCCAAGATATGTTTTATCATGATTGGTTGGAGAATAATCCCCATAAGTCGCTGCTTCATCAACGATTTGATCATAGGGATTCCAACCATGTTCGATGGCAGCGCCGTACACCGCAATTGGTTTGATCGAAGAACCTGGTTGCCTTGGAACGAGGACACGATTCAACCCCCTCGCCACCGCATTTCGGCCGCCAACCATTGCTTTAATCCCACCATCATGTTGATCTAAAATAACCATGCATGCTTGGGCAATTTCACCGTTCATGTCTTTTGGAAAATTCGTTGCATCAGCGAATGCCGTTTCCATTTGGGTTTGAGCACGTTTATTTATCGTGGTATAAATTTTAAAACCACCGCGTAATAGCGAATCATCGTCAATATTATATAGATTCCCTGCTTCGTCTAGCACATAATCAAGTACGGTCAAATACGGATTATCTGTACCATTTTCGTTAGGCTTAAAATCAACAATTGCCGCTTCCGATCGATCTGCTGCTGTAATTAATCCTTGATCTTGCATCAATTGCAATACGACACCCCGACGTTCTTTCGAACGATCCGGATAAAGCACCGGCGAATAATATTTCGGTGATTTCGCTATACCTGCTAACGTTGCAACTTGCCATATTTTCAATTGATTTAGATCTTTTTGGTGAAAATAATGCTCAGATGCTGCTTGGATGCCATATGCCCCACCGCCAAAGTAAATACGGTTCAAATATTTCTCAATAATTTCGTCTTTCGTCAATTGATTTTCGAGCGCCATTGCGATACCAAGCTCTTTGAACTTACGCGTGATCGTTTTCTCATTGCTCAAAAACATATTTTTTGCTAACTGTTGCGTGATCGTACTTCCGCCTTCGGCTTTACGCATTTGAAGGATATCTGTTGTAATTGCACGTATAAACGAACGATAATCGATGCCGGTATGTTCGTAAAACCGTTTATCTTCAACCGCAATAAATGCATTCCGAATCAATGGCGGAATGTCCTGATATCGAATCACTTGCCGATTTTCACGAAACAATGCGGTAATCGACTCATCTTTTTCGTCAAAAACGATTGATGCTTGGTCTAGATCCAGTTTTTGAATATTATTTTTCAACAAAGATTCACCGCTCATCAATAAACCTATGTACATCACGCATAGCGCAAAGATCAAAAATCCACAGGACATCAATGCAATCTTCATCCACTTGGACTTGTTCTCTTTCTTTTTTGCAGGCATACGTACCTCCATTCATAATAAATAAACAACCCGCATGCGGGTTGTTCATTGTAACCTATGTTTAAAAATGAGTCCTTATGCAAATCATCCTTGTGGTTGTTCCGGTAATAAACTAACTGCTCGCGATGGTGAAAAGGTGGACACTGCATGTTTGTAAATCAATTGTTGACGTCCTTCGCTGTCTACGACAATCGTAAAATTATCGAACGCTTTGACATGTCCACGAATTTGGAAGCCATTTGTTAAATAGACAGTTACCGGAATGTTTTCCTTACGGATTTGATTCAAAAATGAATCTTGGATGTTGATCGGCTTGTTCATCTTCCGTTCCTCCTCATAATCGCTGCTCGGCGTATTTCTAATTTAAGCGAAACTTACTTTCGATTGTAGCACATATTTTTCTCCATTGCTCGTCAATTAACACACATTCTGCTAATTCGAACCATTCGATGATTGGCATATGCCGAAACCAAGATAATTGACGTTTCGCAAATCGTCGCGTATTCCGCTGAATGATCCGGATCGTTTCGGCTTCAGTCGTCAGTCCGCGTAAAAAATAGTTTAATTCCTTATAACCTAGTCCTCGCATCGCAGGGAATTCCGTTGTAAATCCTGCTGCTAAAAGTGAACGAACTTCTTGTATCCAACCCGCTTCAAACATTTGAACAACTCGCTGATCGATCCTCGCATACAATTTTGCTCGATCCATCGAAAGACCGATCACATATAATTCATATGGGCTTTCTCGAACCGTCAATTCGCGTTTCGCTGAAGGCATTTCTCCAGTCATCATCAATTCAATCGCTCGAACAATTCTTCGCTCATCATTCGGATGAATTCGTTTCGCCGCTTCCGGGTCTGCTATTGAAAGTTCCGCATGCAACGCAGCAAGTCCGACTTCTACGATCCGTTCACGCACGCGATGCCGGAGTTGCGTTTCACCAGTTCCTGCATCGAACGGATAATCATACATCAGCGCCTCCGCATACAAACCAGTTCCACCTGCGATAATCGGTAATTTTCCACGAGAACGAATATCTGCAATGATGGCCTTGGCTTGTTCCTGAAAATGCGCCACTGAATAAGGTTCGTTCGGTTCGACGCAATCGATCAAATGATGGCGTATGCGCGTACGTTCTGCTGTTGTCGCTTTTGCCGTCCCAATGTCCATGTAACGATACACTTGCATCGAATCACCTGAAATGATTTCACCATTGTATTTCTCTGCGATGTTCAAACTTAGTGCAGTTTTTCCTGACGCTGTCGGTCCTACGATAAAAATTAACGGTTGTTTCTCGTTCGTCATACATCCACCTTTGCAGAATCCATGGTAATGATCCCGTATTTAACCTCCGAACCATGATGAATCGGTGATTCGAATCCGAAGTGATCAAATACTTCACTGCGGTAATGATCTTTGATGACCACAACACGACGTGTAATGCGCATAGCTTCGTTCAATGCTTCTTGAGTCAATGACTGTAAATCCGCAAACGAACGAAGTGGTTTTATTGAGGCCGAATCATGAATGGCTTGTGCGAACATTGGATCAAAATAAACAATATCATACGACTTGTCCGCCTGACGTTTCATAAACTCCAAATTCCCCATTGCTTGGACGGAAATTCGTCGCATTGCTGCAATCACATCTGCATCAGCTTGCGTGTATTTCGATAGTCCATCACTAATCAATAAAGCAATGACCGATGAAGATTCACACGCGTCCACATGACCGAACTCCCCAGCAGCATAACTTAGCACGAGAGAATCACTTGCCATTCCGCATGTTGCATCCAAAATCCGATCGCCAAGCTGAACACCTGTAATCGCGACAAGCGGATCGTAGCCTCCATCTCGAAGACGTTTCATACGAATCATCCCCATACTTGGGTGAAAAAACAATGGAGGTTCTTGATCTTTACATAGTTTGATTCCCGTTGTTTCAACAACAAGCACATCATCGCATTGATTTCGTTTACGGAGTTGTGCAAGTGAATATTTAATCGGCGGATTCATGCGCTTTCGATATTGAATGTTCAACATCATCGCAATCGAAATCGCTTGTTGCACTTGCGCTTCGGTTGGTGAATAGGATGTCGTTACGATCACCTACATCACCCGCTTAAACATTTTTTCTAAATCATAGGAACTAAAACGAACAATTATCGGTCGTCCGTGCGGACACGTATAGGGTTGATCGCACGCTTGCAATTGATGAAGCAACGATTGCATTTCAGCAATACTCACCCGCTCATTTGCTCGGACAGATGCTTTACATGCACACATTTTTGCCGCTGCATCTCGAAAACGCCCCAGATGAAACGTCTTACGTTGTTGCACGATCCAATCGAGCAGTTCACGCGCAAGTTCTACAATTTTCTCAACAGGAAACCACTCTGGATGCTCTCGCAAGACAAAACTATTCATTCCGAACGGTTCAATTCGTAATCCGATTGAGTCCAGTTGTTGCAGAATCGTTTGAAACCACGCACTCTCATCAGCTGCAAGTTCAAATGGATATGGCACTAACAGAGGTTGAGTCGAGACATCATTTCGTGTGAATTTTTGATAAAACTTCTCGTAGTTGATTCGTTCATGTGCGGCATGTTGATCAATCAAGTAAATCGACTCTTGATCTTGAGCAATGATATACGTGCCATGTGCCTGTCCAACCGGTTGAAGAGATGGCAATTTTGCAGATGTTTGTTGTGCTTCGTGTTCAACTCGTTCAACATTTTCAGGAGTTGCAAGTAATTCAGCACGTTCCTTAAATGCGAATGTTGAAGAATTGTCCGTAGCGTTTACTCCAAGTATTTTACCCCATTGCGTCATACTCACTTGCCCAGGATCAATCGTTTTGACCGGCTGCGCATACGACGGCGTTGAAAATGTGCTTTTCGTCACTCCTGCATTGAAGGGAACGTTTGATGGTTCATGAAACACAGGTTTACTTGTAGGCATGTCCACATCAGGAATATATACATAATTTCCGAGCGCGCGTTTCACTGCTTCTGACACGGTTTCACGAATCATCGCTTCCTTGCTAAAACGAACATCCCATTTGGCTGGATGAACATTAACGTCTACAAGTTGTGGGTCCATTTCTAAATTAATAGCGGCAATCGGATAGCGATGCAAAGGTAACAACGTGTGGAATCCGTCCAACAATGCCTGATTCAGTAACGTACTGCGAATGTATCTACCATTTACCATCCATGTTACCGCGTGGCGATTGGATCGAGTAACCACCGGCTTTGATACAAAACCAGTGATTTTGACATCCGCATGTTCAAAGGATAACGCAAGCAATTGTTTGGCAACGTCTTTGCCATAAATCGCAGCGATTACTTCGCGTACATCATTGCGACCACTTGTCCTTAGTACCAAATGATCATCATGATAAAGTGTAATCGCTACATCTGGCCGAGCAAGCGCAATCCGCTGCACAACATCGGCAATTTGGCCAAATTCGGTTTGGACTGTTTTCATATATTTTAATCGTGCAGGTGTATTGTAAAAAAGTTCACGTACATCCAATGTCGTTCCGCGCTGGGCAGCAACGGTATCTACGGGCTGCATCGTTCCACCGTGAATGCGCACAACGGTGCCTTTCGCACTATCATCGGCACAACTAATGCACTCTACTTTGGCAACAGATGCAATGGATGGCAATGCTTCACCGCGGAATCCGAGTGTCAAAATTCGAAACAAATCTCGTCCAGAGCGAATTTTGCTCGTTGCATGCCTTTGAAATGCAAGCGCACAATCATCTGGATGCATGCCCGCCCCATTGTCCTTAATCGAAATTCGCTGCAATCCGCCTTGCTCGATCCGAATATCTACGTGTGTTCCGCCCGCATCAAGCGCATTTTCGAGCAACTCTTTCACAACAGACGCGGGGCGCTCAATGACTTCACCTGCAGCAATTAAGTTGGCAATTTGCTCGTCTAACACATGAATTCTTTGCATCACCATTCAACCCGCTTTGCTTAATTTAACTCGCTTTTTGATAGGTTAATTCCCAGGCACCGTTCGTTTTGCGCCATTTCAAATTCGTAAATTTCCCCGCAAGCGATGACCAATCTACATACCAACTGTTATTTTTATATTCAACAGACCATTTTGGCAACGCAACTTTCGGCCCGCCAAACAAAGAATAGTACAATTGTTTATTCGTTGCATCTGCTGACAAATTCACACCCGACATCGCTGAAAGCAATTCCGCTTGAACAAAATTCGGTCGGTCAGTGTCATACAGGTCAAATACTTCGACTTGCTGAATGTTATTTACCGTAAATTGTTCTGGATTATCAAAATGTAGCGTTATCGTTTTGGAGCCAGCTAATCGCAATGCACCAACCAATTGTGCAGTAGTTCCTTCTAGCAACAAATCTGGTGTTAATCCAATTTTATTCACTTTATGTTGTTTTGGCGTTAAATACTCGTTCGCCGTCACTTTCAATATCCCGCCATTATCCAATTGAACGACATCTTGAACGCTACCTTTACCAAATGTTTTCTTCCCCACAAGTTTGGCGATATTATAATCTTTTAATGCGCCGGAAAGCACTTCAGAACAACTTGCACTCCATTCATTTACCAAAATTGTTACGGGATACGTTTTTGTCGTACCGTTCTCAATTGGCATCGGACTTTTCTTATTGTTGCGATCACGCGTGTAAATGAGGACACCTTTTGAAATGAAATTGCTCGCAATTTGACGGGCAACTTCCAAAATCCCGCCCCCATTATTACGCAAATCAATAACTAGACCTTTGATTTTGGATTGCTCTAATTTTTTTAATTGCATACCAAACTGTACACCGGCATCCGTAGAAAACGAAGATACGGAAAGATAACCGATATCCCCATATTTCGCATTCGTAACGACGGGATTTTGTACTTTTTGACGTTTCATATCATACACAAATTTTTTAGTGCCTCTCATCACGCCAATTTTGACCGACGTGTTTTCAGCACCTTTGATTTTATCCATTAGTTGATCAATCGTTAGTTTAACCAAACTTGCACCATTCACTGTGACGATGACATCATTGACCATAATTCCCGCTTTTTTCGCAGGTGAATTATCGAAGACCTCAAGAATTTGAAATTGTCCTTTACGCTCTTCCAAACGTACGCCGATTCCGACATAATTTTGTTCCAATTGATCTTCAAAATCATTCCATTCAGCATCTGTAAAATACTCCGTATACGGATCATTTAACGATTGAACTGCACCTGCAATGGCAGCATCCACAAGTTTGTCCTTGGATGTTCCAGACAAGTGTTGCGTTGACAAGATATCTAATAATTCATACAAAACCGTATCTTGAGTTGCAAAAGCAGTCATTCCTGTGGACATTAATCCAATCACCATCGAAAAAATAAGTGTTGCTGCAATCATGCGCTTTTGAATCATTTGGATTCACGCTTCTTTCTGAAGGAGTTCGGATTGTTTTAAGTCTCGTTGCCATTTATCGATCCATGTTAATGCTTGAACCGGTGTTAAATGGAGTATGTTCAGTTCTGCAATTTCCTTCATCAAAGCTTCTAACTTGGGATCACGGACCATCACGTCAATCGGTTCCGGTGCAGGTGCAGTTCCAAATGCAATCGGTGCAAAAGGAGTTCCTGCAGCGTGGAGGACCGACTCTGTATGTTCAAGCAATTGCTCGGCACGACCAATAATTCGTTCCGGTAATCCAGCCAATTTCGCGCAATACACCCCATAACTGGATGTAGCAGCACCGCGGGATAACTTGCGTAAAAATGTCACCTGCTGATCTCGCTCTTGAACGGCCATCGCATAATTAAGTAAACCAGAAAGAGTTGCCTCCAGTTCAGCTAACTCATGAAAATGCGTGGACACAAGTGTTTTGCAACCGATCGTATCATGGATATGCTCAATAACCGCTTGTGCAATTGCCATTCCTTCGTTCGTCGATGTTCCTCGGCCTAATTCATCAATGATGACCAAACTGCGTTTTGTTGCTTTTTCGGTCATCACACGGATGTCCATCATTTCCGTCATAAACGTACTCTGACCTGCTACCAAATCATCTGCAGCACCAATCCGTGTAAAAATCCGGTCGATTAATGGCAATTTAGCCGATGTAGCGGGCACGAATGATCCCATTTGACCTAGAATACATATGAGGGCAATTTGACGCATATACGTACTTTTCCCCGCCATATTTGGACCAGTAATGAGCATCATCGGATGATCAGATTCTAAATTTGCATCATTCGTAATAAACGTTTGATCGTTAAGCACCGACTCAACGACCGGATGCCTACCATGAGTGATGGATAGTTCAAAATTTTGATGAAAATCCGGTTTGACCCAGCGGTTCGTGACCGCAACCGTTGATAGTCCTTGAAACACATCAAGCGTTGCGACCCAATATGCGACGTGATGCAGGCGAGTCAATTGTGCTGCAACTCGTAAACGAAGCGACTGAAACAACTCGAATTCGCGTCCGCTTAATTTTTCTTCGGCCTGAAGAATTAATGCTTCTTGTTCTTTCAATTTCGGCGTTACATAACGTTCACCGGTTGAAAGAGTCTGCTTACGTTCGTACAATCCTTCCGGAATGGCGCCGATATTCGATTTGGTGACTTCGATATAATAACCAAACACTTTATTGTATCCTACTTTAAGTGACTTAATGCCTGTCCGTTCACGTTCGCTTTGCTCGAGTTCAGCCATCCATTGTTTGCCGCCACGGCTTGCCGCACGCCACAAATCCAATTGTTCATCCACACCGTCACGAATGAAACCGCCGTCTCGCAACGAAATTGGCGGATCTTCCACAAGCGTCGCCTTAATATCTTGACAAACATCTTGACACCGATCAAGTGGTTTCACCGAGTCGGTTAACGTTCGCGAACCGGAAGAAATCGCAGCTTCACAAAGCCCCGGAATTTGTTCCAATGATTTTTGCAATGCGATCAAATCACGACCATTGGCAGAACCGACGGACACACGGGCCAAAAGTCGTTCTAAATCATAAATCTCCTTAAGAGATTCCCGAATGGTCTCGCGTACCATCCATGCATCTGTTAATTGTTCCACTGCTTCTTGCCGCAGCTCAATGGCAGGTAAATCGCAGAGCGGTTGTTCCAACCATTGGCGCATTAACCTAGCACCCATGGATGTTCGCGTCTCATCCATTAACCAAAGCAAAGAACCTTTTTTCTCTTTTTCCCTTACCGTTTCCGTTAATTCCAAACTTCTACGCGTCAACGGGTCCAACATCAACCGTCCACCAGGCACATGTACATGAACACGTTGCATATGTGTCGCAGGTTGCTTCTGTGTATGCCAAAAATACGCTTGCAATCTTGCTGCTGAACGCTTCACAGCTACAGACATACCAAGTAACATAGACGCAAGCGGTTCCGATTCCCATGCTTGCTCTGTTGTCCACACCGTTGGTGTCCAACCATTCGTTCCAAGTGCAGTCTCATCACATAGCAGATCTAATAACTCAACATCTGCGATCACTTCACGAGGTCGATAAATCATGATTGCGTCCTTACACCCAATCCAATTCCGTTCATCAATAATATGTAATTCCCCAGTAGACCAATCTGCAACTACCGCACTCGAAGTCCCGTCACTCTCTTTAACGATCGCAGCAATAAAATTGTTGCGCGTATCCGTCAAGGATCTTGCTTCCAAAACGGTACCAGGGGTGATCATACGCACGATATCGCGCTTGACCACCCCTTTCGCGTCACTTGGGTTTTCCATTTGTTCAGCAATTGCCACTTTACAACCTAGATCTATTAAACGGGATATATATCCTTCGGCCGCGTGATACGGAACACCGCACATTGGCACACGGTCCGCTTGACCCGCTTCTCGTCCGGTCAAGGTAATTTCTAGTAAACGGGATGCATTAGCAGCATCCTCAAAAAACAATTCATAAAAATCTCCAAGCCTGAAAAACAATAGCGCATCCGGCACAGTGGCCTTCAACGCTAAGTATTGTTCCATCATCGGAGTATATTTGGCCATGGATGGTGACCCTTCTTTCGTATGTACGCACCTTACGTTGGTTGCGGTTCCAATCCATTTGAATATATCACACCAACTTGTTTATTCACAATCACCATCATCCTCGCCATTTCCCTCAAAATCGTCATCGTCATCATTTTTACACACTCTCACAATTAATCTCGCTTCAGCGATCACTTCAACATAATATTCACTCTCTACTTTTACTTCCACTGATTTGCCATCATCACAAAGTTGCGCCTTCAAACACGTTGGCACTTGCTTCGTACGCACTCGGATTTCCCATGATGACGATTTTGCTCCACCATCTTGTGCGTGAACATTCACTGTTTCTTGAAAACGAACCGTATGTTTTGCAACTTCCGTGCGTTGATTCTCATCATACGCATACCATACATTAATATCATACGATCCGCTAAGTCTTACTTTGTTCCCATGTTTCTCCGCTTCAACTTGATGATTGATCACCCAGCATCCGAGAATATGACTGATTCGCTCCGACGGAAACACCTCATGCGTGCTCTTATAATGTGCATGCCCGGAACCGACGACCGCACGGCAATAAATTTCCCGGCAGTTTGATTGTAAATGATTGCCCATTGAACGTTCCTCCCTCCTGCTCTTACCCCATCCTATGCACGTCACGGCGAAAATGACCATTTTGAAAAAAAAAACCTCCAAAAGACGAAAAGTCTTTTGGAGATCGCTAAAATATAATTTTATTTCTTTTTATCAACGGGATGATTTGCACGCAAATTCATTTTCCCGAAATGCCTCTGCCAAGTCATCTGGTATGATCATCGATTCGACGTCATCTAACGCATTCCAAGTTCCTTTCGATTTCGCAGTTCCACCATGGCAATTCCAGTAGATTTCATTCGACCTTCGGCAATGAGCCGTTCCACTTTTGCTTTATTCACTTTACTCCAATTGCTTTTCGGATTTCGCGGCGCAAAATATTGCACCCAACTTTGATCAACCCGTTTATTGATTTTACTATCAATCCAGCCCCAACACAGCGCGACAACTACGGCTTCATCGTAACTAAAAGACGAAATCCCGCTTGATTTTTTATAAAATAAAAGCCAAACGCCGCGTGTTCTTGAACCATTCAATTCAAGTCATTGTGACCACGCAGCAATTGAATCAAGATCAACAACATCAAACCCATCTTGCCACAACGTTTCAACCTGCGGACGAGTCACATCGATCGACCTCACTTTAATTACACACTTGAATTTTGTTTTGATTCTGCACGTACCGGTTTTCCCGAGGAGCGGCGTTTCTTTGAGCGCTCTGCAACTAAAAGAAATGCACTTAATTCCCTACGAAGTTCAAACAATGCAGCACGGGCTTCAAATTCCGCACGCGTTTCGGGTAATGCCATTTTGCGAAACAATAATTCGAGTTCATGTAAGTGCTTAGCCGTTTCACCGACATAATATTCACGTTGCACATCATCTGCAAGTTGCTCTAACACATCCGCGAACAACGTTGCTTGCGGAACGAATTGCGGAATCGTTACAACCAAATCAATCATTTCCTGAACATGAACCATCTGCTGGAGACGCATTTGAAAATATTGCTGCCAACCCAACTCGTCTTTCCACCATGTATTTTCGATCAACTGCTGTGCACGGTTTAACCCTTGCTCAAGCACCTCGTTGATCGGATCCACAAATTGATTCAAATCCGATTTTGGTCGATCCACTTCCGCTTGATATTGACGCAGATGAAAAGACAACAATTGAAACAACTCCGAAAGTTGTCGTTCAAATTCATTTCGAAATTTGACGAGTTCTTCTTCGGCATTGGGCACATACACCATATTAATTATCGTAGCAATACCTAAGCCGACGATAAGTAGTAATGTCTCATTTACTAACAAAGATAATGTCACCGTTTTATTGGCGTACAAGTGAAACACAATGACGGATGCCGTCACGATCCCGTCACGAAGGCCATAGCGAACAAGTAGTGGATAACAAACGAGTACGAATAACCCGAGACTCCAAGGACCAAATCCAGCGATCAGGAAAATACCCGCCGCAACCATAAGCGAGATTAGTGAAGCAAATAAACGCGCAGTTGCACTGCGCCAACTGCGGCGAATCGTCACATCCATGCCGAGAATTGCCAAAATACCTGCTGACAACTCTTGATCCAATTTTAATATATGTGCCAACATCACAGCTAACGTGACGGCTACCGCAGTTTTGATCACACGACTTCCCCACCAAAACATTGGTACTTCCCCCTCTCGTTATCGATTCAAGTCAAAAATCACCGAATATTTATCGGTCAATTGTTGAATGTATCCCTCAGGGTTAAACGCCGAACCGGTTACGCGCTCCATCAATGGTTTGGGATCAATTGCACTTCCGTGCGTATGAATATGTTCCTTTAACCACACACGAATCGCGGAAAAATCACCGTTGGATACTTGCTCCCTCCAGTCTGGAATTTGACCCCCCATCGTCTCGAGGAGTTGAGCTGCATACACATTTCCGATCGCATACGAAGGGAAATAACCGAAAGCACCACCAGACCAATGCACGTCTTGGAGTACACCTTCGCCATCGTGTGCGGGCGTAACACCTAGAATTTCGGTATACGCATCATTCCAAGCTTTTGGCAAATCTCGAACCGCAAGTGAACCATCGAACAGCGCCTTCTCTAATCGGTAGCGGATCAAAATATGCAAACTATACGTTAACTCATCTGATTCAATTCGAATGAGCGAAGGCTCTACGCGGTGCAACGCTCGGTAAAAATCCTCAAATCCTTGACCACCAAGTGCATCTGGTAACTGCTTGGACATGATTGGAAAAAACCAATCCCAAAACGAACGGCTACGTCCGATCGCATTTTCCCAAAATCGCGACTGTGACTCGTGCACGCCCATCGATGTTCCAGTACCTAAATTCGTTTTCATGTATTGGTCGTCAATTTGTTGCTCGTACATCGCATGGCCGCACTCGTGAAGTGTACTATAAAGTGCATTCAAAAAATCTGTTTCTACATATTTCGTCGTAATCCGAACGTCAGTATTATGCAAACCACAGGCAAAAGGATGCTCGCTTTCATCCAAGCGCCCACGCTCAAAATCAAATCCAACTGCCTGAAGTACGGTTCGATTAAGCGTTTTTTGAGCGTCTTTCGGTACGACAAGGCCCATCCACGGCTGTTCCGGTAACGATTTTGATGCGATGGTTTTGACGAGCGGTACAAGACGTTCCTGCAACAACGCAAAAAATCGATCCAATTCTTCAACCGTAAACCCTGGTTCGAATGCATCAAGTAATACATTATATGGATGAGATGCCGCGAGACCATCAATATCCCAAATGGGAATAAAGCGGCGTAGCGTATCAATAATTTTCTCAAGATACGGCGCAAGCAATGTAAAATCTTTCTTCGCCTTTGCTTCCTCCCACACCGATTCAGCTTCTGATGTGAGGATCACATATTCTTTATATTGATCGGGCGGGATTTGTTTGCTCCTCCGAATCGAACGATCGGCTTGGACAGCCATCCGGCGTGTAACGGCATCGACTTGATCTTCTGGTGCAGTCAAGATCGCCTGCACGCATTGTTCCATTTCTTCGCTGTTTCCAAGACGAAATGAAATTTCAGATAATCCGCCGATCGTTTCTGCACGAGCAGGTGCAGCAGCGCGAGGTGCGCCGGTACGCAGATCCCATGCCATCAGTTCGATTGCTTCACCGTAATAACTTAATTGTTTCGTTAATGTACGGAATTTTTGAATCATTTCATCGATTGGATATACACTCATTATTGTCGCCTCTGTTCATTATGTTATAATGTCGCATAGAGAAAGATTGGGAGGGATAGCGATGACTTCAAAGGAAGATTTTATAACTGATCACCTAATGGAAGAAATCATGGATTATAACAAGGAATTCGTAGACACCGAGCAATATGCCCCGTTTATTACTTCCAAATTCCCGGACAAGCGTATGGTCGTGCTTACGTGCATGGATACGCGTCTCGTTGAACTATTACCGCGTGCCATGAATTTGAAGAATGGCGATGTAAAAATTATCAAAAGTGCTGGCGCAATTGTTTCTCATCCGTTCGGTAGTATTATGCGCAGCATCCTCGTTGCGATTTTTGAATTACAGGCGACAGAGATTGCCATTGTCGGGCATTACGAATGCGGGATGGCAAGTATGAATCCTTCATTACTAATCGAAAAAGCGATCAAACAAGGCATAGATCCGAAAACGATCGAACTCATGAAAACATGTGGCATCGACCTACATAAATGGCTTTCTGGTTTTGATAGTGTGGAAGAAAGTGTACTGTCCTCCGTCAAAATGGTGCGCCAACACCCATTATTACCTAAACAAATTGCTGTTCACGGCTTAATTATTCATCCACATACCGGCGAATTAAACTGGATTCATAACGGTTATCCAGAGGTGCAGCAACATGTCGACGAACATTCAAATTGATTTCAAACCAGCAATGTTACAATGGCTTCGCGTAAAAATGGCCAATGCGTCCAATTTAGAACTCGCTGCCCTTTGGGTTGGTTATGATAACAAAGATTGTGGTTGCTCCGTGAACGGCGTCGTTGTTGTTCAATGGATGGACAACAAACATACATTGCCCGATTTTGATCGATTAATTACAATGGAAATTATCGATTCTTTGAATGGATTGCCGATAACGAATACGGTGCCGGTGTATTACGAACCGCGGAGCGAATGGGTACTTGACCCTCGTTTGCATCTCGATTATTTACCGGATACGCAGCGCTTCAGACTAACCAGTGACGGACAAATTTTTTGCTCATAACACACGCAGGGAACTTATTGTTCCCGCGTGTTTTTTTTGATCTTTACAGCTCGCTCGCGGGCTTCAATAACTTCGGAACGATCACGGAGCGTATGTTTATTCAAAATAAATACATCGACATCACGACTCGGTATTCCCCATTTCCCTTCTGAGCCGTAATGTTTCTGATAAAACTCGAGTGCTGCATATTTTAAAAACAAATCATTTAAGGGTAAATCTAAATCATTAAATAGCGTACGCAGTTCATCAATTGATTTTACTTTTCGAGATTCTAGTAGTTGCAAGCGCATCTCTATCGCCTTGAGCAACACGCCAGAATTAATGCCTAAGTCATCTACCCAATTTTCGAATGTTCGCAAAATATCGAGAGCGGACGTTAACATTTTGATTGCACCGCCAACATTTCCTCGGCGTTCATGATACTGCGCGACTGCAAGTTGGATCCAACCTACCCAACCGGGTTGTGGTCGTCGCGACTCCGCACATTCTTTCCAATATTCTTCAAGAATTTCGTGACACTCGAAATAATCCCGCTCCACCTGATAAGCAGAAACATATGCGATCCATGCTTTTGGTAAATTTGTTGTGGAACTCATTTCTACACCTCCAAGATTACGGTAACTGTTGAAGTACAGATTAATTTCATATTACCGCGATGCGCAACCAAACGCTACTTTCTTTCGTATATTAACCGAAGAAAAGGAGTGGACGATTATGACCAACGCAACCAGATTACTACCGTTATTTTTCAGCTTCATTTTCGTATTTATCTATTTCCCTACTGGACAAGCCAATGCAACCATAATGTCTCATTACCGCGTCTATGAACGAGATCACATTTTGAAAGAATTTACGAATCGCGAAGATGCAATTCGTTATGCTTCGAATGCAATGTATCGTTATGTCGAAAGCATTCCATCCCGTGAATGGGTATACTCAAACGTCCCGAAATTTAGCGTAGAAATTGAAGGCAGAAATAATCCATCTCTCGTATATTCTGATAAAGTAAGCGCTCAACGTGCCGCATTAAAATTTCAACGCGCTGCAGTCCGTGATTTGGAACATCCTGGCTGGATCTCGGATACGTATCCACGCTGGCTTGTCTATTCATTAGATAAAGCAGAATCACCGCATTCGTTTACGAAGAAGTCCGATGCAGATGCCGAGATCATTCGATTAAAAAAGAAAAAACGTTCAGGTTGGCTAATCAACCTAACGAAATCAACACTTCAACAAACGTGGTTATTACCGAAATCATCAAAAAGTGGTTACGAAATTACTTCCGAAAGTACAGGAACAAAGATCACGACCAACAAATCAATCATTCAAGCAATTAAAACTGCGCTCGGCATCGAAAATGCAAAGATCATCGATTTAAGCACAAAAAAAATAGTGTACCGCAACAAACTGCCATATACGATCGTCGATTCCGTGAGTGGCACCAGAGAAAATTTGATGTCGATCACAAAAGCAATTCAACTCGCAAGCGAAAATCCAAACACATCGATCGAATGGAACGGTCAAACAATATGGCAACAGATTCCCACCTATAAAATCATGGTGCGCGATGAATGGGATGCTCCCTTGATTGCTCAAGTATGGTCGCTACAGCAAGCTCGAACCCTTGCAGAAGAGAACGGAGATGCGGTTGTCGTTGGGGATGACGGAAATATCATATGGCAAGCGAAACGTGCACTTCAGATGTGGGCATGGAACGGTGATGTTTCGGCTGAAGAATTGCGTACTCAAGTTGAGCAAGCATCCGGGCTTGATGTCAGTTTACCAACATGGTTTATTCTCAAAGACAGCAAAGGCGGGTTGACAGACAAAAGCGATTCGAATCTCGTAAACTGGCTGCACGAACGCGGAATTGAAGTGCATCCACTCATTCATAATCAATTCGACGATGAGATCACACATCGTTTTTTAAGCTCAAAAAAAGCACAATTAAAATGGATCAATGCGCTTGTAGCACGAGCCAAAACATTGCATCTGGACGGGTTAAATTTAGATTTTGAAGGCGTCAGCGGTAAAGATCGTGTATTATTCACTGCATTTGCCAAGCGCTTCGCGATTTATGTAAAGAATGCAGGGCTTACCGTGTCGATCGATTTGAACCGCGGAGACTCCAAATGGGATGATAAAACTGCATTCGATCGCAAAGAAATTGCACCATCATTTGATTACATTGCGATTATGACCTACGACGAACACTATCGTGGCAGCAAAACCGCTGGATCTGTCGCATCACTGCAATGGGTCAAAGAAGGCGTTGAACTTTTCTTAAATGATGGCATCCGCCGCGACCAACTTCTACTTGGCGTACCTTTTTATACGCGCATGTGGAAAGTAAATAACGACGGAATGCCCATCGTGGATTCAAAAGGTAAAACCTCCAACCGTACCGTGTGGATGCGTGATTTACCAACCTGGATTACCGGCAATCCAACGAGTTCGCAATCAGATCAACAAGCTGGGACACTACGTTATAATTTGACCGTTGAAGACGAAAAGTACTCTGTATGGCAAGAAGATGCCACTACGATGCAACAACGTTTTCAAATTGCCAAAGAGTACGACCTACACGGCGTCGCTGCATGGCGTCTCGGATTCGAACCAGCAGATTTGTGGGAACAACTGCCACGATGGAAGTAACTGTTATATGAACTTCCCGAATCGTTCAATCAATATCTGCACATCAAATTTCCATTTAACCGCCGAGAATTGCTCATTCCAATGGTCACCTTGATACCAATTAGGCCACTGTACACGCGCTTTTTCCTGAAAACCGAACGGATCCATCCGATCGGTTTTTTGGATTTTGTCCATTACCGAATGCAGTAGATGCGTCAGGTCATGATTTACGTCATTTTGAAGATGCTCGAGTTCTTGACTCGTAATCGGACGATTGTTGAGCGGTGATGCTTCAATGATTTCATCTTTTAATTGAATTGACAAATTAATTGTTTTCACTCCATTTTGATCAGACCATGATAATTTTCGACTTGGTGAAAAGATTCGAATAGAGACTGCTTGTGCTTTTGGTAGTTGCGGACTGCTTCTTCCAATCGTAATCATCGCTCGCGACAAACTTCCTTTTATTAAATAATAAGCAACCGTTTCTCGTTCATCCAACGTATCTTTGAAAAAACCATTATTAAAAAGACCAATCCCTGACCAAACGAGTAATTTTTGTTTTGGATCCCATCTTAAATAAGGAATCGCAAACCCTTTGCCATCTTCTGAAAGCCGAAACAATATCGAATTCAGAAAAAATTCATGAGGATCTACGATCGTTTCACTTAATTGAAACGTATCTGAATAGTAACTCGCATCAATCGGAATTGAAAAATTTTTCTGCACAAAATAATCGGCCGCTCGCCCATGAACCAAGGCAATTTGTGTGTCGCTACGAATTTGTGAATTACGACTCAAAATATCCAAATACGTTTGAATCCCTTTTTTCGCAATTCGATCCGAAATTAAAACGATTTTTAAATGACTAATGAGCACTGCTTTATCGATCCTATTTTGAATGGATCGAAGTGCATCACTGACCGTTCGTCCTTCTCCATGCATCGTAGCATTCGCTTGGATGTTTGAAATTCCGAGGACTGATATATCCATATTCATTGGATCTTGTTCGCTGATATCAATTCCTATTCCTGTTACAATATACTTGTCTTCCAAAGGAGCATAATCCCAGCATCCGCTCAGCAAACAACAGAGCAATAAAATACAAAAAATGATCCTCATTCGTTTCATCTTATTGCACCTTTCGTTTTAACCAGCCCATGGTGATGATGCTGATGGGAATGATAAAAGAAATTCCAACCGTAATAGACAGTGTCCAAAACATCCAATTTTCCATTTCCACATTGTTCACTTTAATGAATGACGTCGCAAAGATGATAATAGTTGAAACCACAATTGCAGGCGTTTTTGATTTGGCATTCATCAATTCTTTCATTTCAAGCACTGCACTATAAAAATAAGAAACATGCGTCTTAAATAAAACGCCAAACCAAAACAAAATAAAGATTAAATCTGTTCGTTCTAGAATTGATATATTCACTAACGAAACATACTCTATTCCTGGCGTCCAAAGTTTTTGCAAAAACAAGATTGGATATACCAATTGCTCACAAATCGCGCCCACGATAAACATCAAGCTCACATAAAATACAGACAACAAAACGGATCGTGTCATCCCTTGGAACTTATCTAAGAACGGAGCAAACACTAAAAAACGTTCATATCCAGCAAAACTATACATCACCATCAACATTCCATGCCAAATCCCTGAAAATCCAGTTTTCCCGATGGGAAGTATGCGCTCGATTTGACCATATTGCAATACGGGCGGCACAAAGAAAATAGCAAATAAAAACGAAACAAAAAACAGAACGACAACAACTCGGCCAATAATTCGCACATCAAACCAAGTCGTGTATACACTCACGAACAACAAACATGAAGATAGAACGATACTCGGAGTGAACAATAATATATATACATTAAAAATATGACCTGTGTACCAAAGTGTAATCGCACAGATCATTAAAGAAAGTACAAGGTTCACTGCATTTCCTATTTTACCTAGCCATGTACCCATTAATCCCGAAATGATTTGTGCAATGGTTTTATTTGGATAAATCATAACCACACGAGTCATGATCCATAAATTGATTAGAATGAGTATTGCTGCAAGGATTATCGATATCCATGCATCTCGCCCTGCTTCTAATGTTGCAAATCGTACATTCATCAACGGACCTAAACCTAGCATCGCACCCAAAATAATTGAAGACAATTGTAATCCATTTAATGTATTTACGGGTTGATCTCTGTTCATTTAATCAGTTCACTTCCTTACATCACGTTTGGTGACTTATTACCCATCGCACGTTTAGAAATTCTCAAGATCGTATCTTTTAAGGCTACCATCGAAAAAGGACTAATTGGATTCAAATATGCTTTTCCTAGTGAATGTAAACTACAAACATGAATCAACCAAAAAATCCATATCACAGTAAGTCCAAAGGCCCCTAATATTCCAGCACATAGTAAATTCACATAACGAATCACTTGTACCGTAAACGTTGATGACAACCGAGCTTGTGCGTAGCCACAAATGGTTGATACCGAAACGATAATAATGACCATAGGTGAGATTAAATCCGCTGAAATTGTTGCTTGCCCAATAATAATCGCTCCAGATACACCAATAATTTGACCTAATTTTGGTGGCAATCGTAAGATTCCTTCCAATACCAGATCGATCATCAATTGAATAATCATAATTTCGATCATTGGCGGAAAAGGAACCGATTCACGTTTCAATGACAAAATAGTAACTAGTTTGACTGGAATCAAATGAGAATGAAACCCAATCAACGCCATATATAAAGCAACTAAATTCGTTGATAAAAAAAATCCGGTTACCCGTATCCAACGTTTAATCGTTGCATACATTGCACGTTGGTAATAATCATCTGGTGTATGAAATTGCTGAAAGTAAGTATATGGACCGATCAGTGCATTTGGGCTGCCATCAACAAGCAAGACAATCCCCCCCTCCATTAACGCTCCTACACACCGATCCGGGCGCTCCGTCGTATTAATTACAGAAAAGGGAGTCCACGCTGAATCCTCCAAATACTCTTCCACCTCACAACTATCAATCATTTGATCTGCCGTGATTTGATTCAATTTAGATGTGACTCGTTCGATTAACTCAGGTGAAGTAATTCCTTTCAGGGATAATAACCATGTATTCGTCTGCGTAATTTTTCCTAATCGAAAAGAACGTAACTCAAGTTTGTCCGTACGTAATCGTTTCTGAATCATTTCAATATTTTGTGATGCGTCTTCGATAAAGCCTTCTTTTGGTCCCCTTGTTGTAAATTCCATTTCGGGCGACTCGACCGCACGCACAACCGCACGTGGTGCACGAATTATGAAGCATTTTGTAGACCCTGAAATAAAAACAGCCACAGAACCTTCAAGTAACCGTTGTTGAACGAGTAAAAGATCACCACAAGAAATCGATTCACTTAAGGTCCATTCTTGTGGTAATTTTGTTGTCTTAGAAAAATGTAATAATGGTTCCACAACATCTTTTCGCAATGTATTTTGATCAACCGTGTAATCAAGGTATATGAGAATTGCCTTAGCCTTCGAGTTCCCGATAAGCAGTTCGTTTTTTTTCCAATCTGCACGATTGATAAATGTTTCATGAATTTTGTTCACAGATTTCGTTACACACGTTTGTGAAGAAGGAGCATCGATTTCCTGTAACCAATTCCACCACCCCATCACGTTCACCTACTCTGATAAGATTCCATGTTTATAATGTTTGTCCATAAAAGACCAAGTTCACCTGAATATTCGTTTCAATCTTAGCTTTTGAAAATTGCTCTTCCCATTGAGCTTCTTTGTATCCTTTTGGCCAATATACCCGTGCATACTCGCCAAGACCAAACGGTTCAATCTGATCCTTTTGAATTTTACGCAAAACGTTAAGCATCGATTTCTTAAGTTCTTCCGTTAATTCACTTTCGATACGTTTGATTTCATCCGCCGAAATGCCACCGAGCGGTACTGGATTTTTTTCCAACAATGCACCTGAAAATCCGAGATCATAGATGAACGTTGGTTGATCTTTGTCAATGACAACGCGCACATGAGTACTCGCCGCTTTAATTTTCACGGAATACACGCGTTGATCGGGGTTGTCTAAATTGATCGTTCCAATCGTGAGATTGGCATATTCTAATCGTTGCATCAATAGTAAAAAGCCGATCATTTGCTTTCGATCGATTTCTTCCAAGAATCGATCTCTTTTGAATACACCAAATCCCTTTAATGAGATGATTCGGCTTACTTTATCGATTTTTAAGATCGGTAAAATAAACCCTGACGCGCCGGAATATAGATTCATCGCCAGCGTTTCCAAATGCAAGAGTTGGTTAGGGAACCCTAAATCTGCCGATTTCAAAAGTGCTTCGAATGTACTTCCCGTGACAGGATATTCCTTGCCTTTTTGAAGAAAATCGCTGACACGTCCGTCAACCAATGCGACATTAATAAAATTACGTACTTGTGAATCCCTAAGCATGACATCAATGATCGAAGAAATCCCTTTCTTCGCGACACTTTTTGAAATCAATAAAATCTGAATGTGACTAAATGACAGGAATTTCTCCGTCTTATCTTGTATTTCACTAATTGCTTCAGAGATTGAGGAGCCTTGACCACTTAGCGTATGATCTTGTTCTGTATAAGCAACGCCAAACACAGTCACTTCAAGCTTTGATTCGTCACCGAGACTATGATCAATTCCAAGGCCAGTGATCATGAAATCTTCATCCAACGGCCGATAATCCCAACAACCAGTCAAGGTGATCACCAACAACCCGATGAAGCATCCGAGCAATATCCGTTTCATCCAGCCAATCCCTTCCTGCGAAACTTAGCAATCATGAGCAATAGGCTTGGTAAGATTAATGAAAGACCTACGTTCGCAGTCAATACATAGATCATCCATTTTTCAATATCAGCAGCATTTCCGATCATCTTGGTCACCGCAAATCCAAGCACAGCGACCAAAAAAACAATAATCCGCTTTTGATGAACCTGAAACACTTGCTGAATCGAGATGACCGAATGGTACATATAGACTGCAGCCGTCTTAAAAAGTACGGTAAACCAAAAAATAGTAAAAATCGCATCAGTTCGTTCAAATACTGGAAATTCAACAATCGATATGTAATGAATTGACGGCGCCCATAAATGCGCAAGATATTTTAGTGGATACACAAGTTGTTGCGTGAACAGGGAAATTTCAAATAATAACCCTACAAATAAGATCGACCAAATAAAATATTTACGCATGTTTCGTTTGTCATCAACATAAGGATAATAAGTCAGGAACAGTTCCAATCCAGAGAGTGAAAACAATATTGCACCCAACCCTTTCCATATCCCCTGCCAACCATTTTCAAAAAACGGCATCAGTAGCAGTACATTTCCATAATCATTAACGGGTGGAATATAAAAATACGAAAATAAGAAAGAAACGAAAAATAACCCAGTTGCCAGTCTGCCCATGACCCGCAAATCAAACATGACAAGATAGATTAAAAGCATCAGGATGATTACGTTGAACATGTCCATTGGTGTTTTTAATAACACGTATGTCGCGATAATGTACGAAAGAATCTTCATCGTTACTGCTATTGTTAGAATACCTAAAACAATGAGGATGAACCCGATACATTTGCCAATCCATGTGCCAACGAGTTCAGGAACATATTGAACAAACGTCTGTTTGGGAAAACGTTTTGCAAGTTGTACCATGATCAAACTGTTACATAAGATGATTGCTAAATAGATCAAAAATACGATCCAAGCATCACGACCACTTGCAACTGTTGCGATGCGAGCAATAAACAATGGGCCGATTCCAACAGTACACCCAATTAACATCATCGCAAATTGGCTGGCATGGAGACTCATCGAATGAGGTGGACGATTCAATGTTTCATTTCTCCCTTCGGGATTTTGTTCGGTTGTAATGTTCCTGGCGTAGAAGGCTGTTTGGTCATGGCCCATTTGGGAACACGAATTATGGCATCCTTCCAATCACTCCACTTGAATGGCGCGATCGGTGCAAAATATGCAGTCCGAAACGATTGCAAAGAACATAAATGGATCACCCAAAACATCCAAGCAACAACAATACCAAAAAATCCAAACATTGACGCGATCAGCATGTTAAAGTACCGGATCCAAATGATTGAATACGAGTTCGATAATCTTGGTTGCAAATAGGCGGTAATCGTTGTTACGGACACGACAATGACCACCGCAGGCGTGATCAAATTTGCGGTAATTGCAGCTTGACCGATGACAATCGCACCAGCTACGCCAAGTGTTTGTCCTAATTTTGCAGGCATCCGCAAATTCCCCTCTAAAATCATATCAATAAGTACTTGCATAATAATTAACTCTAACAAAGGAGGAAATGGAACTTCTGCACGTTTCGTCATTAATACCGGAACCAATTTTACGGGAATCAAATGCGTACTATAATTGACCAATGCTAAATAAAACGAAGACAAACTAGTCGCCAAAATAAAACCGAGTAATCGATATATTCGTTTAAATGAGCTAAAAATTGCCCGTTGATAATGATCTTCAGGTGTTTGAGCCAATTGAAAAAAAGTAGTCGGAACAACCAAAGTACCTGGTGTGCCATCGACAAGGATAATGATTCGTCCTTCTAACATGGCCGCTGCTGATTTATCCGGACGCTCAGTCACTTCAACTTGCGGGAACGGTGTCAGTGCATCGTCCTCCAAAAACTCCTCAATATCTCCGCTTTCCAAAATGCTGTCCGTATGGATTTCTTTTAATCGCTCGGACACATCATTTACCAATTCAGGTAATGCCAAATCTTTTAAATACATCATTGAAACCTTTGTTTGTGTTTTTGCACCGAGTGTATACGATACAATTTTGAGACTTGGATCTTTGATTCTCCTGCGAACCATTCCGATATTATCAGAAATTAGTTCCGTAAACCCATCATGTGGACCACGACTAACTGATTCTGTTTCTGGTTCCGAAATTGCACGCTTATTGCTCCATGGTGTCATAATAATTAAACATTGATCCGATTTCTCAATGAACAATAGTGTTGAACCAATCATCATATTTCGTACTGCTTCTCGGACGGATGTGGATTGAACCATATCACTTGAAGATAAAACCGAGTGTTGGAGCAAAGAAATTTGCAAAGAACGAAGTTCTTGCACGGATTGTGGCAATTTTTGCATCAACGTGCGCATGATTTCTTCACGAATTATTTTCTCATCTGCGATTGTATTTAAATAAATCACACAAGCCCGCGTCGGTTTCGTAGAATTAATTTGAAATTCTCGAATTCGAAAATCATCGGTGTCAACGAAAAGTTCGCGCAGCGCATCCATGTTTTTATCAATATCATGACTGAATTGCGCATCTTCTTTGGGAATTTCTGCACCGCCGATCAGTCGTCTAAACCAGCTCAGGAGAATCACCTCCGACTTCCCGATTCCAGCTTATCCCTTTGAGACTGCGGAAAATCCAATAAATATAGGTTGTTTTCGTCAACGCATTCATCACATTAAAAATGGTCAGTAACGATTCCATGGAAAGTCCACCGTTCTCAAAGTGACCCAGCACCCAAATTAAAGGAAAGACGCCCCAAGTAAGCGCGGTAAACGAAATTAAAAACCGATAACGATTATTGATTTCTGCAGGTTGTTGTTTTGCAATACGACTTAACGGCTTATAAAGCAAATATAAAATAACGAACATCGGCAAAATGGCCATTCCAAACCACCACCACTTCGTAGCTGGCGGAGCGTATGCGGAGATCCATCCTAAAGTAATCATTATCAGATCAGTCACGACCAATCCAAAAATCAACATTTTGTGTTTTGATTTCCGCATCATGGCATACAATGCCAATGTCAATAGCGTGAGCGGCGTCGTGATGATCCAATCTGTATATAGCAAACGAAGCGGATTCGTAAAAAACAAGCTGACAACGGTGAGTAATGAGAGCGATTTTACAAGTAAAATCAATCCAATGGTCCTCGCGTCACCCGTCGAAAATTTAATCATCATTACATCAAAAATCACCGCCAAAAACGTAGAGATTACATACATCCAAATGGCTTCCGTAATCGTAATTTGCATTTCAATCGCCCTCCGCATCCACTCATTCACAAGTTATCCTTCCCCTAAATCCCCAATATTAAACAAAAATAAAAACGTCATTTATGAGCAGGTCGCTCACAAATGACGTTAAACCACATTCTAAAAAAGATTGAAGTTATTATTAAGCATTTCCATTCAATCTGCGCAATAATGACTTGAAATCGGTATATGGAGACAAACAAATTCCATCTTCACACAAATATGCAGTCGGTCGATTATCCATTGCAATTTTGCCTTTGGCAAGATGAACATGCTCATCAATTACTTTTCGCTGTTTTTCATCAGCAATAATGAACCCCATAAAAGGTGTAAATTGTTTGCGTAATGTTTCAATCCACGTTTGAAATACGTGATCATCTTGCCATCCTGCAACGACCAATTGTTGCGGAAATCCGGTCATTAAATCCATCGCCATCAAATACATAACATGTCCCGAGGGGGATTTCGTCAGGGTCGTTGCGAAACATCGTAATATCCTCGCAGAAACATCTTCCCATTTGGGTTCATTCAATAACCTTCCCAAACGAACGAGTTGCCACGCAGCAACTCCATTTCCCGAAGGTAGTGCACCATCATAATGTTCTTTCAATTGCAACACCAATGCTTCTCCATCCGCACCACTAAATCGATATGCACCATCTACTTCGTCCCAGAATAACCGGTGCATATCTTCCGCTAATTGTTTAGCATTCAAAAGTAATTGAACGTCTCCAACCGCTTGATATCGTTCAATCGTAGCCCATAGCAAATATGCATAATCATTCAGAAAGGCCAGCCCTTCGGTTTGACCCTCACAACGCCGCACCATCCACCGGCCGTCATCCCGTCGAAGCAACTTCTGCAACTTGTCATATGCGGTATTTGCTCGCAAAAGCCAATCCTTACGGCCAAATGCACCGCCTGCCTTTGCTAGCGAAGTAATCCAAAGTGCATTCCATGCTGTTAACATTTTTTCATCACGATGTGGTCTCACCCGCTTCACTCGAGCAGCCAGCAACTGCTCACGTGCATACGCTAACGTTCGTTTCCAAGCATCGATATCCAAGTCATGTTGCACTGCAAACTCAGTTTCATCCCAGTTGAGCAAATTTAATATTGATTTCCCTTCAAAATTTCCCGCGTCATTCACACCATATTGCTTACAAACCAAACGTCCAAGTTCCTCGCCAAGCACGTTAATTACTTCTTCCAGAGACCAAACATAGAACATGCCTTCTTTACCTTCTGAATCCGCGTCTTCAGCAGCAAACCATAACCCTTCCGCACTTCCCAAATCACGATCAACATAAAACACCGTACGTTCCACCACATCACGATACAGTGCATTTCTAGTCAATTGAAACGCTTCACTATATGCCATCACCAATAATGCATTATCATAAAGCATCTTCTCAAAATGCGGCACAAGCCACTGTTCATCCGTTGAATACCTCGCAAAACCTCCGCCAACATGATCGAACATACCGCCGCGATACATCATATGTAGCGTCTTTTCCACCATCTCAAGTGGTTCCGATTGACCAGACCGTACATGCTCCCGCATCAAGAATAGTAATTGATGTGCAGACGGAAACTTTGGCGCCTTCGCAAATCCACCATACTCCGCATCATAACGACCACGAAAATCATCCATTGCAAATTCAAGTGCATCCATCGGTAACTCATCCGCCGATGGCAATTGAGCCTGTTCTTTCAGCTGCGTCAAAATTTGAGATGCAGTTTCTATCACTCGGCCCTGGTCCTCTCGCCATTTCGCGAAAATATTCGTCAATATGTCCATGATCCCAGGTCGCCCATGTTTTCGCGTTTTCGGAAAATACATTCCCGCAAAAAACGGTTCTTTATCCGGTGTAAGTAAAATGGTTAATGGCCATCCGCCCTTCCCATTCATAAACTGGCAAACCGTCATATACACATGATCAATGTCCGGCCGTTCTTCACGGTCCACCTTTATGGATACAAAATGTTTATTTAAAAATCCCGCCACGACCTCATCCTCAAATGACTCATGTGACATCACGTGACACCAGTGACATGTCGAATACCCAATACTTAAAAATATCGGTTTATTTTCAGCCTTAGCTCTCGCAAATGCATCGTTACCCCAAGGATACCAATCGATTGGATGCGTTGCGTGTTGCTGTAGATATGGTGAACGTTCAAGCATTAAGCGATTCAAACGAAAAACCTCCTAATTATTACGAATCAAAAACGCTGCCCCCACAAAGGAGACAGCGTTGCATATATTATTGAGAAATCACTGCTTCTAACAACATAATACCTTTAGGATCCGCTTGTAGTACAATTTTCCCACCGCTCACTGTAGTTGTTCGACCCGTGTAAGCATCACGAACTTGAGATCCATTCGGAAACGCACTACTTACATCAATGGAAACAACGCCACTCACATTCATTGCCACAATAACTCGATCGTTCACACCATTCTTCTCATACTTCCTCATGAAAATATATGGGGATGATGATAATTTCGTGTGTTCACCGGCACCAATGGAAATATGACGATTTCGGAACGTACCAATCTTTTGCCAATGTGCAAGCAAATTCTGATCTGTCGTATCCCAGTTCATATCTGACCGTAAACCTTGCGTCCAAGGCGCTTGTGATGCTTTTCGACCAGATTCATCACCATAGAAGATTTGAGCAGCACCTGGAGATAACAACAACGCATCCGCAGCATAATACAAATTGTTACGATCAAACATTGCATCATCATGTGAAGAAATGTAGTTTAACACATTAAAACTCGGATCCGAATTTAATTTTGAAGCATAACTTGAGAACATATTTTCCAAATTCGACTGATTCTCAACGGCTTTACGGAAGTCAAAGTTAATCACAGCATCGAATCCATTGTAATAATAATCATCTTTGTAGAATCCGTGGCCGTAGGCTTCAGCAACCATCCAGAAATCCAAGTCATCCAATTTCTTGGAAGGATTCTTTTCTTTCCATTCACGCAAAGCCGAAACGGATTGTTCTTTCAACGTTTTCCAGGCATCCAACTCTACATTCTTTGCAGTGTCAATTCGGAATCCATCAACCCCGAACTCACGAACCCAATCAGTTAACCACTTCACAATATGATTTCTCGGTGTTCGTGGCTTACCAGAAACTTGGAAGAATTGATCTAACTCTGCACGTTCTGTCGCTAATTTCGCAGGGCTCCATTTTGTGATCAAAATCGGAGGGAGTGTAACTTCTTCGTTTGATTCTGTCCGGAAATCTGATAATCCATCCAATGTTTTCAACACATCATCACTATCGGATCCAGGTTTAGGATACCCTGGCATTAATGCGCGAATCCATTGAGGACCCCAATATTTCGCCCAACGATCAGCAGAATTATATTGAATGTAACTGTTGTAGGTCTTCCAATATGCTTCATTCCAAGGCTTATTGTAGTAATAATCTTTCCAGTTCCACGATAACTCACCAAATCCAAATTCATCCATATCCTTCATTGTCGCATAACCAGCATGGTTCATGACTACGTCAAAAATGATCCGAACCCCTTGAGAATGTGCTGTATCAATTAACGTACGCAAATCCTCTCGAGTACCCATGTTTTGATCAACTTCCGTGTAATCTAGAACCCAATATCCATGATATGCATAATGTCGGAAACCTTCATTCATTGAAGGATCACCGCCGCCTATCCAACCATGAATTTGCTCATACGGAGCTGTAATCCAAATTGCATTTACTCCAAGTTTGGAGAAGTATCCATCATTCAACTTTTTCGTTAAGCCTTTCAAATCCCCGCCATGGAAAGTACCCGGTTGAGATTTGTAATCTGATGTTGATACGCCTTGTAAATTCAATTCCCTACCATATGAATGATTATTCGTTGGATCACCATCCACAAAACGGTCAGGAATAACAAAATAAACAGAAGCATTGTCCCACGTAAATGGTTGTGATCCAGTCAATTTCACAAGTGACGAAGAAGATGGTGCGCCACTAAAAATTTGACCGCCTTTCACTTGGTAAGTACCTGCAGTAAAGGAATAATTCAACCCATTTCTACTATCCCAACCATTAGCACCATCGTTAAATGCAACCTCCAATGTATTTCCTTGTGGCACATATATCGTAGTCATACAATATCCTGAAACATCACCATCTTGCATCGGTAAACCAGGTAGATTCGTCCATGCACCACCATTGACACGATAGTGAGTATACGTCTTTAACCAACCAGATTTATAATACACTTTCACTGCGTCCGTACCTACCGGTTGAGAAGTTCCTTGCGGAATTTCAGTTGACCCTTTTGAGATCGGCGATACTTTAGGAGTTGGTGCGTTTACGGGTGTTACAGTTGCTGTCGGTGAAGGTGTAGCTGTTGGGTCCAGTGTAGGCAATGGAGTCTTCGTTGGAAAATTGGTAATTGTTGGATTTTCGCTAGGTGTTACAACTTTTCCGCCGCCATGTGTTGGTGAAGGAATTGGCGTATATATAGGAGCTGGAGTTGACGGTAACACATGCGGTGTTCCAGATAAAATTACACTTCCATCATTGCTCATTTCAAAAGTATAAATTCCTGCATTGAACTTATAATTTTGTCCACCGTTACTATCCCATCTTACACCGTTATCATTAAAGACAACATCAGCTCCATTCGCTGGTCCTAAATCAAGGGTTGCACGACTGTAACCTGTAAATTCAGAAGGAATCATCGCCAAACCTGGAGGAACAGACCAATTGGAATTATATGGTCTAAAGTGAGCAAATGGTTTCGTAAATACGCCAAGTTTATAGTAGATTGTTAATTGATTATTTGGTGTTGCAGCTGGTACAGCAGTTGGCACTGCTGTAGGGGTAGCATTTATAACAGGTACAGGTGTAATTGATGCAACCTGAGGTTCCCCTTGGTATAGCGTATTATTCTCAATCGTATATTTACCAGGAGATAATAAGAATTTTCCTTCCTTTGGAGCCACCCAACCACCATCAAAAATGATCGCCTCAACACTATTCCAAACTGAAGCATTCAAAACAGCCATTGCATATCCAGGGTATACACTGTCCATCATCATTGTTCCTGGCATTAAAGTCCAAGGAAGACTGACAGGGTGAGCATGAATAAATGCCTGAGAATAAGGTGAGGACTTTTTATAATAAATCGTGATTAAATTTGCAATAATTGGAAAAGGTGATTTCCAAGCAGGTTCCTGAGGAGCTTCTGTTGGTTGAACCACGGGTGTTCTCGTTGAAGTTGTCTGCGTATTGATTGGACGAGGTGTCGTCCAAGTTCCATTTGATCCGTCAGAAGTAATCGTAGGAATCTTTACGGAAAGTGTAGGAATTGGAACTTTAGAAACTTTGGGATTCACAGAGTTAACAAAGGGTACCGTTATTTTTGATGATGGGGATTTTGTTGGGGCTGGTTTCTTAGCAATCGCCAACTTCTTGGGAGTTTTAGACGCTTTAAGTGTTTCTTTAAGTGATCCATTGTCAGGAACCGCTTTCACGACAGATGCTGCTGATCCATACGGTACAAACACCATACTCCAGGCCATGATTATTGACATTAATATTATTAACGTTTTACGTGATATACGCATTCAGGGATACCCTCCTCAAAACACTGTGGAATCGAACTCAACCTACAGATGTATTTCATTATAGCAAGATTCCTTCCTGATGTGTAGGCTATAGTTAAAAAGTTACCAAAAACTTTTTTTCAAATTTATGACGTTTTTGGTTGCAGTCCATGCTAATAATTGTTATTATTCTTTTTGTCGCTACAAATGAATACTCGATCTGTTAGCTCAGTTGGGAGAGCACTATCTTGACAGGGTAGGGGTCACAGGTTCAAGTCCTGTACAGATCATATCGCCGAAACCGTCCACATGGGCGGTTTTTTTGTGTTTCTTCTATATATAATATAACAGCACTTCCCCATCATCGCACCGAAGAATATACCGAAAAACACCGAAAAGATTTGATTTCGGGGGCGTTTCGGTACCGAAATCAAATCTTTTCGGAAAATTGTCGATGCGGATTTCGGAGCGCAGATGATAGGATTAATTTACAAGAAATCAATGGACAGGGGAACTGACCGAATGAGAAAATGGATTGCAAAGAAAGCATGGATCGCAGTACTTTTGATGGTGGCTATGATGGTTGGAATGGTGGCACCGGCAAATGCAGCAACATCAACCACTACTCAATCAATCGTATATCAAGGCAAAACCTACAAATACACGATTTTGCAAGATGATTCCGGCGCTAGAAAAGTCTCAGTCAATGATGGGTCAACCACATCCGTTGCTACATTTAATAAAAAAGCAAACACGTAAAGCGTTTCAAATGATAGAGGCGTGCTCTTAGCAAGTGGTTCGACCGTCGGAACAGGGACTGGAATTGCAGTTGCGTCGATCGCAGCTCCGAAAATAGCAACATTGGCAGTTGCTGCGCCTGCTCAACCAGCATCGGTTGTTCGCGTGGAAAGTGGATCAAGCAACTTCTCCTCTCAATACAGCTATGTAATCAACGATGTTTATAACAGCACGCTAAAAAAATACGAAAGAAAATGGCAAATCTGCGTGGGATCATGCAAAACAACTGGCGCTGTTACGATCGGCTCTACGAATGATGCAGAACTCAATGCATTCAGAGCCGACATCATGGGCATGAAAAGTAAAGAAGTAGGTATTATTACAACAACAAGCTCAAGCGCTTTATCTGGCATTGCTGCGCTTCTGGTCTCCGCAGGTGTAACTATGGGTATAACAGCTATCATTGCAGGGCTTCTGGCATTAGGGTTAGCGTTTACGGCGGTCGGCATGGCATCGGATTGGTACCAATTAAGAATGGACGCGAGTTATCATTACGGGAGAATCAACTAATATCCAGAGGAGGATTCACCATGACACCATTATTCATTCTCACCTTGGTTATCGTTTTTATAGGTGCAATCATCGGAATCTTGATCGCCATCAAAAGCAAACAGAAACCAATGAAATTAATTGGTGCTGGAATTTCGATAGCAAATGTTGTTTTATTTGCAACGTTGATCAAATTTGTTCTCATTGGGTAATTGATATTCGAAATAAATTACAATATGAAATCGAAAGCGTGAGACGATGATTCACCAAGATGCGTTTACCGGAACCATCCTAGCACTTGAATCTATGTCAATAAATGGGACATGGGAAACCGAGAATTATGCCGCCATTTGAAGTTTGTAAAAATTGTTTTCAAATGTGACGGGACTAACATACCCAAGCGATCCGTGAATTCGTTTACGATTTTAAAAGAGTTCGACGTATCTAGAAATTGCCGTTTCGGCTCATGCTAGTTTTCATTTGGTTCTTTTCAAGCAAATTACGATAATCAAGGGAGCAATACTGACTTCCTCGATCCGAATGATGAATGACATCAGGTTGGGGTTTTGAACTGTGACCCTAATTATGGAAACTTTGAAAAGAAAAACTAAGCAGCAATGAGATGGATCCTGTATGAGCGGTTTTTTTCGTATCTCAATTACCCTTCATAACAGCCATGGTTCCCCCGCCACACGAAAAAAAGTACCGAAAAATATCGAACTGATTTGAATGCGAAGTCGTTTCGACACCGAAATGGCATGTACGAATAAAATTTGGCTTCGGATAGATGAGAAATTTTCATTGTGCAGTTGGTTTGACGCTTACGTACCTAAAATGACAGATGATGCATCGGAATATTCAGTCCTACAAAAACACTATAGATGTTCATAGAAATGGGGCTGTCCCAGAAGGTCAATTGAAAGACCTAAAGGGATTCGCCCCAATTCCCAATATTATTTAACTGATAAATTCGTTAAAATCGCTTCTTTTAAACTAAAAAAATCTTTATTTGTAATAACGAACTCACCACATGAAATACTCGGTTCGAATCTTAAAATCTTGTGATCTTGTTCAGAGATATTGAGCGTATACGTTGTCAATTTTGCATCTTTTGTTATTGAAATCGTGTATTGTTCCGGCATGACTGTTTCTGTCTTCGATTGCCATTTACCTTCAACATCCATCACCAATTGTCCGTCTACTTTCTTGCACATTTCCTTCGAAAGTTTCGCTTGTTTCATCGCGTTCTCGATTAATGAAGCGATGAATGTTACCTTTTCATCAGCCAATGGGCCTACTTTTGATTGATTTACTAGCTGCACTGAATCCACTTCAGTTTTCGAAACTTTTACACTGGAAACGCTATAATTTTGCGTTGACAACGATGACAGCGGAGTAACTTTCTCAATCGAAAGTTGAATGCCTTCCGAACTACCTTTTACAAGATCCCAAACCAACGTCTGCTGGTGAGACGGTTTCGATTCCGGAGCAGATGTTTGAGATTCAGTTTTAAGTTCATTCCGAACAATAGTCTCATCAGACTGCGCACAAGCACTGAGGATCAGTGTAAATATAATCATCACAAACGGAAACAGACGGATTTTTCGCAGAACCATTTTTTTCACCCTTCAATCTTCTATTTATAATATGCGATTGCTGGCCCATAATACGTAATATCATTTGATTGGGTAACATTGTATGGGCTATAACTTTTGTGTTTCAAAACCTCAGCATAACCTATTTTGGCATTGTAGGTACCGTCTGTTTGTCGGCGTGCAAAATGAGTCACACCATTTTTATTTCCGTAGACGATGATTTTCGCCTCAGTTACATTTGACGTGCGTAAATAGCCTCGATCTTTTAAGAATTGATCCACACCAATCATACTGTCCAAAATTGGATTACCATTCCATGGCCAAGTCCATTTATTCGATACATTAATTGAGTAGGACAAACAATTATATAATGGATCCGCAACTCCGATTATTTGCCAATCTTTTTGGTATCTGCTGTCCAAACCGTTGGAGGTAAACTTATCCAATGTCTGCTTATTCTGTGCTGAAAAGTATATATTTTTCGTAGTTGATTCTACCAATGAACCATTCGAAGAATATACTTTAACTACCAATGGAAAGTACTTGCCGTTATATCCACTAACGCTTTGATAGTAATTCGGATTAACATCTAATCGCGTTCCTAACAATCCCCAATACAGCGGTAATTTCGCCGTGTAAGATGACGCATTTAACTTCGTCATATTTATTTTAACCGAATTCCCATTATCTGCACTATAACTTAATTCGATTGTTGGATTGCTAACTGAAGAAGTGAAATTCACGTTTATATCCACATAAGAATTGACACATTGATAGCTGAGTTTACTTTTAAATGTAAAATATGCACAGTAAGTATTTAACGAATCCGTGTTCCATGCCATCTCTGATGTTACCGTAGATGTGTAACTGACTGCAGCATTCACAGGTGTAACACTGAAAATTATACATACCACGAGCATGCATAAAAATAATTTAATTTTTTTAATCATTTTCCAATTCCTCTTTTCATCGTTTACCAGGCACTAGAATAAGGTGATTTCACAGGAGTAGGATTTTCTTTCATTGATTTTAGAATAAAATTCCCCTTTTCACTCCAGATCTTCATTGCCTTTTCTCCTGTAATTCTACCAGCCAAACTCTCATTCATTAATTCATCTGCGGTTCCTAATAAATCAATATACCGAAAATCCTTGTCCATTTGTTCGTAGTGCTCTTTATAATTTACACTCGAAGGAGTTATCGCATAAAATGCATCTATATTTTTATTCATCCATAAGTTTCGATCCATCTGATCTTTTCTAGAAAGTACCCATCGTATATTTTGTGAATGAATTTGTGCCCATTCCGCACTATTTACATATTTTATTACTTCCCAAGCTAAATCAGATTGTGCCGATCTGGTCGAGACCCCCATCAATCCTTCGAAGATAATCTCTGAACCTCTATCCGTTTCTGACGAAATAACTGGCATACTGACGATATCCCAATCGATTGGAACATATGGATCATAATTTGGATTTTCTTTAAACTGCTCAGGTCTTTGATTTGCATCCATCAAATTAACTAATTGCTCCAAATTCATCGTGCTTGCAGCAACCCGCCTACCCATAATTGGTTCGAGTGCATAAGGTGCACTTGGATAATCCGCACCAATTTTGGGGAACACATTCTCATGATCCCATTGCACAAATTTATCCCAAGCATTAATCCAATCTTCTGAGTCAACAGACATAGTGAATGTTTCCATATCGAATATTTGTAAATCCGCTTGAGAAGAATAATAACGTAGACTGTCGAATCTTCCGCCATTCCCTATCGAAATTCCGGCAATAATCCCATTCTGATGAGGAATCCGTTTTGAAAAACGAATCCAATCTTCCCAAGTCGTTCTATCTCTTGGATATTCCAATCCTAAATTATCAAGCAATTGTTTGTTATACACCATTACGTCCACTGAAAATTGTGGTGATAATGCAAAAAGTTGTCCACTTCCTATTTCCTTGATCGGATTGACCATTGCATTCGTAAGATTTTCAATATCAAAGTCATCGTTTTTAATGTTGGTATTTAAGTCAATTAATTGATTTTCGAAGATAAGAGACTCAAATCCTAATTTATTCATCAAAATTAAGTCTGCTGGAATTACTAACGTTTTAGCAAAAGAGCCCAATTCACTTGCTTGCCCAAAATAAGGTATGAATTCGATTTTCACCTTTGGAAATGATCGTTGAAATTCAGAGAAATACTTCGACCTTAAAAACTCCAGTTGATCAAAACGTTCATTCGCTCGATCTGATAAAGGTGTGGCAATAATAACTCTTAATATCCCTTCTCGTTCAGGGTTACTCTTCATGATTGAAGAATTGGTCCGGCATCCAGTTAAAACTACACAAGTCAAAAGAGCAAAAGTTAAACACAAAAATATCAATTTTATAATTTTCAAATAAACCTCACCCCGAAATGGTTAAACGTTTGCGCGAATTGCCATCAAAATTTTGCTTTATATTCAATTGGAAAACTCACTACGTTCGTTATGTTAAAATCCAAAAACGTTTGTTTGAACTGCTTTATTATTGAACTCCCAATTCGTTGCGTCAATTTTTGATTTAAACATTCGCTTTGACTAATAATATCATCTTAATACAAAAATTCCTACCGAAGTATTACCGAAAACTTTCCATTTCGGAATTGTTTCGGTACCGAAACGATTCCGAAACCAACAGTTCCACAAATCCACATTTGTCATGGAAAGTAATGATTTTGTTTCATAGCGAATCTTTGGCAAAAAACAGACCAACACTCGTTGGAACGTTACTCGCATCATCAACGTCCCAAAAGAATTTGGAGCTTTCGCAAACGCTCAGCAACCGGTTATTATGATCTGGTTGTTATGTTACTGAATAATGGTGGATTACATTACATGGATCGCGAAGTGAACAACCGCGGAGAATCATGGAAAAATGATGCAGGAGTTGTGATTAAACAGTTTAAGGACAATCCAAATGCCGAGCCATTTTCGAGTGGATTTTAAAAACTACAATTGAACACGATGACCACTAATGATTAACCAATCATCTATCCCCCTTTCAACTCTTGTAAAATGAAACCCCCCTACATCAACCGCGCGGTCGATGTAGGAGGTTACTATTTATTATACGATCTACTCACCCTTCCACAGGCTGAACATGCGACTGATCCATCCAAAAAACTTCCCACTGGTGACCATCCAAATCAGCGAATGCACGTTGATACATAAATCCGTGATCTACCGGTTCGCTATATTTCGTGCCGCCATTGGAAAGCGCGAGATCACAGATGCGATCTACATTTTCCCTGGAATCGACACTGATTGCAATCAAGACTTCCGTCGACTGTGTCGCATCGGCGATTGCTTTTTTTGTGTATTGACTGAAAAAACCGTGTGTGACGAGCATCGCAAAATTATGTTCACCAATAATCATGCACGCAGCCGTTTCGTTTGTAAATTGCGGATTAAACTGAAAACCGATTGCCCCGAAAAAGGACATTGTTTTTGACAAATCACTAACGGGTAAATTTAAGAACAAATTGCCTACTTTGAAACTCATGTGTTTCCCTCTTTTCGTCTCTTTTTATTGTACTGCGAGTATCACGACGCCTCAGCCTCGGCCTGCTCGAATTGACTGTTGTACAATGACGCATAAAAACCGCCGGACGCAAGCAGTGTTTCATGACTCCCTTGCTCGACGATGTCGTCGTCTTTCATCACCAATATCACATCTGCATCGCGAATGGTCGACAATCGGTGTGCGATGATAAAACTTGTACGGCCGTGCATGAGATGGTCCAACGCTTTTTGGATCAGTACCTCGATTGCATTAATTCATCATGCGTTCCGATTCCACTAATTTTCCTATTATCTAACACTACAATTTGATCTGCCTGACGGATCGAACTGATCCGCTGGGCCACTACAAGCACCGTCCGGTCGGCCATAGGCCCAAAGTTGCTGCTTTTTCGATAACATCTAGCCTTAGTCCATTAGCGCAAATTAATGACGGTCTGCGAACACTTGGTATCCCTCTTCTATCTAGATACTCCCTTGTTACCATCGCCGCTTCCGTTGAAGCGAGTCTGACCATGCCTGCATCTCAGTTTATCGCCGCAATTATCGGAATTGGTGCAGCAGGTGTGCTCGCCTATTACTGGAACGATATTGCTCCCCTTTTCGATCAAATCGTCAATATATTCAAGACGGCGTTCGCCAAAATTGCGGAAACCATCCTATCGCTTTTCAACATTCTCAACAGTTTGGTTGCTGGGGCAAACATAGAATCGATGGTGAAGACGGCAAAATTAGCAAGATGTGTAGCAAAACACATGGATAAAATAATTACATCTAATTTAGTATCTGCTTATATTCCTCGAGAAATTTATTTTGGACCAACAACGGGAACTGCAATTTTAGTTTATGATATCCCTAGAGGAACAAAAGGAATCTTTAATTCAGATTTGAATTTCAATGAAAAATGTGACGAAAAATTTAATTATGACAAAAAAATTACGAACTTAAGGAAGAATACAAACTGATTATTTGTCTTAACGTTTTTCAAAAAGTGATTTTCCATTCTCACATCCGTAACGTACGTTATGCTAGTCAAGATGTTGAGTTAATGCGATATCACAATGAATCTAAGGCTACGGTTCGTTTACGTACTTTACCATTATTGTACGAAGATAAATTTTATTAAGGGACTCCTGTCGAATTTAAACCGCCTTCAAAACAACTTCCAAAAGACCCGTTATCAACCTAATTCTTAAAAGGATGTGAATCTATGTTGTCATTATATTTAATTCAGCTAATTTCATCATTGTTATATAAATTAACAGATGATCCTGAATTAATTAAAACAGAATTCGAACTATTCGAAATCAATGAGTTTAATCGAATCATAAATACATTAATTCAAAATAACGACTGGGACTCAATTGCAAAATTATACGAAATCCAATCGATCACGTATCGAAATATCTATTCGAATACAAAAGATTTATATTTCGGACGTTTGATGACCTCATTTGTAGACATATTGATTTCAAGTATTTATTACTACAAGTCCGGTTCAAAAAATTACGCAGAGAGTATGATTAAAAGCAACATCGAATTTTACGACGAAAAATTGCAGATTGTTTTTTCAAATATGGATGACTGTAAGGAGTGGTTTGAAGGGTTGTGGCTGGAATTTAAAGCTGATTCACTTGCACTTTTCGATTACAACACTGCTTGGTCACTCTATGACCTTGCCATTCAAAATCAAGAGCCATATTATTTGGAATGGGACCAATCTACCCATTTTGATCTGTTCTGGACTACCGTTTTTCAAAACGAATTCATCAACGAAAAGAAATCTTTAGTAAATTACAAGAATTTCTTAGTCATTAATGCCATTCTCAACACCCTGTGCCATTGGTTTTTTCCAATCGGATCCTTGCTCTACTACCGCATATCATTACCACATTCAAACGTCCACCAATGCCTCAATTAACACAACGACTTCATTCCCATTTTATAAAATCAAATAAAAAAATGAGCCTGCGAATCGCATGCTCATTTTGATATGAATGCATTGTACTATTGCATTTGATAGTTCTGGGATTTTGATTGAAACGTTGAAATAAGCAATAAGATAAAGCTAAGCAAATGTAATATCCAACCTACAAATGGAATGAAGCCTACACAAGACGTGATAATACCACAAACACTGCCATAAATCGTCTCGCCCTGTTTTTTAGACACGATCAACGTTACTAGGTGTAATACAAACATAATTCCCAAAGGGATTCCCGCAAAACTAATGACAATGGTACCACCCAATATAGGTATTGCTAAAACACCCTCTAGTAAACCAGTTATAAATTTCAATACTTTCGATGCCTTCATGTTCATTCTCCTTATTTTTTATGACTCAGAATGCAATTCTCTCTCTTTCATCATTCTTCGAGTTATCTTCAGCGTTTTCAATTCGATTTTGCCCGCAAGATCTTAAAATGTGCAGCTTCACCTTCACTAATTGTCACAATTCCAGATCCATCCCTCAAAAAGGCAACTGATTCTCCTTGTGGTTCGATTACCATTTTAGCATATTGACTTTGAGAAAGCGCCTTTGCCAAATCACCATTAATTATTTTTGTGATCCGCAAATCGGCATACGTACGCACCGCAACATAGTCTCCTATGGGGGAAATATCTGCAGCAGTTACAAGTCCAGGATTGTTTACAAAAGTCTGGACCGGTTCAAGTCGTTTTTTTTCGAGATTAAGTGCAAAAACGTTAGGTGTTCCTTTCGTCTTTGAAATCACCCAAATCCCATCTTTGGTCGCAACCATAGCTTCTGCATTCGTTGCTCCTGTCGTATATGTCGCAGTGATCACTGTTGGCACTACCGAATGATCGCTCAAATCTGGTTCACTGATCACATAAAATGTCACTTTCGATCGTTTGACGGCATTGTCGCCGATATCCCCAATAACAAGTTCATCACCTTTAGGTCCTGAACGAATTGCGATATCTTCCCAATCGTAATTGGTTGCTCCGGTTAACGTAATTGTCGCTTTTAACGAACCATCAAGTCCAAGTGCATACACTTTTGGGGAATTTCCACTATCTTCAATCGCCCACATCGTGTTGGCATATTTACGTGATGCGACAATTCCAGAAATTTCACGAAGATCTGCCGGAATTGTTGCACTCTCAGTAGTAACGATTTTATTCGTTTTCCACGAATCGTACAATATTACGCCTACCTGTGGTTGTGTTATTCTCGGAGTAGACGTCGGAACCGGTGATGCTGTTGGCGCTATTGTGGGATTCATCGCATAGATAACTGAATCAACAGCAAGTGCATTTTTTTCATACGTAAATGAATATTGAACGTTTGACTTCTTCGCCACATGCTTTGCTAGATACGTCCATTGACCTCCGTTTTTAACCATCCTTACATTTTGTTGAATCCCCCCGTTGATCCGATAATGCAGATCCACCCATTTTGTCGCACGAGTTGATTGAAATATAAAATTCACATCCCCATTCGCAGTTACCGTGAACTTTTGCACAAATTCAGCCGGTTTTGTACTTGGCGTTGCGCTTGGATAGATGGTCGAATTTCGATCTATCGTTTCCTTTTTAAAAACATTTGCAGGGACGACCATTGATTTCCCATCTGAAAAACGAACTGCTATTGGATCATTTTGCATGTTATATACTGCATATGTGCGAGCATTCTCTTTTTGGAAAACTCGATACAATGGTGTATTCGCCGTCACTGATGAATCGACAGTACCATGATCATATAGAAAAGTAATCCATTCAACCATTGCCGCTTTGGAATTCCCACTCTCTGGGGTCAGTCCTTGCATGTTCGCATTCATGGTTTGATACGCAATCCCAGGATCGGCGAGTGCTTGATACATCCAAATGAGATCAGACCAGACATTCCAATTGGAACCGCCATTTTCTTTGGTTAGGGCAGATAAATTTTTGCGAATATACGCGGGGGATTTTCCCAAGTAATACGATGCCCCGGTGAACGGAAGCCAGTTTATGCCATGAACTTCCTCTGGATTTGCGGTCCACCACACGCCATCGCCAACGGTTTTTCCGCCCCAAATCATACTCGCAGTAGCGCGTGTAAACGTAACTGGAAAATTTTCAGCTGACAAATCAAACCAGTACTCGTTGATTGCATTCATTTCGGTCGTGTACAAATAAATACCCAAATCGCGCGTTACACGATCATTCGTCGCTTCTCCCCATTGGATTAATCCCGCCCACGCATTCATCGCTTCCGAGGAAGATTCATTATTATTGCCATCTCCAAAGCGTGCATGACCCGAAGCCCAACTGTGTCCTGCATAGATATCAAAATTACGCAAAAATGGAAACAGTTCATCCGAACGATTGCTACTTGCAATATCTCTAATTAGTAAATTTACAAGTCCGCCCCAATTTGACGTGGATGCCCACGTTTTGTCAGTCCTTGCGATTTCTGCTGCCGCTTTTATAAAATATCCATAATGAAAATGATGATCATTCATTTCTTCCGCGGAACCATAACTATCGGGATATCCAAGCAGCGTACCCCAATTCGAATTGTAGTAGAAAAGCTGATTACTACTTGGTTTTATTGTGTCCTCACTCGATGTGAACCAATTTTCCAATGACGACTTCATGTAGTTACGTAGTTTGGTTGCGGATTGAGTATCACCGATACGCTCAGCCATCGGAACAACGAGCGCAAGTTTCCCGAGTTGTTTCCCCATCCAATAGGTGTCAAGTTTAGCAGAATACGTCGCATCGGCTACTTCTTTTACGTATTTTTTCAAGTCTGATTGTTCGGGATGATCGATTTCCGGTAAAAAAGGTAAAATCCCCTGATAGGTCATCGTCGTTTGAAAAAAATCGCCTGAAGATACTTTCATTTTTCCGCGTACTGATGCGTATTGATAATTAGACGTTATCGGTGTCGTCACGTATTTCCATTGGTGAGGGTATAATGCAAATACGGTTCCCGTTCCATTCCCCTCTTTTGCATCTGTGACAAATCGATACGTTGTGAGCACTTGGCTTTTGTTCTGATCATACGACCACGTTACCTTTGTATCCGTGACATGATTATACGCATAGGTTTTCATGAAATTTAATGCCTTTTCACTTCGTTCAGGAAGCAAGACAATTGAAAAATAAGGCTTGCCGTTCGTTTGGTTTATCAAACGCTTGGTACCAATTCCTTCCCATGTACTTCCTGTGGAACCAAAAAACGCATAATGGTGATTGTTAATCGTAACGCCAAGCACATTTGAAGTTGCCGATCCGAACCAAATTTCTGGCGTTGTTTGAAACGAAATCGCCGGATTCCCATTTTGAAACATAAAAAATACAAAAGGTGATCCATGTCCATAGGTGACTCGCATTTGATTGGAACCATTTTGATAGAGCGCTCGAACGAACCAATCGTTAAATCCATCTACTTTCGCATCAGGGAAATTCAGTTGGCCGGAATGGCCGACGAGGAAATCATTGTTTGAATCGGGGGGTAACCATGCACAAATACAAGAAGCATTTGAGTTAATGTTGGAACCTGGATCATACACTTGAAAACCAGAAGCGGTATTCTTTACGGCCAGTGGGTGTGGATATTGTGCTTGTGAATATTGATCCCACGCCAAACTGCTCCACCAGTCATTCGTTGGCATTTTGGATGTGACCTGATCGGATTTCCAAATCTTAGATTGAACATCGTTCACACCATCCGGCTTTGTCGTGACATAACTAGCCTTTCCAACAAATACATCACCAGTCCTTGCAACCCCCGTCAACGGGAACGACACCAAAACAAACCCAAAACACATCATCAGAAAAGCCAATCTAACTTTCATTGTACGCTTCAAACGACCATCTCCTAGTTTCTCTATGTCTAATGCTATAATCTAGCATAACCCATTTTGTATGCGCTTACAATGTTGGTTTGAGATGCGAATAAAAAAACAAAACGACTTGTTTTGAACTGCCCCCCATGTAGAAGTGGTTTACTCAATAAACCGCTCCTTCATGGGAAGCAACTCAAAATGTAAGATACCGTCTTGAATCTTCGAGATCTATTCTTCACCTTTTGCCACATCGTAATGTTTAATCCAATCACTGTAACTTCCAACATACATTTTTACGTGTTCATACCCCGCTTCTTTCAGCAGCGCATACACCGGCGAAGCTGTTACGCCACTTCCGCAATAAACGACAACCGGTTCCTCCTTCGAAACGATTTGTGTTAATTGCTCCTTCACGCATAATTGTGCACCATCCATTGCATGGCCCCAGAAATAATTGCGGGCTGTTGGAATATGTCCAGCAATCGTGTCGATCGGTTCGATTTGACCCATTCTCTTTTCCGTTCATCGAAACTAGCAGTTCAATTCGCGATATGTTATTTTAAAATCACACATACGTTTACCGAAATGGATGGATTACTCGTGACATATGAAGATTTTTCGATCATCGATTTAGAGGAACTAGAGCATTACATTCAAGATCAATCGAATCAATTCCAGATCTATCAGGGCATGACACTTTCAAAAAAACAACAAGTTACGATTCGCGAGCAGCTCATCGGTCATTCACGATTGACGGCCACGGTTAAAGATGAGCGTTCTTTACATCTGTTTATCGATCTTGATCAGCCGAAACGTTCCTCTTGTGAATGTACTCGGAATTTCGGGATTTGTGAACATCTTATTGCAGTCTTTTTTGCAATGATTAACGAATTTGAGTCGCCTGATAAAACCTATTATCGATTACTCTCCAAACCAGTTAACTTGTCGTCAACGCAGGAAAGTTCAGCGCGAAAAATGCAATCAAACTTCTCTTTCCCTAAACCTGATGACGATCCGAAAACCATTTGGCACAACTATTTCAAAACATCCGCCGAAAAGCTAACCCGTTCGATGCCAGCGATGTATAAACATACGTTATTTGATCACCTGCGCCAACAGTTCAAACGTTCCATTTCAAACTGGCAAGAAGATCAACGGATCCTGTTTCTTGTGGAATGGATGTGGTTTCTGTGTGTCCACTTACCGATCACTCGCGTTCGTCAGCCGTGGGAGACAAATAGTAAAGGGTATGAACAATCTGAATTTGAAAAAACAATACACACAACCATCGTGGAAATTTGGCCGACAATTTCCTTATATCCTAAACATCTAGAGTACATTCAGTTGATGATTTTTCAGCATATTGTAAGCAGTCCAGAAAATTCCGGCTGGCATTGTTTCGCGATTCCATTTTGGAATCAACGGTTGCGGTCTAGCTTGGATGCGAACACGTTCTATCAGACGTTAATCCGCATTCGTGAACAAATTCCAAATGATCCAACCAACACAATAACGATGACGCATCTCGATGCGTTTCGATGTCGGTTATTATTCTTGCTTAGTCGCGATCAGGAACTATTCGAATTGCGTAAGTTGCAACCAGAAATCATGTCCTTAGAAGAAATTCTATCTATCATTTATACGACTCTCTTGAAGGAAATGCAATTCTCCCGCATCATGCAATGGTTGGAATACATCAAAGGAGAACTTGCTCATTTGCGTTACACCAACATCAACTACCAAGTGATGGTTGTACTACGAAATGTTCCGACTTCCGTCGCCTCAATTGCTCACAAGACAGATTACTTATTTGAACTTGGGAAGCCGTTCTATCCGCAGTATCAAGATTGGCTTTGGGAAACCGAGCAATTTACGCGCTGGGTTGATGCAAAATTGTATGATGAGTTGGCTGAACTTACGTTAAGCAGCAGCGACCAAAAGATGTTGGAAAAGCATCATCCCATCGGAGCACTAGCAATCGCAACTCGTCATGTGGATCAATTAATTTCACTGCGCAGCAGAGATTTTTATAAAATAGCGGTTCGCAAAATGAAATGGATACGTTCGATGTATGCGAAAATGAAACAAGAGGATCGCTGGGAACGATACATTGGAATCGTGAAAAAACGCAACAGTAGATTGCGCTCTTTAATAGAAGAAATGCAGAAAGGAAAGGTGATCTAGTGCATACCGAAACAGTAACACTAGCGCACCGTTTCCTCGAAAACGGTGATATTGAATTTCGCATTTGGAATGAACGCAACGAGTTTTTACGAACGGTCATGGTACGAAACATCATGTTTTCTTGGCATCCACGTTCATTGTTTGGTCAAGAAATCTCCATTTCGGATGATCCAAATGGATCTGGATTACAAGTTCCTGCAACGTACGCATTCGATTGGTTGCTCTCCCCGCGATCAAGTTGGCATCGTTCGCTTGAGCTTTCCGAAGCGTTGAAACAATTGATCAACGATGCACATACGATTCAGTCCGCTTTAATAAGCGGTGATTGGAAACCTGATTTTGCGAATTGGCAACGCCATCAACCTGCATTTTGTTTGAATGCAGATGTCCCAACCGAGATCCAGCGATTTTTCAACGCGATCATACGGCACGAATTGTCGGAACGTCCCTTGACGATGTCGGCATGGCAAACGGTGATAGACACTCAGCCTAAATTACCGAATATGGGATCATCCATACTTCCATCCGAAATGGAACATGCAATTCAAATTGGCTGGAAAATAGATGCATTTCCCTGCTATCCCTCGCTCTATTTATATGAACCTGAATTGTCAGCGTTGTCTTCAGACCCGGCCACGGCTCGCTGGATGTTGGCCTGGCATTTCACCGATCGCGCAGATGCTGTAAATTTGCCATCTCCCGAGAAGTTCATCACAAGTTGGCCCGAAGATCCTGACGCGCGGGCGATCGCTGAGCAACGTCTAACCAAAACGCTGGAACTTGTTTGCACCCAATTTGACTTGTGGACATTGGAGAATGTGCCCAATAAACTCCCTGCATTTCATTTGGACGACAAACAAGTGTTGCAACTCATGGAATCGGACGCCGCTTGGTTCGAGCAGCACGAAATTCCACTGTGTTTACCGCAATGGATGCAAAAAGCTCGAAATCCACTACGCATTAAAGGCAAAGCAAAATCGTCGACTTCTTCTGGAACCTTAACTGCACATTTGATGCAATTTGACTGGCAAATTGCCGTTGGGGACCAATCGCTTAGACCCGAAGAATTTTGGCGGATGGTCGAGCAAAATGAACGCTTATATTTTAATGGACGCGAATGGGTTACCATCGATGCGGATCAAATGCAGCAAATCGCGCGTGATTTGAAGGCACTTGAAGAACGCGACTCGTTCTCCTTGTTAGAATCATTGCGACTGAGATATGCCAATCAAACGACAACAACCGCTGAAACACCGGCGCCGAACCTAGAGATCGAATGGGACCCCGCGAAAGCGAAACTCATGTATGAATTTGAACATTTTCAAACATTAGAGCCTTATCCTGTTCCCGACCGATTAATGGCACAGCTACGAACGTATCAGCAAGTCGGTATGACGTGGTTGCTTCGTTTGCGTGAGCTAGGCCTCGGCGGAATTCTGGCAGATGACATGGGACTCGGCAAAACCATCCAGTGGATTGCCGCTGTCATCTCGTTTCGTAGTGAGTTCCCGTCCGATTGTGCGGAAGAGAATCCCGTATTAATCATCTGCCCTACCTCTGTCCTTGGCAATTGGCGACGAGAACTGAATCGCTTTGCTCCGCATTTACGCGTATTGCTGCACCACGGGCCGCAGCGTAAACGAGACGATTCATTTTTAACTTCACGTTCCAACTACGATCTCGTGATTACGTCATATACGACAGCAACCATTGATGAAGCAGTACTGACGACCATCGAGTGGCAAGCGATCGCTCTTGACGAAGCGCAAACGATTAAAAATGCACATACAAAGCAATCCCAAACCGTTCGCGCGCTTCGTACGCCATTTCGCATTGCGCTGACTGGAACACCCGTCGAAAATCATGCGAACGATTTGTGGTCAATTATGCAATTCCTAAATCCAGGCTATCTCGGTTCACAAGAGGCGTTTGCAAAAATCCCTCCTGACGTCGTGCGAAAACTGATGCAACCATTTTTATTACGCCGATTAAAAAATGATCCAGCGATCCGCCTCGATTTACCGGATAAAATAGAACGTACGCTACCGATCACCTTAACAGCAGAACAAGCATCGCTTTATGAATCCGTCGTTCAGCAATTGCTTGAACGCATTGAACATGCAGACCCGATGCAGCGACGAGGTATTATTTTATCTTCGTTAATGAAATTGAAACAATTATGTAATCATCCCGCGCTGATGTTGCATGAAAAAGAAGCTTCTGCCTGGACAAGTCGCTCGCATAAATGGGATGCCATCCTTGAATTAACCGGTGAAATCCTAGAACGCGGCGAAAAATGCATCATCTTTACGCAATTTCTCGAAATGGGACGCCATCTCGAACATACAATTCGTGACCAATTCGGCGCTGGCGTTGCTTTTTTCCATGGTGGGCTTACTCAACCGGCTAGGGAGGCACTTATTCATGCGTTCCAGCAAACCGATTCATCTACTGAACCACTGCAAGTGCTGATTTTATCGTTACGCGCCGGTGGAAGCGGGATCAACTTGACTGCTGCCAGCCACGTCATTCACGCAGATCGATGGTGGAATCCAGCCGTAGAAGATCAAGCAACCGACCGCGCACACCGAATTGGTCAAACACAAGTCGTTGAAGTTCATCGCTACATGGCCGTTGGTACGTTAGAAGAACGAATCGATACCATTTTGCGAGACAAAAAAGAACTACGTGATCAATTGATCGGGAACGGTGAACAGTGGATTACCGAATTATCCACCAACGATTTGCGAGATATGCTTTCATTGCGCGATGAATGGATCGAAGAAAGGTGATGATCAGTGATGCAACCGACGAAGCAAAGCAAAAAAACGTCCAAAAAGTCAGTACAACCTGAAGCACCGCTTCCAAATATGCCGCTAGATGCATCGCCCGCTTGGCAAGTTTTTTTTCGAGCGATATCGGAGCAAGCAAAACTAGATCAAGCAGAACGAGAGTTACATCCGCTTTCGATACCAATACATGTCGAACAATAAAAAAACAGCCGGTACTGAGAATTCCTCAGCATCGGCTGTTTTTGCGATGTAATCAAATCCATTCTATTGTTTATTCGTCACACATAACGAACTGATACCATCACGATTCATCACTTCAATCATCGCAGGCATTTGCTCTTTTAATTCGCTTCGGTGCGAGATGACCCCAATCACGCGGCCTTTTGATATCTCGAGCAAGACTCGAACGGCTTCTTCTAGTTTTGATTCATCGAGCGTCCCAAATCCTTCATCGATGAACATCATATTCATTTCAATCCCGCCTCGCGTCGCATGGATCGAATCCGTCGCACCAAGCCCGAGCGCAAGTGAAGCCATAAACTTTTCGCCACCAGATAATGTATGCACCGGTCTCGTTTGCCCCGTTTGATTGTCGAACACGAAGAGATCAAGTGCTTCGGTATTTTTAGAGACATCATCGTTCAATGTTAACTGATAGCGATTGTGCACCATGCGCAGCAAACGTTGATTAGCAAAACGCAGAATTTCCTTAAAATGATACATCAAAATATGATTTTCAAACGAAATTTGACGTGTCCCACCTTCAAGGACTTCTTTCAACTCTTTTGCTGGAATGAGTCGTTGTTCCTGTGTTTTTGATTGTGTTACATTCGACTCATACTGTGCTTTAGAATCAACCAATTGCGTAATGATCTCTTGAATTGAGCCGACTTCTGTTGCAAGTTCATGTTGCAATGTTCTGCATCGATCGAGGTTGACGGAAATGTTATCCGTGTCAAACTGCTCGAATTGCTCTTTCAATACCTCGCGAAGATTCGTAAGTGTCTCTGCAGTTTGGACCCATTGCGTATTGTATTTCGTAATTTGAGATACCCATGTGTCGATCGATGGGACCATTGTTTTGGCGATGAGATAGTCATCTAGGCTTTGGAATGTTGATTTATCAAGATCTTTTTCAAAAACCGACGTTGCTTCTTGCAATGCAAGTTGGAACGTATTGGATTGTTTTTCTACGGAAGCAACCGTTGCTTTCTGTTTTTCCATATTTACATGCCATTGTTGAATCGCATCCTCGTTTGCCTTCATCTCGGCTACCATCTGCTCGATCTTCGTTTTTAGCGATGTCTTTTTCTCATGGTAAATCAGCAATGTAGGTTGATCCGAATCAAGTAAACTTGACAATACTTGGATCGATCGATGATAGGCCATGCGCTTCGAATCCAATTCCGTTTGTTTGGCGTTGCATATTTGAGTAATTCGTTCAATTTCCTGATTCGCATGCTTAATCTGCTTTTCCAGTTCAGAAATCTGACCGTTTTTGCTTTGCGTGTCATCCTGATCATCCATCGAATGCAGGTACTTATGAATGTCTTCGTTCGACCATGCACCAGGCAAATGAAAAGTGGCCAAATCTTCGCGGTAACTGGCTAGCCATTCCTTATATACTTCAGTTGCCGTTTCAACTGCGCTCGCTTCTGTTACTGCAAGCGATGATATTCGCTTCGTTTGGCGTTTTTCAACATCCAGCATTTTTTGTAACACATATCGTATGACCGATCGATTTTGCTGTGCTGCTTGCAATGTTAGGACCGCCTGTTCCTTTACAGTTTGCAGCTTTGGTATATTTGCATTCAATATCGGAATTTCTCGAACTAACTCGGCAATGTCACGTTCGTCGTTTTCTAATTGATTGACGATGTCCGCTTGTTGTTCAAAATCAAGTTGTCTTCGCTGTAATACACCGAGTTGTTCGCGTAACGCGTCCGTTCTTTTCACACACGCTTGTGTTTCTGCGGATTTTGCCTGGATATCATCGAGTTCCTTTCGTTCATTCACGAGTGTTTTTTGGTGTTCAATCAATTGCTTATCCGATGAGTTCATGGTCATCTCAAGCGGCGTCAAAAACCGTGCTTCCTGTGCACGAATTAGTGACTCGCTGAGTTGCTCGATTTCCCCTTTTTCTTCTTCCAATTTTGCAAAATGAGTTGCGTGTTGATGATAAGATTCCACGTGTTGATTGTGTAAGATTTGCGCTTGAAGTTGTTTGTCTAGTTGTTCAACTTCTTCCTTCAACCGCTCAAACAGTTGTTGTTTCGCATCTTTTTGCTGACGATACACCTGCGTATCTTGCCCAATCGCATCAAGTAATTCCTCATCTATCACATGTTCAGCTAATAAAACGTGATGTGTTTTCGAAGTGAATTCGTTGGCGAATTTGGTTTGCCACTGTGATTGAATGGTTTTCTTCGCCATCATGAACTGTTTGATCTCTTGCTCCATCATGCGTACTTGTTCTTTTAACAAATCAAGCACGCGTACAATTTTGTCCGTTTCGAAAATAGAGCGAAGAATTTTCATTTTCCCTTTTGAATCTGACGTCAAAAACTCTTCATACTCACCTTGCGGTAAGATGACGATTTGCTTAAATTGATCCGCCGAAATACCGAGCACTTCTTCGATTTTTTTGTTGTAAGCGGTCATGCGCTGATTTTCAACTGGAACGGCTTGCCACTGACCACCGACCTGCACTTCGAATGCGCACGAATCCGTCCCCGTGTGACCGTATTCCCGAAAAATCCGATATGTCTTTCCTTTCAGTTCAAACTGAAATTCGACGTTCGTTTTCTTCGTACGTTCGGCCATTTGATTCCGAAGATCAAGACGATCTTTGCGTCCTTTTCCATTCCCCTCACCGTAAAGTGCATAGGTTATCGCATCATAAATCGTTGATTTTCCTGCCCCAGTTTGCCCGGAAATGACAAACAAGGAATGTTCATTCAATTTCTGAAAATCAATACTCGTACGATTCAAGTAGGATCCAAAAGCTTCAAACGTCAGCACTAAAGGTCTCATCCGCGTACACCGCCAGTCACGTTTTCCCACAGCGAAACAAATAAATCTTCTTGATCTTTTGCTAAAGGCTTTTCTTTTGTGGATTGAAAAAATTCACGCAGATGGTCCAACGTATCTTTTCCTTCATAAAAGCTTGCCAACTCCGCTTGACCCACTTCATCGAAAGAATCGATCACACGCTGAATTTGTAATGCGTTCGGAAAAATCGCTTTAACCTTCTGCGTAAGTTCTGCAGTAATTACTTCGATCGCTACTTTCACAAACACATAATCATCTGAACGGAGTGCCGGTAACAATTGTTCCGGAGACAACTGTATTTCTCGCACATCTCGCTTCAACTGAAATGGTCGAAGTTCAATCGAAACCGTTCCATCGGATTGCAAATTGACCACAGTGAATGACTTTTTCTGTCTCGACTCAGATTTTGAATATTTATAGATCGATCCAGCATAGCGCACGTGATCAACCTTAATTTTGTGTGCACCATGCAAATGTCCGAGCGCAACATAATGAAATGGACTCAAATGCCGAATATCGATACACTCCGTTCCACCGATGGAAATGAGTCGCTCCCCTTCATCCTGTGCTTCGATGATTTGCTCCGGTGTCATCTCGCCAATACTCGTTACTAGTCCATGTGCAACGATGACATGTCGTGCCTTTGGATCTTTCATCTCATTGATTTTTCCTACAACAACTTCCATCGCTTGATCGAACGACTTGATCTCCGGCATCTCATCTGCAGGTGTAATGGACTCAAAATAACTCCGCACTTCCGCTGGTGTCAAAAATGGTAACAAGAAAAACTGCACGTTCCCTGCTTCATCGGCGATCTCAAACGGCGTAAACATTTGATCTGCCTGCGTCACCATATGCATTCCTTGCATAAATGAACTCCCAAAGTTCAAAAACTCTGCACCATCATGATTTCCGCTAATCGCAAAGATCTTCGTACGATAGGTATTAATCACTTCGTCCAAAAAATTATGCAACACACGTATCGCTTCAGCCGATGGCCTTGCATGATCAAACAAATCCCCAGCAAGAATCAGTACATCCGGTTTCTCAATATCGATAAACTGTGTAAGTTGTTCAAGGACATATTTTTGTTGATCCAACAAGGATTCGTTAAGTAATGATTTGCCGATGTGTAAATCAGCAGTATGTAAAATTTTCATGTACGAAGTTCCTCCGCGGAGACGTTGATATAGTCTATCATACGTTTCTAGCGCGCAAAAAAAAACAGCCGATCCTGAGAATATCTCAGAACTGACTGTTTTCATTCATTACATTCATTTATTTTTTGAATCATACTCACTCATCTTTTGCTTTAGTTGATCCAATAGCTGTTGCGTTTTGAAAAAAGCGGACTGTTGTACGTTTGTTGAATACAATTCATTCACATTTTGTTGATCCAGCATCGTATTGGCATTCGCGTACATAAATGACCGTGGATTCAATTGATTCAAAAAATCTAATTTAGATAATGCTTCGTTCGATTGAACATTGTTCGTTGTATCTATTGAATTTCCGATTAATGCTTGATTCAATTGTTGCATCTTCTCAAATTGAAAATCTTTGCTAGTTGGAATTTTGGCAATATCATCGGGTAACAAATGTTGTTCCTTTAAATATTGATAGATCGAAGGTGACATGCCACTCGAAAACTGCTGATATAGTTGGTCCAAAGATTGCTGTTGGCTACTTGTGCCGGCAACATTTTTGTTCGTTGATGCAGGTGAATTAGTCGTTGAAGAATCAGACGAACGAGTGAATTTAGTCGTCCCTTTCAAATTGGATGATTGATTTGATGGCTTGATCTGATTTAAAGACCATGAATTGGAAATATCCATATGATCAACCTCCAAATTGAAAATTCAAACATGATATCTCTCATGTCATTATACATCAAAATTCGTGATTATGGTTGTTGCAAATCAATATCAACAATATTGCCGTCCCCAGAATCATAACTCAATTTTTTATATCCAAATAATAATTTTTCTGAATCCGGTGTGATCGTATAACTAATCAAGACTGCTTTTGTTAAGTTAACTTTGTTATAGCTCGGAGGTAAATTAGCCGCTTGCCGTTTCAACAAAGATAATTGGAACATCTTTAGCGTTTCATTATTTTTAATTGCATTCCATAAAAGAGGCGTTGATTTATCAATTAATTTATCAATCTGAATTGCATCATACGATGGCCTTGATTGAATATCATCAATCGAAGAAGAATAATTGAAATTAGAAATTGCGATTTGATCTTTCGTGTCTTTATTTATTGATGCACCTTTAATCATTCCTTGCGTATTGCCCTCTAACTTCAAATAAGAATTAATCCCTGAGACTGCTCCCTGAGAAATAATAGTATTATCGTAGGTGATCTCCGCTGTCTGCGCTGAATCAAATTCAAGTACTTCCATGCATCTACCATCAACCACCGTTAATTTTTGGCTACTGATTGTCGCGTTTCTTAGTTTCAATTCGTACCACTTTTTACCACTCACAGCTCCTTGAGGTTTAGTGACCGTCATGGTAAATTCCGTTACATTTTCATTCGTACTAAATGCTTTTAAAAGCGACGGGGTTGCTTTGTCTACATATTTTGTAATTGTTAAACGTTGTTCTAACGGACCATTTGGCAAATTTCTGTCATCCGTAGGAATTTCGCCATTCAACTCAAAATCAGTAACTTCAATTGATTTTTCATACCCTCTAACCATTGAATCCCCTTTGATCAAACCTTGTTTTGATCCTTTGATCGTTAAAAATGCATCAAATACTGATGTAGCTGCAGCGCTTGTTTGATCATTAGAACTTGTCGGATAAATCACAAAGGTTCCCACAAGAAACACAAAAACAAACATCAATTTTGATACCATTTTAAGATTGAATCCTCTCATGATTTCCATCCTCTTTTCGTTTCGTTTTTGGGGTCCACTTACAACCTCAATTGTTGGCCCTTTTCCAGACGTTGAATATGTTTTTCGCCTTCAGTGGCAAGTTCTTGGAATTGCTGAATCGTATTCTTCATCATTGGCAGTGCATCTTGCTTAAATTGATTGATCGAATCCAGTGCAGAAATGACATCAGTAAACGCCACTTTCAATGTGTCCACAGAAATACTGGATTCCATGGCTTGTTTTTGAATTGCTGCACCTTGCTCTTTGAGCATCGTAGATGTTCCTGCGATCAATTGGTTCGTCGTTTCATTTAACATTTGAATCTTTTTGAGAACAATCTTTTGACTATAGAGCGCGCTCGCAACCGTAACTGATATTTTCAATGCAGATACGGTTACGTTCTTCGCACGATCAACGCCGCGAATCAGTTCTCGATTGTTGCGAATCACGACTTCCATCGCGATGATTCCTTGTTGATTCACCACGAGCATTTGTTGCAAATCCATCACGCGCTGTCTGAGCGGAAACAATAATTCTTCGGTGATAAATCGAATCTTGTCGGGATCATCGCCGCGCTGTTTCGCTGCTTCAATATGCGATTCAATCAATCCGTCCATCATCGTGCCGAGTTCGATTTCTTTTTGCAATTTTTTGGTCAATTCTCGTAGCGATTGTTGTTCAATTTCAAGCGTTGTATTGTCATTTTTTAGTGTGATTTTGCCTTTGTCGAGCGATACAATGATATCAGCAATGACGCTATCAGCCTGTTGAAACTTTTGAAAATAAGATCGTAAGGGATTAAACAATTTGGACAAAAAGCCTGTTTTCGCAAAATCAATCACACTTGGATCCAAATCTTTTAATTGCGTTTGTAGTTCCGCCAATCCCTTGGCCACCACGCCGCCTTCATCTCCACTTTTCGAAAGATTGCCGATCGTTACTTGTAGAAGTGAATTTTTATCAGAAGAAGATTTCATCGTACTCAGTCCAAACTGCTCGATTGGCTGCAAAATCGCTTGGCGCTTTTCAAGGGAATCTAATTCCAAATTCATAATGGTTTCGACATTCGCGCTTGCAAGTTGCTGCAATTGTTTCGTTTCTTCATTGACCGGTTTAACTTCTTCGACAACGGCTGCTTTGATAAGATCCGGGTTTATAACTTCCATAGAAAACGACATGATTGATTCCCTCCAAGGTAAATTAGGTTACATTTGGCTGTTGAGTAAATTTCTAATTTTATAAATGACATCGTCAGTATATGCGTTGATGCTCGATGCTTCATTGATGTCTGAAATCGTTTTGAGGGCCTGGATATCTGCATTGTAACCAATCGTATAGACAGGAATTTTGTAAACGCGAAGTAATTCTTCGACAGCAGAAATGTCTGTTCCTGTATTCGTTTCGCCATCACTTAAAACGAAAATAAGCGGTTTAATGTTCGGATTTGCTTTCTTATCGTCTGCTAACATTTTGAGCGCAACAACAATCGCATCAAAGGTTGCCGTCCGGCCGCCTTCCGTGAGACTATTTGCAGCCCCAACAAAGAGACCTTGTTGGTCAATGGTATACGTATTGATTGGTAGGTTGACATTTACTTCATTCGAATACGAGATCAGTCCGATGCGATTATCTTTGCCCAAATATTTCTGACCTTGGATGAGCGATTCTCTCAGTTTCGCGATTGGCTCGCCTTCCATACTACCAGATACATCGGCGACAAATACAGCAGATACCGCACGATTCCCATTCTTCTTTTGCTTCCATAATTGTTGTGCGTCAGACAAGAACTTACCGCCTGGCAACTGATATTCGGATTGATAATCATTAAACTGATTGAACCCTTTGTCATTCGCCAATTGTTGGTTTTGTTTCTCACGTGCAAAATCAGCAAATGCTGTTAAGATCTTACGTTTTTCCGCAGGTAACTCACCGAGCGCATATAATGGATTGTCGTGTCTCACCCCGATTGGAATATATTCGTAGTCATTTTTCAAATCGTCTGCATTCACGTACGTTTGATATTCCAGCACGAATGCATCTAATTTTCCTGATTTGGTCGCTTCTCGTATTTGCAACGTTGTCGATGCGGTAAACGGAATATGTGCTTGAAATTCCTCGAATGTCTTCATCGACTTCTCACTTAAGGGATCACTATCAAATTGATTGATCGCGCTAACGAGAAAATTTAAGCCGGTTGAACTTGTAAAAGGATCCGTGTATCCCATCACCAAATCACCTTTGATTACTGCTTCAGCAATGGTCTTCGAGTTCAGTTTCCCATATTTAGAAACGAGCGAATCGCGTTTGCTTTTCGAAATCACGATTCCTGCTGTATTGCCGACAAGTCGCGGGGAGATGATCGTTGCCTTGATCCCTGCGTTTTTTATGATTTCTCCCCATAGCTCATTCGATGGCGCAAAAGCGTCCGGCACATATTTGCCAGACACGATATAGTCAGCCGCTGTCCCAGAGGCGATATTTCGAACATCAACCGAAGCAACCGAGCCGTCTACTTGAATATTCGCCTGGTTAAAAGCAGTAGCAACCTCCGTAAGCCACCCGTCTACACCTTTGCCTGCTTTCTCGGTCGATGAAAAAATCTCAACATAGTGATCTGAACTGTGCGTTGTCGTGAGTGGAAACTTCGCGATGTCTGGGAGGGATTGTCCAACATCTGCCGGAGATAAGTCAATTTCTCCTTTCACTGGCGAGACTTGATTCACGGTAATTCCAGCGTATAACTCATTTAGACGTTCTTCAGCATTTTGCTCATTAATTGGTGCTTTTTTCGAAGTCAGCTGAATCCCAATATAAACAATCACAAATACTGCAAGTAATGAAATGATTGACGTTCGTATGAATTTGCTCGACATCATTTGATCGTGTCCCCTCTAGATTTGATCGAAAATTTGTTATGGCGTTTCTTTATATAACTTCGTTTGTTTAATCAGTGCTTCAATTTCTTGCATACATGGCAATTGAGAAATGTCTGCATCCACATCGTCTAGCTTCGAAATTTCAATCATTAACTGATCTAATTTCAGTAAGATCTCTTCGTTATTATTTAATGATTGCTTAATAAACGTGATATGGTCAAATAATAATTCCTTTCGTTTTTGTAGCATGTCCTGAGACAGTTGATCCCGGCGTTGCTCAATCCCATCCACATCCGACGCATCTAACACTTGAAGCCGATTGATCATATTTCGAACATTTACATAAAAAAACTGTTTCACTTGTTCGATCGTCGAAGCAAACTTGACGAAACTCAGTTCATGCGGCTCAAACTTCTGCGCAAGAATACCGCGTAAATGTTCATCTTTTTTGAGCCAGCGATCCATTTGTTCCAGCGCGTAAGCAAGATCAGTAGCAAATGATTTCATCGACTGATAACTTTGAAGTGCTTGCACAAAATCTTCATGTGTTTGCAGTTGCTTGGCAAAACGACGGACTGCAGGTTGATTCATCGACTGATACGAAACAAACAGAACGAGAAGAATACTTGCTAACAGAACAGTTACTCCAATTGCAGATGAAAGTGCAGAATCCCCAATGGAAAGTCCAATAAACCTTGGTGAAAACAAATAAATGTTAAAAACACTAACGAGAAGCACGACACCAATGATTTTCAGTTGATTCATGTTCACGAACTCCGTTCACTTTACTTTGATTGTTAGTTTTAATCTATCTTTTCTAGTATAAATGATTCATCGTTGGACATGATAGTTTAAAACCAAAAAGCCGATCTGTAAAACACAGAATCGGCTTTCGTAATCCATTCAATCTTGTCAAACCTTATATCCCTGATCCATTCATTGTTACGATAAAATACGTTAATAATGATATGAAAATGACAATCTGGATAACGACACTCATTCGATCAATACGCATAATTTTAGTAATCGTACTTGGATCTTCTTCATCCATAAATCGGTCCATCGTCACAATTTGTGCAAAGCTTACAACAATCAAAATATATACAATCACATATAGTTTATCCAAAAGTACCATGTACGACAATTCTGGTAATTTATCCGTATAGGCCATTTGCAGAAAAATTGTGGTTAACAAAGCCGTTGCTGGCATTGCCATACGTACTTCAACGATTCGCGGATTCAATAACAAAGAAAACCAATTCGTAATCAACACAATCATTAGTGGTAATAATAATTTCCAATAAAAATAATTTGAATTTCGAGTCATTTCAATGGTGAATCTCAGATTAGAGTATTTTGACGCTTCAATCCCCTTCTCCGAATCTCCAAAATTCGTTCCATAATCATTAATAAACATTTGCGTGCTTAGTTTATTGACTTGCCAACCAGGAATGGCCATGCGAGCACCGTATCCCGAATTTTTGTCATCAGGTACATATACGACATCTTGATAGATGTCCGATGTATCTTCAATTTCCATATTCAAAGATTGTTTGTCCAATGGAAAATTTCGCAAATCAAACGGTTGATAAAAACGCGCATTAATTCTCAATGATTGATGTTTGATCCCGTTGTATTCAGTGACCGGTCCATCATATGTTTTGGTGATTTCGACTGCATTAACGAATTCCATCGTTTCCATCGGGTTGATATCCCCAACCCAGTCGTACCATACATAAGCATCAACTCTGTATGTATTCGTCGTAAAATCAACTTCATAAATATCAATCGGATAAACTCCAACCTTAACTTGAATTGCACTCGGAGGAATTTGCGTCATCTCTGATAATTTACCATTTTGTTGATTTACAATTGTTTTTGCATGACTAGTTTGCGCATCCGAAGCGCCTAAACAAGATGAACTTGGAATGATGAAAAAAACAAAACACGAAAACAACATGAATAACAACGTTAGGCGTCTAAACATAATTCAATTGTTCTCCCTTTTTAAATTGACGTAACTTTCACTCAAGTCATTGTAACATAAAAAAACGCCGTATCGATGTAACGGCGTTTGAAATATAATAACAAAATAGATTTCTCACTGATTATTTATAAACGGCCATGGAAACAACAACTACCAAAAACGTACCACCAAAAAACATGCCCGCGACGACCGTTGACAACAAGAACCAACCTTTAAAGGAGTTCATAGCATCACGACCTTTTGACCGATTTAACTACATTAATTATAACATAATTTGGTCATATTGTGTCGAAAATGTTACATCTCCAACATTATTATAATTTCATTTAAATCTATAAAGAAACATATGGCACATTAAACATGATGACCAATCCGAACATTAAAGAAATAACCGATGATATTCCAATGACCAATCTAGTTCTGATATTTTTGAACGTATTGCAAATACCGAGTAAGAATAAAACAACCGAGAAGATTACCGTTACAAGTCCTAGGATGTCACCTAACCCGTTTGCCTTCTCTCCTTCAGCGATTTGATCCTTACCCTCATCATACTTTACTTGTGCATTATCAGAATAACTTTCGATAAAACCTGGCATCACAAAAGGTGACGTTGACTCTTTTTGAGCATCTGCCCATTCAATTGCTTTCTGAAATTCTGGCGTCACATTATCGGCCATGATTTGATCAAGTTTCCATTGATTCCGTTCTTCTGAAAGCGCATCGTTTTTTTCTTTTGCAAATTCAAGATCAATACGGAGGTCTGTGATGCGATTCCACACTGCCATATCTTGTGCAATAAATTGAGAAGCATCATTAAACATCGAGTTCGCTTCACTAATGGTAGCTGTTCCTTGCGTGTATTTCCCCGCTTGGTTTCCACCATAAAGTGAGGATTGCCATGAGGCATATGCAGTAAGCACCGCAGTGACCCCTAACAAAACGGCAATAAAGATCTCCAACCCGTTTGAAAATTTTTCTGAATCAATTAATTTTTTCATCGTATTACTCCTTTTCAATAAGTAGGTTAAATAGATTAATAGAAAAGATCATTAAGTAAATTACTCAAGCAAATTTTAATTTATAGATGAACATAAGTCAAAAAAAACGATAATAATAGATTCCTTTACGTTTCAAGATTAGCTTTACGACAATACAAAAAAGGCTGTCCCCAAAAGTCAGTAACTAACGTTACCGTAGGGACAGCTTTTTTATAAATTGGATATGCAATTCTCCGTCGATAACTTCTAGTTCTCTTCCGGAATATCCCTGGATAAATCTCGTCTCATATTGTTCCATTGACGCATCAATCTTCAACGTTGTTCGATCACTCAAATCAAACACAGAAGGTGAAACCAAATCAAGTGCGAAAATGAATCGCTTTTTTCCTCCATATTTATGCTTGTAACGAACAAGCGACAATCCCGACTTGAATGTGCTTTTGATACTCGCGATATTATCCGGAGCTACCGTTTGAAGGATATAACGATATTCGCCTCGTGTTTTCATTTCGTTCAACAAAATAGTGGTCAATTTTGTTTGCAAACCAAGTCCGCGATGCCGTGGATGCACACAGGTTGCTTCTAAATGAGCAACTTGTAATAGTTGTTTATGATCAAAATCCAGGTCGATTCCTAAGTTGTCCGCAGATTCTTTCGGATAAAAAAAACTATGGAAGGCGATTAACTCGCCTTCCAAGTAACAACCAATGACCATTCCCTGATCTTGCAACATGCATTCAAATTCAAGGGTACTGAGTGGTACAAAAAGATCAACATTTTGTAGATCAAGCAATACATTTCGTTGAAGCGTAAGCAATTGTTCCAGATCAGCACGATGTAATGTGCGAACAATGAAACACTCGCCGAGCGTACCATTCATACTACGCGCTCTCCTTCAAAGACTTTTCCTTATTGCGGATCACAATAACCGTAAAACATAAAATTAAAACGACGAAGATCATCCCAATAATTCCAACGCCGTAGCCGCCCATAAATGCCAATCCACCAAAAATCATTGGCGAAACCATTTGGCCGAACTTACGGAAATTATCAAAATAACCAAGCGCTCTTGTAGATCCGATTTGACTCGTCTGCGGCAGTCGAAGTAAATAATTGTTTTGCGCGACCAAGCCGAAACTATCAGAAACACCCAGGAATACGACAGCTAAAATTGCGGCTTCTACGGTATTAATTCCTGCAAAAATGAGCAATCCTGCAATAACAATGACACCAGATAAAATAACAGACACTTTATTACTGAACCATCTTTCCGTCAAACGCAACAATATTGGACCTAGGTATACGACGATTAACCCATGAAGTAGGAAGACGCGTCCAACATCACCTGAGCTCACACCATGATTTTTCGCATATAACGGGAAATAATAATCCAAGAACATGCTTGCCACTGAAATTGGAATGAGTAAGAAAAGGAAAAATCCAGCGACGCCAGGATTCAATAAAAATCCTTTCCAAATCGATACTCCTTTTTGACCAACATCCAACTTTCGCATTTGCTCAATCGACGTCGGATTTGTGTATATGAGTGCTATCAAAATGGAAAGTAAGATAATGCCACTTGCTAGCAAAAAGACGAATGAATATCCTAAACGATCAGCGAGCAATGCACCAACGATAACACCACCGTTCACTCCGGCATACAATCCAGAGAACATCGACGAGAAACCTCCGCTTTGACGTTCTGTCTCGTAGGTTTGTTGAACATAGGCCCGCAGGGAAAGTAAACCAAACCCGTAACCTAAACCAACAATCATCCGACCCGCTAAATATAGTTCATATGATGAATCAGCTAAACCAGATAACGCTGAACCACAAGCAAATGCAAAAGCACCAAATAAAAATCCTTTACGCCATCCATACTGATCAATCAGTGCACCGGCAATCATCGTTGCCACAAATGCAAATAAAATTTCAACAGTAATTGGTAGCGCAAGCAAGACTTCTTCAGATAAGCCTAAAAATGCAGTTACTTTACCTTTCATTACGATCGGAATAAATGATAATGGCATGAAAATTGCAAACGCGAAAGCGAATGTGAGCGGTCGAATCATTTCACCATTAAATAATTCATTTCGATTTAACCTACGCAAAATTACGCCTGCCGCGCGAACGACGAAACCTCGTAACAACATTAACAAGAACATCGTAATTTCAACTAAGAATAAGAATGAAATAATCAATACGGTCACACCATCAAATACGGTGTTTCGCAATTGTTTTGCAATCACTTCATCATCTATTCTTACTTCAAGACTGAACGATGCACCGGTTTTATCCTTCGGTAACTCAATCGATATTTTAGACTGGGCATCATCTGACGTTTTTCCTTTTGGAACCAACTGAATTCGATCGATCAGCGGAATCGATTTGGCCGTATTCGCAAAATATTTGTCAATTTCAAACATTTGATCGTACGGAACACCTTTTTTAATCAACGCATCAATATTATATTTCATCGTACTTGATGCAATCGTCACGGTTTGGTTCGAAAGTGCCTGATACGCATCCTTAAACAACTGATAGTTATAAATACTAAACGTCAACTGAGTAATTGACAAAATTCCGATGATTAAGGTCAGTAATCGAACTTTGAGGACTTCTCCTTCTGACGTAACCAAATTCATCGTTACATTGAAAATAATTAATAAAATCAAAGCAGCAGCGCCGCAAATCGCTAACATCAGCAAAATTTTATTCGCATAAAAATCAAATGATTTCTGAATCGCAGCATCAGCAAATGATAAATTGTAGGTTGCGATCCATTTACCATTTCCATCAAAAATCGGCAAATATACTTGATGCTCTCCGCCAGTTTGAATATGTTTCGTTTGGATCGCAACTGTACGATCCGTAAATTTTATTTGATCGCGATATTCTGCATCAATAGATTTACCTTCCACACGACCATCTTTGTTATAAATCAAATCACCATTCGTAGCGATAATTTGAATATTTGTGATGTCTTCTGAGAATTGCATATTTTGTTGCAACAATGCTTCAATACCGTAGAAATTATTAATTGGTTTCCCGTATTTAACGGAATACTCAATTTTACGAACACTTTCACCCGCAACGACCTCATAACCGTTGACTAGAGATTCCGTGAATTGTTTTTTAAATGAGAGGATGTTAAGTGTCCCCGTAAAACCGAGTACCACGAGCACCAATACAGTAAAGGAAGCGATAAGGCTAATTTTTATACGATTCATTGGGTCACCTCGCGATCCGTCAGTTGCCCGATACGGGAACTAACTCAGTATAAATTTCATCAGATGAAATCAAAATGTCAAACGGAGCTTTGTAGCCTATTTTCTTAGCAGCCGCCAAATTAATCGCAATACTCGGCGTATCGCCGTAAACTTGACTCAAATCTCCTGGTAACTTTGCATGGAACACATCACTAATTTTAGTCGCACCAAACGTTCCAATTCCCGTAAAATCAGGACGTGCTAGGCTGATCAACACTCCCATTTTCACTTCTTCTACACCAAGCTGAGAGAATAACGGAATTTTTGCATCCAAAAACGGTTTTATGATTCGCGGCAAATCCGGACTATCCCATAATCCGAGCGGTAAATACATCGCATCAACTTTTTTGGTTAATCGCGTATTGGCTTGAATCAAACTCTGAATATACGGTTCATAATCCTTTGCAAAATCAACTGGTTCAATAACATGTTCTTCAACTACATCAAAGCCTTTTTCTTTAGAAACCGCTTTAACATCATCAATCGCTGAATAAATTCGGCCTAATTCAGAATCCTCATAAACGATTCCAACTTTTTTGAATTTGAACACATCATAAAAAACTCGAAGTTGTAATTTATAACGATTTGGATCCATATGTGCCCATACGTTTGAGATGCCTGATTTCTCAATCTCATTTACGATACCAGAAGCTTTGGCATTACTAGATGAAAACACAAGCGTCGGAATCGAATGCTTCTCATTTTTCACTAATTTCCCCGCCGAAGTACCCATAACAATTAGAAGATCAAGATCTTGTTTCGCTAGTCTAGCTTTAATCGCATCTTTCTTCGCCTGATCTCCGCTGATTGAATAAAAAGCATCTTGATTAAATTCAATATAATCACTTGTGGCATTTTGAGATAACCATTTCCAAATGGCTTGACTATCGTTGGAGCCCTGAGTAAACGGCAAACCTTTTGTCGTTTTGATCCAACCTGAACTTTCCAAACCTTTCACAATTCCATAAAGTGTGCCTGCATAATTTGCAAATTTGGATGTTTCAATGTATCCAATTCGCCATTTTGATGTTCCGTCTTTCAAAACAGGTTTTTGATCTGCATGATTCGAAGCTTGATTACTGAATGCAGCTTGTGAAGTACCAAATAATAACAATAATGAAAGTAAAACCAATGCATAACGTGTGATAAACTGCCTACTAAAAATGTTAGAACTCCATCGTTCCATCAATGATACCTCCCTCAAAGTTATTCGTTCAATCAATTATGCGGATAATTAACGTCTGATAAGGCTTCTTCACAAGTTCGTTCCCCAGATGCAACATCTTGAATCGCATCAAAAAACAATTGCTGAATATGCAAGATTAATCCATTCTGGACATCCACTTGCTTAGCTGGCGATTCTGAATTCAGAGCAATGACCGAATTATGCTTATAGAACGCGACATTCGTTTTTTCTATGATTCCAAATGCACCAATCGGTAAAATGAGATTCATTTTATTCATAAATCTTAAAAGTTCTGGTTGATGATACGGTAGAACATCTACTAAAAGTGTGATAAATGATTGTAATAATAGAACACCATCCGAAGCATTCAACGTAGGTAGAAAGTTGCTTTCTAAACGAATGCTCTTGCCATTCCCGCCAACATGCTCAAATAACGTGACCATCGTATCATATGGATGTACATCTGTCGGTGCAATGAATGCACATTCAATTCCTGCTGCCGTGTATTCTTTGATTAACTGTTGTAAAATTTGCACTTGTACATTTGCTTGCATCGATGATTTCCTCCGGTATCGTTAATCGTTACGTGATCATTTTTTTCGCAATTAGTTCTTTCGTAGGTGTTTGTTTTAGTTTATTAATTTTAAGACCTAACGCCTCGATTAACGTAACATATTCTGGATCATTTAATAGAACACCCTTTTTATAGATCATATCTGCCATATCGGCAACGATTTCTTGATAACATTGAGATTCTGAATTAAACCCTCTTTCGTGCAACAATGATTTGCGAAATACTTTGCGATCTGGCATTGACGTGCCTTTGTTTTCACTGCTCTTATGTGTTTCTTCGAGTTCTTTGTATTTTTTATCTACATCTAAGAAACGATCCACAACTTCTGTTTTTCGTTTTGCTTTGTCCCATAATCGTTTGACCGCGACCAACCCTCCGATAATTCCAGCCACGCCCATTAATATCCAACCAACTGGATTCGTTGCCATTGCTAAAATTAATGCACCACCAACGATCATGGTTGCACCCTTCAAAGCGGTTCCGGCACTAGCTGTTTTATGAATCGTTTGTGTGGATGCGGCTAATTTAGCAGCTTCAGCTAGTTTCGTGTCATTTCCTTCTTTTGCTTTTTCAGACATTTTATTCAAAATATTCTCGCGTTCATTCGCCTTATAAACACCAACTAGACCAGATCCTAAATACGCTGCACCGCCAATTACTCCTGCAACCCCAGCAGCCATGGTAGCTCCGCCACTAATCGCTTGTCCTGCTAACTCTTGACCTGTTTTGACACCTGTCGCTAAGGTACGTGCTCCGTCTGCAACTGCAGATACACCTTGTCCAACGATCACTTGTGCTTTTTCAGTCGCATCTAACGATTCACTATAGTTATTATATGCATTTGCAAGTTGAACGGCCGCACCAACCGTTCCAAGACCTGATGAAACCGGAGCAAGTGCTGACGCAACCGTCGCTCCTCCACTTGCACCAGCCAAGTCAACAATCGTCGACACGCCACCTGCAGCCCCAACAGCAGTCGATGCGACAGCAGAACCAATATTGGAGTAATCATATTTCGTTTTTTGTAAATGATCTTCCATATTTCTTCTTGAAGCTTCCCTTGAAATTTCGGAGAATTTGTCCCAATTGATGCTTCGAAAAATAAAACCAGATTTCATATTCTTTTTAACTTTTTCTAATGTTGGCCGTTCATCTCCGCCGGCCATCGTTTTAATTGCGAGTTCCTGTGCAAACTTATCCATTGAGTTGAAATACTCGAACAATTTAGTCTTTTTATCTTTCGCCGCTTTTTCTTTGAAATAATTAGAAATCACATTTATCGCCGACATATTCTCGGACAGTTTTCTCATTTTTTCTTGCAAGAGTAAATTCGCAATTGGATTTTCCATCGTATTTGCAGGTATTTGCATTCCCATGAAATTCGCGAACTTCGGTTTCCCATCTTTACCTTGCTCTTCTGATTTTTTTGTTTCTGATCCTTTTAACAACGGATTTTCCATCATGACCGGATCTGGCATTTTTACATACCTCCCAACAATAAATTTTCAATGCATACTTCAAATCTGCAGTGTAATCGTTGGCATTTATGATCGACTGATCTCTGGGTGTTTTATCGATTTGATTGCATCTTCAGCAGTATATCTTCCTGTCGCAACAGCTTCAATTGCATCAAAATAGATTTGATGCAAATGAAAGATCAAACCGATCTGAGCATCGATCTGCTTGACACAATCGTCAAAATCATACGAAACCATAATCATTGCATTGTGCTTAAAATAAGCCATCTGTCCGTTTTCTAGAAATCCAAACGAACCAATCGGTAACGTGTAGTTAATCTGTGCAAAAAACCTAAGTAATTCCGGTTGATGATACGGTATCACTTTTTGCACTAACACAGATATTGATTGTAACAATAAAACATCGTCTCGATCTGCCGATCTCGGAAAAAAATTGTTTTCCAACCTGACGATTCGATTATTTTGACCAATCTTGTCAAATACCGTAATCAACGTCTCAAATGGAATCGTATCACTTGGCTCCAAAATTGCACATTCTAGTCCTGTTTCATCATAATCACGTTGTATTGCTTCAAAAATACGTCTCTCCAATTTAGCAACCATATCAGGTGATACCCCCGTAATTATTCGAATTGGTTACCCATTCGACTTACTTTATCTTTTTGGCGATTTGTTGTTCTGTTGGCTTGTGGTCTGCATCTAATTTTAGATCGAGTGACTTGATCAACGTCACATAATTAGGATCTGGAGGTGAATCCAAAACACCCTTTTGATGAATTTCTTGAGCCATGAGCGTAACGATAGAATCGTAGGCAACACTAATTTTAGTACCCAAAAATGCCAAACGGAATTCTTCTTTACTTTTTGCAGGAGGGGTACCATTTGCAGCACATTCTGTCTTGTGATCTTCGAACTTTTTATCGATATCATAGTATCGGTCTACTACTTTTTCTTTTTCCTTCGCTTTAACCCAAAGATGTTTATAGGCTAAATATCCTATTCCAACAAGTCCTGCAATGCCAAGCAGCACCCATCCAGCTGGTGAGGCTGCTGCTGCAAGAATCGTAGCACCTCCAGCAATCATTATGGCACCCTTCACCATTTTGACTCTACTAGAATCTTGATTTTGGCCCTGTTTATTTCTTCCAAACTGTGCGGTTGTCATTAAGTTCGTCTTATCATCTCCTGCCATTGAATCAGCAGCATGCTCAACACCCGCAACTTTTGCCAATCTCTTTCTTGCTTTATATTCACCATATGCTCCTGCACCAAACATCACTGCGCCACCGGCAATTGCTGCCCCACCAATCATTGGTGCAAGATGAGCTGCTGCTTCATGTCCGCTTGTTTCTGCGACACCTTTGGCAACAGATGCCCCATAACGCGTAAAATCCGCTACACCACCAACGATTTCGGATCCCGCTTTGACTTTATTTTCTGTGGTGGTCTTCGATTTTGAAAGGTCGTGTACTGCGAGTCCAGTTGAAAGTGCTGCACCAACTAACCCAAATGTATCTGCGGCAATCCCTACTTGTGCGGCTAATGCTTTAGCAGGTCCTTCTACATTACGTATTGTCTGAACTTGTACAAATAAATCAACACCTGAACCTACCGTTTCGCTAGCTTTATTCGTATTTTCTAACGAATGCCGATTTGGTTTCAATTTATTCAGAATTCTTCTCCCTAACCCTGGATTTGCTTGGGCTTGTTGCTGCGCCTGTTGTGCCAACTGTGCCTTGCGGGTTGCCGCTCTCGCGTTCACACCCGCTGGTGATGCGGCTTGTGCAGCCGCTTGAGCTGCGGCTTGGGATGCGGCTTGAGCTGCGGCTGCTTGTTGCTGTGCCAGTTGCGCAGCTGCTGCTGCTTCTGCTGCTAATCTTGCCACCTCTGCTGCTTCTGCCGCTAATCTTGCCGCCTCTGCCTCTGCTTCTTTTCTTGCGGTCTCTGCTGCGGCTTCCGCAGCTAGTTTTGCTGCCTCTGCCTCAGCTGCTTGTTTAGCAGCTTCCGCTTCTGCTGCTAGTCTTGCCACTTCAGCTGAATATTTTTTAGCAGCTACTAATACATTTCTTGCTCGATTACTATGCATTTGCGCCTGCGTTTTTGCCTTCAAGATCATCCGGTTTCGATTACGTCTTTCTGCTTGAGCTGCTGCTGCTTTGTCGGCAGCTGCTTGTTCTGCGGCTGCTTGTTCTGCAGCAGCTTGTGCTGCGGCTGCTTCTTCTGCAGCTTTGTCTGCTGCCGCTTGTTCTGCCGCTTGTGCAATCGCTAATTCTGCGGCTTTTTTTGCAGCATCACTTTCCGTCTTCGCTTCACTTGCCGCTTTTGAAACTTTTTGTTTTCCAGACTTTGCGTATTCTAATAAAGCAATTCGATCTGCGATTGATTTTCCGCCTGTTTTGTCCTCACCTACTGATGGACGTTTCTGTGGATGACTAGCCGTACTATCCTTTTTAGAAGCTCCCGTGCCGTCTTTTTTCTTACCTGCAAGTAACGGGTTTTCTGTAAAAATATAATCATGTGGCATCTGAGATGCCCCCCTTCAAATAAAAACGAGTAACATTTTGACCATACATCGTAATACATTCCGCATTATATTCATTAAATCCAGCTTTCTCTGCCACTTCCTCTGCAGAAATCAATGCTGAACCTTGTGATCCAATCAAAACCACTTCGTCTCCGATTTGAACATCCGGAATTGAACGAACATCAATTAACAAATGGTCCATTGTACTTCGCCCAAGAATGTTAGCGCGATGTCCGCGTATCAACACTTGACCAGTGTGGATTGAAAATAAAAATAATGCATCACCATAGCCAATTTGGACAGTCGCTACAAGTCGATCAACATCTTCATTCTGCGTACATCCATATCCAAAACGTTCACCGACCTGAAGTTCACGAACACGTACAACATGTGACTTAAGATTTAGAACTGGTTTCAAATCCATATCTTCTGAACCAATACATTTTAAACCGAATAAAATAATTCCAATTCGAACCATATCAAAATGAGCGTCCGGAAAATTCTTAACCATTGGACTGCTTACTGCATGCAACAACAAATCTGCGATTCCAGCAGCCTTGATTTGATTCGAAATGGAACGAAATCGTTCAAGTGAACGTTCCACTAACGCGTGATCATCGATATAAGCTCCCGGAATCTGTGTAAATAATGCTTCAACTTGAATTCCAGGTAATGCATGAATTGTTAACACCGCATCCAAACAATCACCTTCTGGAATGCCAATCGTGCCTAATCCCTGATCCATACGGATATGAACGATGATTTTTTTCTTTAAATGATTCAGCTCATTCGAAAGTAGCATTGCAAATTCAACGGAACAAATCGACGGGGTAATTTCATAATCAATTAATTCTTGGATCCGCGCATCTTCGACGACACCAATATGCAAAATTTGTCCTTGAATCCCCTGTTTGCGTAACGAAATTGCATCATCCATGTTGGAAACTGCAAAATGACGAATTCCGATACTGTTTAAATGTTGACTAATCGGAATTAGTCCATGTCCATATGCATCGCCTTTTACAACTGCCATAAAGCGACTTTTTGGCGATATGTGTTTCGAAATTTCTCGAACATTATGAGTTAGACGATCTAAATTAATTTCTGTGCGGTTGCCATGGTAGCCCATCGTTGTCCTCGATTTACTTTGTTCGGATATCATACGTCAACACACCGCCCTCTTTATCAGGGCTGCCTTGCTGAAAATACAAATCACATAAATAAAAGTATAATTTTGCTGTCTGATCAAAACGGTTTTGCTTAATGATATTTAAGAACCCTTTGCGCGCATCATAATATCTTCCTTCTTTAAACATTTCAATCGAACGCTCAAAATTAACTTTGGTGTCATGTTTCATTTTCAATTGTTCTTCTTGATCGCCTTCATAGAAATCATACAGTGCAAGTGTTTCCGATACACCCTGTAATTGTACATCGCCTAATGAACGATACTTAAATTTCTTTGGATCTTTCAGACGATCATAAGCATGTGAAGTGAGAAGGAAAGAGCTTCCAACGGTTGCCGATTGCTGCTGAATCAATGTCAATAAATTCACATCATCCGAAATAACACTGCCTTCAAGACGTTTCTCTTCTCCGATAATCCCTAGCATAAGCGATCCAGAATGAACAGCAATGCTGATCTCAATCATCGGAAGATTCTTCTCTTTCAAAAATTTATTGTACAGCTGAAGCGCAAGTCGAATTTCTAGTGCGGCTTGAACCGCAGATTCCGTCGTTGCAGGGAATATTGACAATGCCCCATCAGCCAAGTATTTACTAATAAAACCATTATTGTTCGAAATGATTGGACCGAAATATCCAAGAATGCTTTTGATAAATTGAAAATTTTCATTTGCTGTCATACCGTGCGTCACTTCATAAAAATCACGCACTTGAAAAATCATTAGTGTCATCTCTTGCTGCACATGATTTCCGAGTTGTACTTCAAGAATGTTCTTCTTATTTAAGAATGTTAAAAATTGCTGTGGAACAAATCTAAAATAGGACGCACTCAACTCTTCAACTTCTTCGATATGATTACGAATTTTAAGTGCCATATCATTAAAATGATTTCCAAGATCTGCGACTTCGTCATTCGAATCGAACTCAGCAAGGGAATCCAATTTCCCCTCACCCATTTCGGAAACTTTACGTCTAAGCACTTGAAGAGGTGCTAACAAGTAAATTGTTAAGATCAAATAGATAACGACAAAAATCGGAATAATAACACCAACAATACGCCATGTTGAATTGACGATTTCATTTTCGAGTACCGTCAAATTGGTCAAGTTGGTTCCTACTTCATGTAACGCAATAAGCTTGCCTGCTTTGTTATAAATTGGGCCGATGGCATAAATCCACTCACCATCTGCTTCTTTACTAATTACTGTCTCAATCGTCCCATTTTTGAGTACATTTGCCGGAACAGAAGACATATCAATTGGATAATACGTGCCGACACTCGTGTTAAAATACATCAGCACATATAACTTATCGTTCTCCACTTTATAGAGCGCACTATAGAGCGCTTCCGTGTTTAAGTTTTGTGATCCGCGTAACATGAATTTGTTCATTCGATCAATATCAACATATGTTGGACTCATAAAATCGGCAGGCTTTTTGATCGCCTCAATTTTCGACACATCCAACATTTGTGTTCCGGTATGCACTGCTAGTTTCAACTTATTAAAAATTTCTTGTTTATAAATTTCGGTGTACTTGTCTTTAATCATCCAAGCGATACCAAATGTCACCAATATCACTACCGGAATGAAAAATACGAGTTGCTTGACCATTAGTGAAACTCGGCGTTTCATCCAAACGACGAAAACAATGTAGAACATCCAAGCAAGCAATGTAACAATGGCAAGCACTTCCAAGCGAATAAGCCAGCGAGGAATCATCTGAGTGAATGAAAGAAGTCCATGAGTTGTTACTTTATCAAACATCATTTGCTGATCAAGTTTAATAACATTTTTGAGTGTAGCAATCGATAATGAACCGTCAGCATTCACAGAAATATTTTTCAAAGAAGTAAATGAAGTCGTTACACCATGTGCGCGCAGTGATTGTTCCGTAATAATCGGAATTGAGATACCTGATTTAATATCAAGTCTAGTAATTTGACGCAATCCAATATCCGTGAAATAAATACGATTCTCAGGGTCTACCGTAACATGAAGTGGAAACGAAATGGGCTCACTGCCTTGTCCTTTGGATGAATAGACGGGCAGCATTTGGCCGTTTGGCGAATAACGATAGATCTCCGCTTTTTTCGTTGTGAAATACACCGAGTGATCATAAGTCATCGGACTAAAATGAAATGGATATAGCCCTTCTGGAACACGGAATTGAGAAACTAACTTTGCGAACGGATAGTTTGGGTCAATCGTGTAGATTGACACTTGATTATCAATCGTGCGGAAAAATGAAAGATTCGTATCTTCCATTGATAATCCACTAATTTGACCTGGTCTTGTCGGCATTTGATTCGGTTCATAATGAATTGCGTATAACGTTTTCACTTTTTGACCAAAAATATCATATTGATCAATCTGTTCATACTCAATCCGCACACCTTGGTCATTTAGCTTAAATAACGAAACAAAAACATTACCCTTCAGATCAACTGCAATATCGCTGTAATTGATCGAGGAATTATAAGGTACTTCTAATAAAAATCCAACGTGCCCCGTTGGATCGACCATCATCACTCGTTTTTGTGAGCGGTCAATCGTATATACATTATTATTTCCGTCAGATACCGATTTAATAATATTCTCGTATATTAGGTCAGATTTAAAAGATTCCATAGATAACGCTGAAAGATTCGGCAATACTTGAACGATCATAACGCTCGCTACGAATAAGGCAATAAAAAAAGTGTAAATATTCGAGTATCTCTTCAAAACTGCACCTCCCGAATTTCGTATGAAAGCAACTATAGTATAGCACTCTTATGTTTGAACAAAATAGATTTCATAGAATTTATCAACTTAGTATGTTATCCTAAATTCTATACATTAGGGTTAATTCCTTTATTAATTAGGGGGCTATGTAAATATGGGACAAGCTGTGAGTATGGGTGCCTTGCTGAAATGTTCGTTTGGATTAGCACCTAGTCCTTTAGTTGTACTTCCGGCAAATCGTGTAGTTGGTATGACACCCCTTGCAAATATTATGGATAATAAACCGCTCGTAAACATTATGCCTTTTGGGATGTGTCGTTCACTTGCGAATCCAATGGTAGCCGTTGCCACTGCTGCTGCAATGGGTACGCTCGTACCAATGCCTTGTATTCCATTTACATTAATCCCTTGGCTCCCTGGATCATTTAAGGTCTTTATCGGTCCGATGCCTGCATTAAATAACAGTTCTAAGTGCCTCTGTATGTGGGGTGGAATGATTTCGATCCAGAATCCTGGCCAACAGAAAATACAAATCCCGTAGTGGTTTAGGAGGCGAATCCATTTTGGACCCGCTTAAAATATTAGGGCCAATTATTAATCCGATTATTAAACTAATCATTGTCCCAATTAAAAAAGCTTCTGCACTACCCAAAGCATTTTTTAAGAAATTCATGAAATTCCTTAAAAAAGTTGTATTTGAGTCAGAGTCCTCAATAAAAGATTACGTATTAATCGGTGAAAAGTATTATTCCAAGCGTTTCTTAATTATTCTTTCAATTATCATGTTATTATTCGTCTATTACTTTTTTATAAATCCACCTTATCTCATTTTGAAATATACATTTAGAGATATGGTTCTTTATGAGAATACGCCGAAAGCAATGGCGTTTACCGGTGAGGCGCTATATTACGACGAACATAAGCAACTCAAATATACCGGTCCTTTCGAGAATGGAAAGTTCCACGGTAATGGTAAATCATACTATCCTAACGGTGTACTTCAGTATGACGGTCCTTTCAATCAAGGTGCGATGATGGGGATTGGAACGATGTATGATGAAACCGGTGCAATCATGTATAAAGGGAATTTCGTAGATAATAAATTTTCTGGTGATGGTTTGTTTTTTGTACATGGCAAGCTATCCTATGAAGGTCAATTTCAGAACGGTTTCTATACGGGTTCAGGTAAGAAGTATTATCCAAGTGGTAAACTTTTTTATAACGGAGAATTTCAAGCAAATCGTTTCGAGGGCAAAGGTCAACAATTTCGCGAGGATGGAACGTTGATCTATGACGGGGAATTCCATGGCGATGATTTTTCTGGGGATGGCAAAGAATTGTATTCGAACGGAAACACCAAATATCAAGGACAGTTTAAAGAAGGCAAACATGCTGGTCTCGGAACTTTTTATAACGAATCTGGCATTGTCCATTATATCGGTGATTTTGTTGGCGGATCGTATGAAGGAACTGGCGAGCTTCACTTAGATAGCGGGCCACTTCTTTATAAAGGTAAGTTTATAAGTGGTCGCTATGATGGTTTAGGTTCACTTTTTAATCCCGATGGCACAATAAGTGCAACTTGCTTTTTCAAAGAAGGCAATGTATATCCACAGCAATTCCTTGGTATGTTGCCTGCAGCACTCACTGAATTATTAGGAGAAGTAACCGCCGTTGCAGCGGATTCAGGCGTTGTCCCATCTGCAACTCCAGGTGTTGAAGCAACCAGCTCACCACAAGCGACTATCGCATTATCAACAACAGCTACACCTTCTGTTCAGTCATTCGTGACGGCGACACCGGCGACAGTCTCAACAGCTACACCGGTTCCAGTCTCACCGGCGACACCGGCACCAATTAGTTTTAACGATCCATTCTCTGAGAAGTTTGCGGCGAATATCGTTCGGATTTTGGCGGCAGATGCTTCTGCATCACTACCTGCTCTTGATCCAATGGCGCCTGCAGTCGCAGTGACTACGGTTGATGTAAAATATGTGAAATTAGGAATGACATTCACATTAACTCCTCATCCTTCTGGTTCGGGTGACCAATATATTAATAAAGTTGATATTTGGGGTCAAAGTCTTGTGAAATTAATGCAAGAACAGCTCAAACAATTCAAGTTACGATACGATCCAATTCATGACAGAACGTACGGACCGACATGGGAAGAACAAATTGGCAATGAAACAATTGTCACCTATAGTGATTATCCCTTTACAATCAAGGTATATACAAATAACCAAACCAACTTAGTAACACATATCGAAACATCTTACTCTGTAGATCCTAACCTACAAGTAAATACTACACCTTCGGAATAATATAAATGGGTCAATCACATTTCCTGTAATAGGAAACGTGATTGACCCATTTTTTTGGATTAATCCGCTTTCAGTTCATGTGCCTGCTGCGCATACCAACGAATACGAATCGCACCGACGCCGCGATTGGAATTGAGTTTCACACCTATGCAAAATGTACCTTTTTCAGGATACAAAATCGATCCGAGAGCTTCCACATCATGACTAGAATCGAATTCACTGCCCTTAAACACTTGAATTTGACCTTGCAAAATCTTTGTGTTCTGGGACGGTTCTTCCACTGCCAAAGTGATCAGTACATTTCCATCACCTAATCCATGTGTGATTTCGTCTGACACATATGATTTTGATGATTTGAAGAAAGTAAAAGAAGATTCTTTATCGTCTTGGTGTTTATTAAATTCAATCACGCCAGAACGAACTTTCGTTTTCGCAACATCAACTGTAGGAATCCCAACATGATATTCAAATGTGCTTGCCGTTGGATTATAAGTTGCCTTAAAATAAGGATCTTCTTCTGCAGAAAGATTTTCAACGACAGATTCTGTCCGGAATGTGGAAGATTGCAAATTACTGAAATTTTTCGCACCTCCGCCAAGTTTCGCCAACATGGCATTACTATGCACATACTCCCCGAATGGTACTTGCTCAACCTTTTCAATCATATACGTTGAGCCAACTTGCATTAAATCTAATTTTGCCAAATATATTGCACTCGTCGATGATCCGAACAGTGATTGATCAAGCGGTCGATCGTAATAATCACGTAGCAAACGATCTTGTACATCTTCATCAATAATTTGCACAGATGATTGAACCGTCGTGTTGATTAATAGCTGTTTGTCGCCGATTGTGATCGTACAATTGTTTTGTCCGATGGAAACATTGCATTTTTGATTACTTTCTGATCCAGCACGCAAGCGATATCTTAACGCATACTTTGTTTTTTGTTTCGTTTGCGGTTCTTCAAATGTAATCTCAGGCGTCGCAGGATCAATTTCACCATTTTCGATTTCCGGAGATAACGTGAATTGAATTCGTTGTGCTTGAACGGTCTTCTCGATTGTAATTTCCGCATGAATCCAGTCGCCAGGATTTACGTATCGAGGCGTCGTATGCGTTACTGTCATTAACTCGTCTTGATAAATAATTTCCGTTTGTGTAAATAATCGCTCAAAAACAAAGGCATTCGGGTCTGGTCGTTCTTCGCGAATAAACAATCGGTATGATTCCATAATTCGATTAAACTCGCTTACTTCTCCGCCTCGGCCCGAGTTACCAGACGCCGCATAAATTGGTTCCTTGCCGCGCTCATCATATGCTAAACACAAATATACATTTTTCGCATAATCATTATTCGAAAAGCCGTCAATCATGGACAGCTTCAACGTCACATTTGAAGGAATAATGATTTCTCTTCCGAAATCATCAAGTGCAACCCCGCTCTCGATGGATATCGATTTGTCATCCACCGCGATTACACGAAGACCAGTCACAACACCGCTCCCCAAAATCAAGCGATTCAACAATCGGGTTTTGTTATTATAGTAGGTTTGTTCTGTTTCAAAATCTCGAACGGTAAGCAGTTTACCGTAAAAATAATGGTTCCGCTCTAATGGATAATTCGTCGAATTCATCCTCTTTGTCCTCCTGTCATCATGCAGTATCTATTCTAATTTCCCATCTAAATCCAATCTCGTATGAATATCCATCCTATTTTTCCGCTCTTCATCCGATAATACCGTACTGTATGGCATTGCTGATTTATTATCCAAACGAAGAAGCGTTGGTGCTGATAAATACGTATTCATATCTAGGAATGTATGGCTATCCAAATAAATCGATGGTTCAATGATGATTAGTTTTGCCGAAGTGAATGCTGGTTTTTCTTGATCCAAAATATATTGCAGAGATAATTTCATCGTATCCGATTCAATTTCTTCTGGTCGAACAAGCACACAAAATGTATATGGATCCATGCCATATAATAATTCCAATAAATTCTTTAATTCTGCTTGCTGACTCATTTCACGATATTGCATATATTCTACGATTACCGGTTTCTTTCCTGTAATCAATTCGAACCATTTATCGATCGTAGCTTTTGTACCTCGAAGTCGATATAATTCCGGCGCGTGTTTAATCAACTTTTTCGTGACTTCATCAGACCAGTTGAATTCACTAGCGATGCCGAGCCACGATGCAATCCATTGTACGTATTCCCCCTGTAATGATTGAACATCATACATTTGGGGGAATTGATCAACTTTGTGTTCGAACTCTCCAAAAAAAGTACCAAATATGGATAAAAAACGATCTAAGAAATCCCGATTGGCACTTTCTTGGTGATAAATGCTTGGCAAATATTGAACTAACGTTTCACGCGGAAAAACAACTTTTACATTTTGAATCATTGGAGTTGCACGATCTGTCCCAATCAATTCTACTTTTAACCACATAAATCTACCTTTTGCCTTGAAAAATAAGGCATCGTAAGCCGTTTCAATCGTATTTACAAAGTATTTTGATAAAAACTTTAATTTTTGGACTGGATCAATTACTGTTGAAGTGATGTAATCGTCAAAATCCGTGTATTGATCGTTCATCCAAAAACGCTTCGTATTCGAACAAAAATATGAAATACGAACTTGTGTCTCATCTTCTATGTTTGCTTGCAACATATATTTGTGCCATTCTGTATCATCTTCTAAACTATCAATGCTCTCCGTCAACCAAATCCCGTTTAATTGATTCGTATATGGATTTAATTTCGTGCGTTTATTTACATTCAAAATCACAAATCGCCCTTTTTCAGCATCCAATACGACAATCCGTTGTTGCGGATCGAACTTCATCTGCTGGGCTATACCATTAAATCCAGGAACTGTTTCAGTTACGTCGTTATCAACATGGAGTATAACTTCACCAACACCAAAATATAATATCCCTTGATGATCTGCACAAAAACAGGTCACAGAATCAGTCAATTGCTCAACGACATTAGAATGTTGATGATCCGGATCAATCATAGAAAAAGAGTACATCTGTTTCGTAGAACGTTCGAAAATATAAATCACTTTCTCACTGATACACATCGTAAACTGATCGAAATCGCCTAGATCATCGATATCAGGTAGCAAATGATTACGAAACACTTGAATCAACTTACCGTTTCGGTCCATTTCAGCGATGAGCCACTCTTGATTTGATAAGATCAAACAATATAATAATTCCTCATTTGTCGTAATTGCATATGGTGTAAACGTACTTCCCATCCAACGATTATGTTGCCAAATCCGTTGCCCATTACGCAACGAATATGCAAGTAATGGTATTTTTGCAGTTGCATCGATCATCATTAACGTATCATCAATAATTGTCAACTTCGCAAATCCACTACATTCAGATGATAAATTTGAAATAAACGGTTCAATGATTCCTGCAGATGGGAAATAGGTCCATACCATTCCATCATTATCTATGGCATAAATATTTCCGTTCGCTGCGACAGCAAAATCTTGAATATTCGGAAGCATCTCATTCAACGTCATGTGATCAACTTGGCTTAGAACATATTTCGTAGATTGTTCGAGATGGATTCCAGATGAACCCACTTCGATATTCACGTGCAAGCCTTGATTCCAATCGGAAAGACGTTGAAATATTTTATGATGAACCGGTTTCACGGATTCCCACCTCCTCGCTACTATGATTTTCGTTGATTATATATCCGTTGAACTGATTAGTTGTATGGAATGAAGACCGGAATACACGAGCCCTTGTGGAGGAATTCGAATGTCTCCAGTTTGCTCTTTGACATATCCGACACCTTCTGCTTCAATCCACAAATCCTGGATATAAATTACCCCAGATATTCGGTTGATCACATCGAAAATATCAGATTTATTAACGGTCTTTCCAAACATCCACCCCGCAGAACGATTGCTTCGATCCACAGGTTGTAACAATTGATTTAATGCATCAACAACGATCGATTTTTGATCCTTAAAATAAGGTTGTGCGACTACTTTTGCATGTACAGTAATTTTGATATATTCTGGCGGAATAACATGTAATTCCGTCGTCAACATTCGATACTTCTCTACATTCGTACGAACCGTTGCTAGAAAACCCGAACTAACATATGGTTTTGCTTCTTCGCTGTACGGAACAACAACAATCGTTACTTGAGCAATCGCTTTTTGTTGAGGATAATTCTTCAATCCTGGACGAAACAGAGGAATAGCTTTGACCCTTGCAATGCGCAACCCTGGAGTTTGCAGTACAATTCGTTCCATATCCGAAGATGTAATTGCATGTTGTGTCTCATTAAATTGAATGAAAAAGCGTTCTTTTGCTTGATCAATTGTTTCCCGGTCTGCACCATCTTTTGCGTAATCAAAGTTTGTTACCGCAAGCGATGCCAATTGTTCATCTTCAGCATCAACCTGATCAATAACTCCTTTCGTAATGTTTCCGTATGATCCTCCGCCACAAATTAATTGAATGATGCGGATGTTTTCATCTCGCAATGCAATTGGGATTTTACCATATATATCATCACCAAATTGAAGAATTGATTCTTCCAAATCGAACGTAATATGATGATCATTCATTGTGGAAGAGAAGAAATCAGGAACATAATGCCAATCAACCCAGGCGATTGACCCGTCTGCTTTTTGTACTGCAGTTTGTAGAAGCAACTTTTCCGGTTGAATATAATCCCACTTTAATTCAAGTTGTTGATTCGGCAATGCGGTCACGGCGTTTAACTCACGTTTCGATTCAAAGGATGAATCATACAAAACAACTCGTATCGACCTGCGCTGAATCGGTGGAATTTTACCATGAATTCCATCTCCAAATTCAATCATCACTTGTTTCTCTTGATCATCATAAATCACACGATACACCAGATCTTCTGGACCATAATCTTGCGTATATTGAACAGGGGACCATTGCACCCAAACTGTTTCGTCAGCATTAATCATTTCTGAAATTTGCACTTCAATCCGACCATAATACGCCAAATAATCATCAAAGAATATCGTTTGAAATGCTTCGCCGCTACTATCGTAGGTCATAAATCGGCTATACGTTTTTTGTTGAATTGCCTTAATCGTATTTAGCAATACTTGATCGATTTTAGGAGCAACTTCAAAACGTCCCTTTTTGATTTCAAAGCGTAACCAATATCTCTTCATATCGTTCGCGCCTTGAATCGTTGTTTGCACCATTGGAGCATCGATTTGAAATGTAATGGAGCCATTAAACATAAATTGATGCGTTTCATCATTTATCAGCGTACTACTCTTCCAACCTGCTACTTCATCCGATTGCACATAACAGGATAATTCAAGATCAACAGCAGGCGAAATAATACTTTCCTGTGTTACTGGATTCGCTAAAATTGGATATTGATCAAATAATTTAAAATACAACTGAATTGGTGCACCTGTAGGCAACGGTTCATGAAATCCAATCAGTAATTGATTGCCTTTTTGTGCTTTCTGACCGAACGCATAATACGATACACCGGCATGTTTGTTTGCTGCGGTAGCATCTGTCAACTCAGATTCTGCATGAATAATAATACGTTCAATTGAATTGGCAAGTAAATGGGAAGCATGTTCCAATTCAAATGGAATTCCACCACCTAAAATCGAAGTTCCCTTGGGTATTGCAACTTGTTCCGATACATTTTTGAATGTCACATAAACTTCAGAAGATTTTACATTTTGCGGTTCAATCCCGAGTAAATTCAAAAACTTCAAATCTAATTTTTTTGTGACCCGGTTTGCATAGTATTGTTGAAGTTCAGCATACCAAGAAAATAACTCAATGAGCGTAATTCCCGGATCATGTGCATTCTCATCTGTCCACTCCGGATACAGTTTGGAGATCATACTTCTGGATTGCTTAACCATCTCATTAAAGTATCGATCATCAAGATTGGGTAATTTCAGCATGCTTGTCCTCCTTTCATCTATGCATTATTTCAAGTCAACAATCGCACGATGTGTACCGTTGATGATCACACCATGTTTAATATTCTTAATGGTTTGCGGATCAATTTCGATACGCTCTCCATGTTCAATACGATATACATCCATCGTTAGTTGTTTTACAAATGAAATTTCTGGAATCGATTTCAACACCCCATACAACATGGAAATATGAATCGTTTCACCAATGGCCCAACCGGTTCCATTAAAATTCCCAGTATTCGGATGTAAAAAATCAGATGTCTTTTGAATGATCAATTGCTCAGTTTCATACATTTCATCTGTGTTTTGAACCGTGACCAATGTGAATACTGAGATTTCTAGATACACAGGTTCGATAATCCGAATCAGTTCTGGAAATGCAACTAACTGTGATGCTCTACTTAATAAATGCTGTTCTATTTTGCGTTTCATTTCAGGAAAATACGACGCTGCAGACAATGTTTCTGACGGTTGTACAACTAGGGTTATCGTTCCGGATTGGACAAGTTCAGGACATTCTGCACGACTCAAACATTTTACTTTTGCGATATTTAAGTTTGATTCTAACGTAATTGCTTCGAAATCTTTTGCAGTCACACATCGATTACGATGTTGCAATAATTTTGGTCCTCGAGCAATCGCATGTTCGATCGTTTCTGGTTGGCAACCACCGATCGCAGGTTCTGGATTGTAAACCTTCTCCACATATGCAAGGGCATTTTGTAATGAAATGATTTCTCTCATCGCAACATTCCCACCTGCACCAATGATCTTTTTATAATGTGCTTTGACTCTATTACTGCCGACATCAGGAATCGCCATGCCACGTTGACCATCACCAAATTGCAAAACGCCAGACGTACGATTCAATACATAATGGCGATCTTCAGCATGCGATGTAGTTAAACTACGAACCGATTGCCACTTCACCCAAACTAACAAGATCAAACTTTCCGAGTCACGTAATACGCTAATATCCTTTGCGTGATTTTGTTCTAACCATAAAATATGCTCGTCTGAAATCATTCCAGTTTCATCTACCCAAATTTCTTCGTCATGAAATGGTGTATGCAACAATTTAAATTGCAGGTCATCGTCATCATTGAGAACTTGTTCGACATATTCATCTCGAATGGTTTCCTGTTGAATCACTTCAACGCCATTCAAGTAGAGATTTTTCACCGTCGGTAATTTCCATGCAGATTGAGGGTGTTCGTACTGTTTGTCCCGATTAATGGCACGTATCCAGCACAAGTTTTGATTCATGAAGTTCACACATGGAATCATTTTTGAAATGAGTAGTTTGACAAAACCACTCACGGTAAATGACATGGTTTCATCCAAGACCTTAAGTGGTTCCCAAATTAACTGACCGTTGCTAGCACGCGCAAATTCCCACTCCATTTGGGGAGTTTGTTGCGAAAAGCCATCAATTATTTGCGATTGAATAGAAAAGTATAAATGATGCACGCCAGGACTGATCTCTAAGTTAAATCCGAAATACATTGCCGGTTGGTCTAATTCCACATTATAAAAAAACCGAAATGGTTTTCCAGGCATCTGAATCGAACTCGTTTGGTCCAAATGTTCCAAATTATTATAAGTCAACAACAATTGTGCGGGTTCACGATACTCTAAAAAATGATATTTCATTCCGACATTCGAAATCCATGGTGACATATAGACAAAGTCTGTAGAATACAATTGGTCAATTTTAACGACTTTCATTCGAATCCAATAATTATCATGTCCATTTACATTACTGATCTCGAAGTCATTTGGACATTCAAACGAAACTGTCGGGTTCATTTCGAGGTGATCTCGATAATGTAATACTTCTTCAAACGCAGTTTCATTCGTTAATTTTGCCCACGTCTTCCCGTCCCAATACTCCCATGCCACTTGTGCAATTGAAGTTAATAATGGCGGAGTTTTCTCGAATGTCGATTTTTTCATCACCATTTTCCATTCAATGGTCGGTTCATATGGCGGACGAATTTGAAGTTCTTCCCATTTCAAATCAAAGGTTAGTTCAACAATTGCCCCGCTTTTACAGAAAACTTCCGCTGAAGAAATGTAATAACAAGAGTACATCGTAAACTCTTCGCCAAACGGAAAATGTCCAGTATTCGCTACTTCCATATCATTAGAAAACATAAGATCAGGTTCAATACCACGACTTGGTACTTTTTCGAAATAGTTTGTTTTGCACTCAATGCGATCTGCTTTTAACTTGGTAAGCATCACATCATTCGGATCATAGTGATTCAACTTACATTTAATCCAAACGCATTCTTGCTCATTTACGCTCGTAACTTCATTTTCTTGAATCGCATGCTTATATAATACCAAGCTACGATCATGCTGTTTCGTAACTTGATCAAATGGAATCCATGCATCTCGACTAAAATAATACCAAGTGATTTTTTGAGGATTTATCAAATAATCAATTAATTTTGTATCGTTAAACTTCTCAAGGGAATTACTGATGAAAACTTCAATTGCTACGCCATGTTTGAAATGAAACATCCGTTCATGGTGTAAGAAAAATGCATGTTCTTGGAGATTGTTACCTTGAGTAGAAAACAATTGGAATGTTGAAGGGTTCGTTAACACGTCAGATTGAGATACGATTAAATCTTTTGTTTTGCTAACATACATAATTTCTTGTAGATTTGCTGGTGTGACCATGTATGCATGATTTGTTTCATAATAAATATCATGTCCAGCAGCAGACTTCGCTGATACTTGTGTACCTTTCGGGATATGTACAGATTCATTCATACCTTCACTTAATTCAAATATAACGCGAGATTTTGAAGATTGTGCTGGCAATTGTTCGAGATCCAACAAGTTTAAAAACGCCATATAATGTTTCATTGGCGCCTTATTTAAACGTTTAATATTTTCTAAATACAAATCTGCAAAAATAAAAAACAATGCGGCAGCAGCGTCCGGTTGCTCTGGAGAAAAGCGCCACTCTGGCGTATAGTAAGGTGTCATTTTCTTCATTTCTTCAACTAAATCAGCAAGTTGTCGTTGGTCTATACTTGGTGGTAACATGTGCTTTTCTCCCTTCTATCGCAACTACATTGTTCCATCGTTTAAATAAAATGGATACACTTGATTATAAACCGTATTGGTTACGCGTACGGTGTACTGTAAATGAATATTAAGTGTTCCTGATTTTTCCTCATGTAATTTTGTTTCCACTTGAATTTGATGAATGCGTGGTTCCCATGCATATAATGCATCTTCAATCGATGATTCGATAATTCGGAGAGAAGTTTCATCTGTAGAGCTAAACAAGAACATTTGAAGTTGGCTTCCAAATTCCGGTCGCATCATCCGTTCACCTTGAATCGTCCACAATACGATCCGAATCGCTTCCGCAATATCTTCTTCATATTCAGACATTTTAATTTTACCTGTTACCGGATCCACTTCAATCGGAAACTTCCATCCACGTCCAAGAAAACTCTTACTCATAACTTCCCTCCTCTAGTTCATTTTAATTATGGTCCCTTTAATGTTTACGAGTCCGTTACTGCTAAGATTCAATGATGCACCGGCTTTAATATCCATTTTTGCCTTTGCATTTAAGGTAATCTGCGTAGAATCGATCGTTATCGCTTTTGTTGACTTAATTTTGACATCGCCTGTAGCGCTGATTTGAATTGTCGTCAAATTGCTTTTTAGTTCAATCATATTGGAAGCGCCTTTTATACTAATCATATTTTTCGACGTTTTATCTTTGATCGTAATAAGATTTGTTTTGTCTTCAAGCGAAATTGTGCTCCCTTTCGCTGTCTTCAGTGTAATCTTGCCACCAGCAGCACTATCATTGAACTCAATTTCATGTTTTGATTTCGTAATGATTTTGCGCACTTCATTTTTAGCATCTTTTGGAATAGCCGTGTTTTTTTTATTCCATAAACAACCGACCACATACGGTTCACTAATTTCTCCGCGATGAAAAGCAACTAGCACTTCATCATTCACGTCTGGAATAAATAAGCCGCCATACCCTTTCCCGGCCATAAACGTTGCCACGCGTGCCCAACCGGTTTCAAACGTATCATCACGCATCGGTAATTTTAATTTCACTCGTCCTAATTTTTCGGGGTCTGCATTATTTGTCACAATGCCAATTAACACACCAGGAATTAGATTATTCGCACGATCGGTGCGTTCTACACTTCCGGTACCAAAAAGATCAATCATACGGCATTGCCCCCTAAAACAAACTGAGTAATATAACCACTTTTGCTGATTTTATGAATTACTTTTTTCAAATAATAAACTTGATTAAGTTTTTTTCCTAAACCGTCTAGTTTTATAAATTTGCCTGCGCGAAATTCTGGTAACCCACGAATTTCACCTTGACCATGTACGAGCAAATTCCCTTTTCGTTGTAGTTTAGACTCGCCGGACGTTTTCGCATGTGCTGCAGAGTGAACATTACTTTCATAATAATCGATAAAATCGCCCATTTGTTTAACCATATCGATTCCTGTTTTTGAATTCGTACCCAGTTTTGTATATGAAGATACCGTAGACTCGATCTTTTTATTTTGCAATTCATCCCATGAGGTAATAATCACTTTGCTCACTTGGTGATATAAATCGCTTTGAATATTTAAATTTATTAAATTTTTCCCGTAGGTTAATGTGATCATGGGTGTCGTTGACTTAAAAAACTTGCGGAAATATACTGTTTTCCCAACAACGAAAAACTCCCGATTTTCTAATTCAGCCAAATATTTAATGACTTCAAAGTCTGACATCTTCACAAACGTCTTTTCAGTAAATGACTCCGTGGTGTCATCAGCAACTACTTTGTCAGAAAATTTTGCACCAATTGTTTTTACAATGTCACTACTTTTCTTGTTTTTCCAAGAAGATGTATTCTTAAATTTCATCATTTGAAATGTAATATCCATTCCACGCACATGGATAAGTGGTGAAGAATTTGCAGGTAAACTATATTCAATACGTGTAATTTTGCCAACAAAAACCGTTGTCAATTTATCTCCGTATCCCAATTTAATTTCAAGGTCTTTTCCCAATGTAAAAAATTGATCGACCCATTTAAATTCGCTTTTCACTCGGTCAAAACTATTGTTGACGATAAATTCTACCGTATCTGCCTCCGCTTCTACTGAATTGTAGACAACAATCTCTGACACAGATATTTGGCTTTTATCGATGGCTTGACCATTAATAAGCACTTGAAATGCTGGCGAATGAAATTGACTATAATTTTTTTCTAATGCGTCATAGGTGTATGTTTTTGTATCTAACGTTACACTTCCCATTTATATCACCCCAATTTGGGAATATTGATCGACGTTCCAGCTTTTAATTTTGTTGGATTATCGATGCCGTTAGTTTTCGCAATTTTTCTCCATTTGACGGCATCTGCTAACTCTTGTGCCGCAATCAAACATAATTGCACCCCTGCTTTTAGTAAAAATGAACTTGTTGGAAGTTTAGGAGCTTCCATGACCTTTTCATATTGATCTGAACTTTTTTGTTTTGAAATGATCTCAACTTGGAGTCTTGCACGCACGGGTACTCCAGAAGCCACAAACATCGTAAACCGCTGCGTGATGCTTTTAATATACCCCGTAAATTTTAACGATCCCCACACGAAGGTAACATCAATTGGCGCCTTAGCTTTTGCGTCTGGTTCCATCAACGCAACAACTTCCATCGTTTTTATCCGAACATCAGTACCTTTTAACGACGTATCAAAATAAAGTTCCAACGATAGCGTGGATGACTCATCCCCGACATAAGTTGGTTGTGTTGCAGGTGAAGACACATTAGAAGCGGTGCCTGGAGCTGGTGATGTATCGTATCGAGATGTTTTAGAGATCGAATATTCCGTTGGGTTAAACATCACATCAATCGATTTCATCGTTGCGCCAATTTTAAGCTTTGCTTTTGCTGGACTTAGCATGCCGATAACACCCACTTTCTCTGTTCTTCAAAACTAAAATAAACCTTTACGTTGCCGTTCTGACATAATCTTTTGTTCAATTTCACGATACACTTGATCGATAATACGATCCACATCAAGTATATCCAATTTATTTTTAATTTGCTTGATCTCTTTCGGATCAATCGTTTGGTGTACCGTCTCTACAATTTTCTCTTCGACTTGTTTTTTCCACGCTAACAAATCGGATTCAAGTTCTTCAATACCACTTTGTGGTTGATAATATTGTAGCGAGCTTGATTCATCGGATGAAAAATCTGCAGATCGATTCGCAATTGGTGAAGATTGATCTGCTTGTTTATAAACTAGTGAGGAATTCTCTTGCAGGTACATATTTGGAAGTTCACGTGTTTCTTCGATAGATTGATGCTCTTTTAATAGTACGTTTGTTTGAAATTGTACCAACTCTTGAATCACACGGTTTACAGAATCTGTTTTGATTTGTACATTCGTATCTGAATCAAGATTGCGTTTCGTTTGACCAAGATTAGTCAACGCATGCTGTATGATTGTTACCATTTTTCCATAAACCGAACTAATTGACTTTGAGTTTAAATTCGATTGTAAGACGTTCGGTTGATTCAAAACGGAATTAGTTATGAAAGTTTCGTATAATACTCGCAACGATGATACTGGAAATAACTGAAAATAATTGCTAAGTTCTTGTGATTCTTCGGCGTTTACTTGAGTAGATCGAGTCTTCTTTACGTTCGTTAATGTTGTGATGAAATTCCAGACAGGATTCATTTGAACAGTAGTAGATTTTGAATTTGATTGTTGAATTGAATTGTTTACATTTGCACTAGTTGAAACAGATGAAAATAATTCTTGTATGATTGCCCCAAGTTTATTCAAAATTTGACTGGAATTTTGTACATTTATCGTCGTAAAATCCGAATTCATCCGGCCCCATTGATTCACATAGTGATTCGTTGGCAGAACAGTAAGCATTTGAATAATCGAATCTGCGTAATATTGATTTGTGAATTGTATCCGATTCGTTTCATTCGATAACTTCATGTGCTGATTTAATATTGTGTTCGCAGTTGTAATAGAAGCATCGGATCCAGAACGTATTTGATCTTGGAATACGCTATTTGGCGTTTTTAGAATAAAACTTTTCACTAATTTTATAAATTGTTGTTTGTTTTCTGGTTTTGTGATCCATTGACTAAAATATCGCTGATCACGTAATTGCTGTGTAAGTTGATTAGATTCATGTTTAGTAGTGGATGTGCTCCAATGAGATAATGCGGACTGTATCATCTCTTTATTTATGTTCATCGGATCGCCGGATTGTTGCGCACGATCTAAGTTATCTTCTAATTGATTACGTCTGTTCGTCCTGAAATAGTGCAAAACCGCAGACACAAACGTTCTAGGTTTTATCGCCGTATTTAAATTCAATGTATTTTTCTGTTGCATCTCATTGGTGAAGGTTGGCGTCGAAAGCAACATATGGTAAGCAGATTGTAAAAATTGATTCGCCGATGCAAATTGTGAATTTGAAGTCACGTTTTGGTTGATCAAATTTGCAGATAAATTCATAGTCGAACCTGCTTGATACGGACGAACAAATTGATGGTGTGTAAAAAACGAAGAAAGTCGCTCAAACGAATTGATATTCGTCAATTTATCATTCTTAAAATTCAAATATTCGAGCATAAACGCTACAAATTTCTTGGATGTATTGTTTATATTCTCTTGCCGATTCGAAACCGACCTTGCACCTTGATTTATAAAAAATGAAAAAGCAGTTTGGAAAATATGATTGCTTAAAAACTGATTAGTCGTTGAATTCGCAAACGTTTCATCAACACCATTTTGATTTGTGTTGACCTCCGTGTTAAATACAAGATTTTGTTGATTTTGTAAAAATTGAATCAATGTAGACCACGACAATTGCGTCCGATTCCGATTAACCAGCATTGGGCTCAAACGAGATGCTCCCAAAATACCAGGTTGATTTTGATATTGTAACCATTGAATTAACGTAGTCCACTGCTGTTGGTTCGTCAGCTGTTGGTTCGTCAGCTGTTGGTTCGTTAGCTGTTGGTTCGTCAGCTGTTGGTTCGTCAGCTGTTGGTTCGTCAGCTGTTGGTTCGTCAGCTGTTGGTTCGTCAGCTGTTGGTTCGTCAGCTGTTGGTTCGTCAGCTGTTGGTTCGTCAGCTGTTGGTTCGT